>JAIRUS010000157.1 GCA_031254295.1 Streptococcaceae bacterium | reverse complement strand
GAAAAAGGTCTGGCTGGCCGTGTAGCCGTTAACAACGTTTATCAAGAACGTCTGAATCATGAACTATCCGTTATTCATGAAATGGGTTTTGACGATTATTTCTTAATCGTTGCGGATTTATTGCGCTTTGCAGCTGAAAACGATATTTATTGTGGAATGGGACGCGGCTCATCAGCTGGCTCACTGGTTGCCTATTCTCTTGGGATTACGCATCTTGATCCAGTTGAATATAATTTCCTTTTTGAGCGTTTTCTGAATTCTGAACGCATTGCCATGCCAGATATAGATATTGATATTCCAGATGAGAAGCGACAAGACTTACTGGCTTATATGCAACGACGTTATGGGACTGACCATGTGGCCCAAGTTCTGACTTTTTCAACTTTTGGTAAACGGCAGGCCTTACGTGATGTAGGTAAAGTTTTTGGTATGAATGAGATGGAGTTGAGTCAAATGACAAGCTCGATTTATTATCTACGAGGTAATTTGGCAGAGGAGTTTCAAACAAATCAGCGTTTTAAGGCTGAAATTCTCCGCTCTGAGCGTTTACAGCGAGTTTTTCATTTTGCTCAAAAAATCGAGGGTCTACCGCGTCAGACTTCGCTTCATGCTTCGGCTATCGTCTTGTCAGAAAATCCACTTTATCATTATACGGCTCTAAAACCGAGTGATGGACTGGCAGTAGCTCAATTTGAAGCATCTGATATTGAAGCTATTGGCCTACTCAAAATTGACTTTCTTGGCCTGAATTATTTATCTCTCATTTCTAAGGTTCGCGATAAGGTAAAGGAGCGAAGGAAGGTAGATATTGATCCCTTATACATTGATCTTGAAGAACCTGAAACCTTATCTCTTTTTCGTGCAGGAAATACAGAAGGAATCTTTCAATTTTGGCGTAGTTCGGCCCGACGTTTGCTTAAGCAGTTAGAGCCTACCAAATTTGAAGATGTTGCAAATGCGCGTGCCATTAGGAATCCAGGGGCATCTGATTTTATTCCCCAGTTCTTAGCACGACGCCATGGGAAAGAGTCAGGGCAAGCAATTGATCCACTGCTAACAGATATATTAGCACCAACTTTTGGGATTATGATTTATCAAGAGCAGGTCATGCAAGTAACTCAGAAATATGCAGGTTTTACCCTAGGGCAAGCAGATATTTTGCGCCGTAATATTTCAAAGCGTAAAAGCACTAAAGAATTTGAAAAAATGCGCTCAGACTTTGTTGCAGGTGCTGTTAAATTGGGCCACGCTGCTGAAAGTGCTTCTCAGATTTATGACTTAATTGTAAAATTTGCAGGTTTCGGTTTTAATCGTTCACATGCCTTTGTTTATGCAGCTTTGGCAGTCCAATTAGCCTTTTTCAAGTCACATTATCCAGATGAGTTTTATGAGGTTTATCTGGAAAACTATGATCGCAAACGGATTTTGACGGATCTGAAAGAGAATGCTTATACATTTGCACCACTTGATATTAATAAAATGCCCTATTATGATAAAGTAAGAGACAAAACTGTGAATCTTGGATTGGCTCATATTAAAGGAATTCCGCGTGATATGGCCTTTTGGATTGCAAATCATGGACCTTTCACAGACTTGTCGGACTTTGTTAGGAAAATTCCAAGTCAGTGGCAGCAAGCAAACTTAATCCGACCTTTGATTGAAATTGGCTGTTTTGATAATACAGAGCCAAATCGAGGGAAACTTATCATAAATCTTCCAAATCTAATTAATTATAGTACGATTTTTCAACTTGACCTTTTTGCAACAGATCAAATAAAGTTTAGCTATCAAGAGGCAGAAGACCTGACAATCAGCGAAAAATATGAATTAGAGTACAATTTATTAGAAGTTGCCATCTCATCTCATCCTATTACAGAATGGCAAGAGAACTTATACGGAAGTTATACACCATTGCAGCAGCTGAATGGAAATCAACTTGTAACGATTCTGGTAGAAATTTCACGTGTGCGTACCTCAAAGGATCGTAATAATAATCAAATGGCCTTTGTAGAATGTTCAGATACAGTTTCAAGTATAACAGCTGTTTTCTTTTCAGATAATTACATGCTGAATCGCCATAAAATTGAAAAAGGAACAATGGTTCTGATTAAAGGCTGGGCAGAACTTCGTAATGATGAAATGCAACTTAAAGCGACATCAGTTGTTCCAATTAAGGAGACAAAAACGAAGCTCTGGATTTCAAATTCTGATGCAAGCAAAAATCAAAAAATTGCAAATATTTTACGTGCAAACCCAGGTTCTTGCCAAGTTATTTTTCATAATGACCTTACTAGAGAAACCCTTCAAACAAAGTTCTACATTGAAGAGTCGACTCAAGTCTTACAGAAATTGACAGCCTTGGGCATAAAAGCAGTGATGCGGTAAAATATAAGTTTTTATAATTATAATCTGTTATAATAGGCCAGATGAAGATTTATTAACTCATGAAATAACTATGAGAAATATGTCAAAGGAAGCGAGAAAAGTATGACAATAAAAATTGTTACAGATTCCACAATTTCAATTCAACCAGAACTAGTAGAAGAACTTGATATCACAGTTGTGCCATTGAGTTTCATGATTGAAGGAGTCATCTACACTGACGGTGAAATGTCACTTTCAGAATATCTTGAACGTTCTGATGCTTCAGCTAATCTACCAAAAACTAGCCAGCCACCAGTTGGCGTCTTTGATGCCTTATATAATGAATTAGCAGCGGATGGAAGTTCGATTATTTCGATACATCTAGCACAAACCTTGTCAGGTACGGTTGAAGCTGCGCGGCAAGGAGCCATGATTTCAGGTAAAGATGTAACAGTCATGGATTCAACTTTCACGGATCAAGCACAAGCTTTTCAAGTGATAGAGGCAGCCAGATTAGCAAAAATGGGAGCTTCAAAAGAAGAAATTATCTCCGCAGTTGAGCATATCAAGGACAATACAGATTTGTATTGCGGAGTAGCAACTCTTGACAATTTGATTAAAGGTGGACGCATTGGGCGCGTAGCTGGAATGATTGGGGGTTTACTTGACTTGCATTTGGTTTTGCAAATGAAGGATAGTGCTTTAAATAGTATCATGAAAGGACGAGGAGGAAAAACCTTCAAAAAATTCCTTAATGAACTTTCAGAAAATTTATCTAGTTCGACTCGAAAAATCAAAGAGATTGGGATTTCTCATGTAGAAAATTTTGCGTTGGCTCAAAGTTTACGAGAAACATTGCAGCATTTTGTAGAAAAGCCAATTACGATTCTTGAAACAAGTACGATTATCGCAACCCATACAGGCCATGGCGCTTTTGCAGTCATGATAAACTACGAATAAAATTTAGAAATTACAACTAAGAGAGAATTTTACATTAAATTTTTTGAAAAGTGGATTTTAACTATCGCATTATTTCACAAAATCACTTGTAATATTATGGAGTATAGTTGTTTAGGCTTGACCGTACAATGTAAATATGCTATTCTATTAATGCCTAAAGGTAACAAAAACATATTGGAGGATTTTATCAATGGCAAACAAACAAGATATCGTTGCAACAGTTGCTAAGTCAACTGGTCTTACAAAGAAGGATGCTGAGAAAGCAGTTAATGCTTTTACAGATGCTGTTAAAGACGAGCTTAAAAAAGGTGAAAAGGTTCAATTGATCGGTTTCGGTACTTTTGAAACTCGCCAACGTGCAGCACGTGAAGGCCGTAACCCACAAACTGGTAAGGCTCTTAAAATTCCTGCAACTACAGTTCCTGCTTTCAAAGCTGGTAAAGCTCTCAAGGATGTAGTTAAATAATTATCTCTGATAATTAAAAAAACCGCTAAGCGGTTTTTTTGTTACACTAAAACCGAACCTTTTGGTTATATTTTGTTCTATTCCATGATATAATAAAGGATACGAGATGATTAAGTTACGGATTAAAAAGATTTTTAAAAGCAAACGAGAATCTTTCTCATAAGTAATTACGACCGTAAATTATAAATAGCTAGAAAGAGTAAAATGCCACAAGAAAATATTATTGTTAGAGGTGCGATTCGACTTAGGGCTTCAGCCCTTAGCGAGAATCCTTCTCATAAGTAATTATTACAATAAATTATAAATAGCTAGAAAGAATAAAATGCCACAAGAAAATATTATTGTTAGAGGAGCCCGAGCTCACAATCTTAAAAATATAGATGTTACAATTCCTCGGGACAAGCTGGTTGTTGTAACAGGACTTTCTGGTTCAGGAAAGTCTTCATTAGCTTTTGACACGCTTTATGCAGAAGGACAACGACGCTATGTAGAATCTTTGTCTGCTTATGCGCGTCAATTCTTAGGTAATGTTGACAAGCCAGATGTAGATAGTATTGATGGCTTATCGCCAGCAATTTCTATTGACCAAAAGACGACTTCAAAGAACCCTCGTTCAACAGTTGGTACTGTGACAGAGATTAATGACTATCTCCGTCTGCTTTATGCGCGTGTTGGTGTACCTTATTGTGTCAACGGGCATGGCCCAATTTCTGCTCAATCTGTTGAAGAGATTGTCAATCAAATCTTGGAGTTGCCATTTGGCCAACGCCTACAGATTTTAGCACCAGTAGTTCGCGGTAAAAAAGGCCGTCATGAAAAAACGCTTGAACGTATTCAGCGCGAGGGCTATGTACGTGTGCGTATTGATGGTGAAATTCACGATGTATCTGAAGTTGAGGAACTTAATAAAAATAAAAAACATGACATCGATATTGTAATTGACCGTATCGTGGTTAAACAGGATGTCCGTGGGCGTCTCTTTGATTCTGTCGAAGCAGCGCTTCATCAGTCTGAGGGCTATGTCAAAATTGATACGATGGATGGCAATGAAATGCTCTTCTCTGAATTTTATGCCTGCCCTGTTTGTGGCTTTACTGTTCCTGAGCTTGAGCCGCGTCTTTTCTCGTTTAATGCGCCATTTGGTTCTTGTTCAGACTGTGATGGACTTGGCGTCAAAATGGAAGTCGATGTCGATCTTGTTGTACCTGATGATACAAAGACTTTACGAGAAGGAGCCCTTGCACCTTGGAATCCCATCTCATCAAATTATTATCCAACAATGCTTGAGCAGGCAATGGATCAGTTTGGTGTAGATATGGATATAGCATGGGGTGAACTATCTGAGGCAGATAAAAAGCTTGCCCTTTACGGAACAGAAGATAATCGAAAATTTCATTTTCATTATGTGAATGATTTTGGTGGAGTACGTGATATTGATATTCCTTTTGAAGGTGTGATTTCAAATATTAACCGTCGCTATCATGAATCTACTAGTGATTTTACTCGTGAAGTCATGAAAGGCTATATGACAGAGTTGCCATGTAATACCTGTCATGGTTATCGTTTAAACGATCAGGCCTTGTCAGTTCTTGTTAACGACACTCATATTGGAAAGTTATCCGAACTTGCGATTGGCAATGCTTTAGATTGGCTTGCGACACTTGAACTGTCAGCCAAAGATGACACAATTGCACGTCCAATTGTAAAAGAAGTTCGTGACAGACTGACTTTCTTAAAAAATGTTGGGCTAGATTATCTGACACTTTCGCGTGCTTCGGCTACATTATCTGGTGGAGAGTCTCAGCGTATTCGTTTGGCAACGCAGATTGGCTCTAACTTGTCAGGTGTTCTTTATATCTTAGATGAGCCGTCAATTGGCTTACATCAGCGTGACAATGATCGCTTGATTAAGAGCCTGCAGAAGATGAGAGATCTTGGTAACACCTTGATTGTTGTAGAACACGACGAAGATACGATGATGGCAGCAGACTGGCTGATTGATGTTGGACCGGGTGCAGGTGACCTTGGTGGAGAGATTATTGCCAGTGGCACACCAAAAGATGTCCTGAAAAATAAAAATTCTATCACGGGTCAATATTTATCAGGTAAGAAGGCCATTCCAGTTCCTGAGAGTCGTCGCCCAATTGATCCGAAGCGTAAAGTCAAAATCACAGGTGCTACGGAAAATAATCTGCAAAACATTGATGCAGAATTTCCACTTGGACTGATGACAGCAGTGACAGGTGTATCAGGATCAGGTAAATCAACGCTTGTAAATGCCATTCTAAAACGCGCGCTCGCTCAAAAGTTGAATCATAACTCTGAGAAACCAGGTAAATACAAGTCTATTACAGGTTTTAAAGAGATTGAGCGCTTGATAGATATTGATCAATCACCGATTGGTCGTACACCGCGTTCAAATCCAGCAACTTATACGAGCGCTTTTGATGACATTCGTGATGTCTTTGCCAATACTAACGAGGCAAAAGTTCGCGGATATAAAAAAGGACGTTTCTCTTTCAATGTCAAAGGTGGTCGTTGTGAAGCCTGTTCGGGCGATGGAATTATCCGAATTGAGATGAATTTCCTACCCGATGTCTATGTCCCTTGTGAAGTCTGCCATGGCCGTCGCTATAACTCTGAAACACTTGAAGTTCATTATAAAGGGAAAAATATTTCAGAAGTTCTTGACATGCGTGTTTCAGAAGCCTTAGAGTTCTTCCAAAACGTTCCTAAGATTTCTCGGAAGTTGCAAACAATTGTAGATGTAGGGCTTGGCTATGTGACGCTAGGGCAACCTGCAACGACACTATCAGGTGGAGAGGCTCAGCGTATGAAGCTGGCAAGTGAATTGCAGAAGCGCTCAACAGGAAAATCTTTCTATATCTTGGATGAGCCAACAACTGGTTTGCACACTGCTGATATTGCAACACTTCTGACTGTTTTAAACCGTTTGGTTGAACAGGGAAATACGATTGTGGTTATTGAACATAACTTAGATGTCATCAAAACGGCTGATTACATTATTGATCTCGGACCAGAAGGCGGTTCAGGCGGTGGCACGATTCTTGCAACCGGCACACCAGAAGAAATTGCAAAAGTCAAGAAATCTTATACTGGGCAATATCTTAAAGCCAAGCTAAAGTAAGAAAAGCAGATTTATTTTAGAATATTTCAATGACTTTCATGCTTTGTAATAAAAAAGAAAGATTTACATTCATGAATGTAATGTTCACGTAATAATTTTAGGATATACTATAAAGGAATTTTCGTCTTAGAAATGTAAAGTTCAATTCAAATTAAAATAGAAAATTAAATCATACGTAACACAACATTGGAGGTTAAGGTGTATAAATCAAAACATATCAAAGTATCAGTGGCGGCGCAACATCAAAAGCAGTCTGAAATTGAATTTAAAGCGAAAAAAGGTGCATTGCTTGGAGTTACCCTATTGAGTACGGGCGTGCTAGGGAATAGCTTTGTGGCAACAGTTTCGGCGGATAATAGCAAGGCAGCCACTGTTCAATCTTCAGCGTCATCAAAAACAACTTCAGGCGAAAAAACGGCAGCTCCATCAACAACAGTAACTCCGGTTGCTAAAACGGCTGATGAAATTAATCAAGAAGCTCTACTTGTTATTCATGGCGACTTGGGAAATGGTGACGATCGTGTGCAAAATCTGACCACAGCTGGTTATGATGCACCAACTGTTCAAAATCGTGTAAATGAAATCTATACAGAATGGGGTTGGTCAGGCGCTTATCAGCAAGCAGAGCAGGCTATAGCTAGTTCACAAGCATCTACAGCTGCAACAGCGACTTCGTCGGCCTCATCATCAACAGCAAGTAATAACAGTAGCGTGCCTGCTACAGACGTTGTTTCTTATGCAGCCAACCAAATGGCACAAAATACGGGCGTTTCAGCAAGCCAGTGGGTGCATGTCATCATGGCAGAATCATCTGGAAATCCCAATGCCACGAATGCCAGCTCAGGAGCATATGGTCTTTTCCAATTACTCGGGCATGGCGAATACCAAGGAATGAGCGTAGACGCTCAAATTGCCATGGCAACACAAGTTTATCAAACACAAGGTGCAGGCGCTTGGGCTGAGACATGGTAAGTCAGTCGTTGCGACTTTAGTCGCTTACGAATGACTTTCTCCTAGAGCTACGCTCTAGGAGTTTCTTATTTTACATAACTAACCTATACTTAGCAAGCCAAGGTAAAAAAAGAAATTAGCGACTTAGAGTAATCTTTCACCTGAAGCGAAGCGCAAGGTGTATCCTTTCAAAATCGTCATTGGACGATTTTGTTTTAGACTTTAGTCGCTTACGAATGACTTACGCTCTGGGAGTTTCCTCGCAAATAAAAACGTCAACGACGTTTTTTGTTTAGCATAAATAATTTACAAAAGTGCTAAAATAAAAGGAAAGGAAAGGTATGGAGTGACGTATGGATATGGTTCTTAGTTTGTGGCTTTTTAGAGTTCCGATTATTTGGATTTTTTTCCAACTTATTTTTCTACTGCCAACACTTAGAAAAAGTAAACTGAATAAGTGGATTTTATTGGATTTATCCGCGATTATCGTAGGATTCTTAATAATACTTGCTTTGTCTTTATCTGGAATGTCTGGCGGAGATATCCGAGAAGGTTGGGGTGGCTTTGTCGCAAGTATTATCTTTATATTTTGGCTTATTTACAGTGCGGTGGCTGCTTTGGTTCATTGGTTGATAGTGGTTGCGGTAAGAAAGTATAAGAAAGGCGCAGTATGAGTAAATATAAAAATTGCCATCATTTTACTTTTTGGAATCATGATAATCGCGAGTTTAATCGGTGAAAAAATATACATGAATAACCAAAAGGTTCAACAAGAAGCCGAAAAAATAAAATATGAAAAAATGGTCGCAAATCAGGCTAAAAATACTTTCAAGGAAGTTATCTCTATAACCTTTCAGAACAACGGTTCAGGGTACGAGGAAATGACAGGTTGGCAATTTAGCTTTGATATAGAAACCAAACAGTCTAAGGTAGCTGGCAAGTCATGCTCTATAGATACATTCTTAAATACAACAAGTGAGACTTTGGGAGCATCTGGTTTTGGGGGAATTCGGAAAAATATATTCTTAATGGAAAAACCAACAATAGAATAGATGTTGTCTACACAGATAAAACAAAGGATAAAATATAATGGCGAGTGATAAACAGTTGACGGAACTCAACCAGCTTTCATATCAGGTTGATCCCGAATATCCAGGTAAAACCATTGTGGCAAAGCCAGATAGCGAAGTTAAAGAAGATGAAATGAATACTTTAACGCCTCCTGATGGACAAGCGTTCAAGGTAATAGCGACTTCTAATCAAAAAAACGGTAGTGGATTTCAGGGTATGGCGGTTGCACCCATTAGTAATAACTTTCCCAATGGTGACCGCTCGCAAACCATTGTGGTTGCTGCTGGAACAGACCCCAAGGGTCTATTCCAGCAGTGATATACGAAGCGCCATACAAGAGCTTATCACTGGGACATCTGCTCAATATCCTGCGGCAGTTGCTTTTGTTGATAAGGTTAAGACAAAGAATGGCGTGAAAATAGCACAGCTTTCAGGTTATTCCCAAAGCGGTTATATGCTAAAAGTTGGTATAGATAATAACATTAAAACAACAGTATTTAACGGTTTTTATAACTATTCAGATTTAACTAAAGCCGAACTTGATAAAATGCGTGAAAACCCTATGAAGTTTGCGAATTATTCTTTTGATAGCTGGGGAAATGCTCTGGCGTTTGTTCCCGATTTTACACCGACTGGACTTCTTCACGACTATACTTCGGGAAAAATCAACAGAGAAAATATTTATCCAGGATTAGTTTTACTGCCAGGCGGTGCTCATTCTCCACTTTCATTGTTTAACGGACATTTTTGGCCTAATGGAAATATTCTTCAGGACGGTTTAATATTTACGCCTAAAAATTTTAGTGACTACTCTAAAAATGATTACAATAAAATCGTTGCACCAAAAATCAAAAATCTGAAAACCATGCTTGTGGGTGGTTCGCTTTCTGGGACGCAGAGAATTGCCATCGAAACTGAGCTTGTATCATACACAGCACGTGCCTTGCGCGATCAAACTGAAAGTTGGTATGACGACGCAAATGCTAACTTGAAAAAACTCCAAGACGCAGCGAAGAGGAGCGACGAAGCTCTAATCCAAAAAATCAAGGATTCGGGCGGAAACCTAATGAGCCAAGCTGAAGCCAAACAACTCTTTTATGAATACGCAGGCTATAACAAATACGATGCCAATCTTTATGATGATTTAAGTAAACAGATAAAGAACGCTTACCAAAAGAAACTGAAAATCGCAGAACAAATGGAGAGTTTAGTCGAAAAATCTATTGAGCATGATTCAAGTGCTGCAAGAGATATATTTAAGTAAATAAATTAACTAAAATCCAGTAATAGCGAAAAATCATAGAGAAAATGAGGATAAAATAACAATGGATATGAACATGGACTTACTTCAATACGAACGAGCTAAACAGAAATTACCGAGCCTCGTTCCACCAAAAGCCAAGTTTGAGTACAACAATCAAATCAAAGCTCTGAATGGCTTTATTGAGCGACTTTCATCATCAAACTCTGGCAATATGGAGACGATAATTAGTGATTTCTCCGTTGGTGTTTCAGGAAAATCGGCGGATAAAATCAAAGAGAATCTCGAAGAAGTTAAAAAGATACATTTTTACACGGCGATGAGTTTCGGGTTTTAGAGAAAACAGTCTTTATGAATATTGATAAAATTGACTACATAAACGTCAATATTTATTGTTATTTTTCTTAATATAATTACTACTTACATTATTAGATCACTATTTTTTGAGGATAAAAGCATGAAAATCAAAAACATCAAAGAAAAAATGAAACGTCAAGGTCTGGATAGTCTTGTGGTTACAGATAGGATAAATATTTATTATCTGACAGGATTTTCAGGAACGGCCGCAACTGTCCTTTTGACTGAAGATGCAGACTATTTCATGACTGATGATCGTTACATTGATATGGCAACATCAATCGTGGAAGATATGACGCTTATCTCAACTCGTGATGCTTTTGGTGAAATTTCTAAAATTACGGGAAACCTGAATAATCTTGGCTTTGAAGATTCTTTAGATTTTGGAAGTTATTTGTCATTGTCAAAAACTAGTAAAGCAGAATTAATCCCTAGCAGTCAGTTTTTTATGGACTTTCGTCAAATTAAGACAGACAATGAAATTTCCTTGATTCGCACTGCTTGTCAAATTACAGATCATGCCTTTGAAGCGGTTTTGGAATTTATCCAGCCAGGAAAAACAGAGATTGAAGCGGCAAATTTTCTTGACTTTAAAATGCGAGAACTCGGCGCATCTGGTCTATCATTTGATACGATTATAGCTTCAGGAAAGCGCTCAAGTCTCCCTCACGGTGTCGCCAGCCGTAAGGTGATTGAGAAAGGCGATGTAATAACGCTTGATTTTGGCTGTTTTTACGAGCATTATGCAAGCGATATGACGCGGACAATTTTTGTAGGCGAGCCAGATTCAAAAATGCGTGAAATATATGACACTGTGAGAAAAGCGAATCAGGCCTTGATTGATTGTGCTAAAGTAGGATTATCTTATGCTGATTTTGATAAAATCCCGAGAGATATAATTGAGGTAGCAGGTTATGGAAAGAACTTTAGTCACGGCATTGGGCATGGCTTTGGGCTAGAAATCCATGAGTTGCCTTATTTCAATCAAAAAATGACAGATAACTATTTGCAAACGAATATGATTGTGACAGATGAGCCAGGAATTTACATATCAGACTTTGCGGGAGTTAGAATTGAAGATGATCTGCTTATTCTGGAAAATGGCTGCGAAGTTCTAACAAAGTCACCTAAAGAGCTTATCGTCATATAGAAAAATTGAAATCCAATAGAAAATATGCTAAAATGAGACGTTAATAACGAAATAAATCAAATGGAGACAGTAATTAAATGGTAGCAGCACATGATCTGAAATCTGGTATGACATTCTTGAACGGGGAGCGCTTGTTGCGCGTAGTCGAAGCCAATCACCATAAACCAGGAAAAGGCAACACAATTATGCGTATGAAATTGCGCGATGTACGTACAGGTGCAATTTTTGATGATACCTATCGCCCAGATGACAAATATGATCAAGCAGTGATTGATACAGTTCCTGCACAATATCTTTACCAAATGGATGGCATTGCTTTCTTCATGAATAATGAGAGCTATGAGCAGTATGAAATTCCTGTAGAGCAAGTCAAAGCTGAGTTGCTTTACGTTCTTGAAAATACAGATGTCAAAATTCAATTCTATGGAACTGAAGTGATTGGTATCCAATTGCCGACAACAGTTGTTTTGACAGTTACAGAGACACAGCCATCAATTAAAGGCGCAACTGTGACAGGTTCAGGCAAGCCAGCCACTATGGAAACAGGTCTTGTCGTGAATGTTCCAGACTTTGTTGAAACTGGTACAAAGCTTGAAATCAATACACAAACTGGTGATTATTTGAAGCGCGCCTAAGCGTTAGAATAAAGCTTGTTGTCGTTTAGCAAAATATTTGAAATCAAAAATAGAGGAATTAACATGACTGAATTAGAAAATCTTGGTGAAGTTGTTATTGCACCAGAAGTGCTAGAAGTGATTATCGGTGTATCTGCCTCAAAGGTAGAGGGTGTATATTCATTACGCAATAAGCGTACTTTCGAAGCACTCGGCAAGAAGGCTGAAGGTAAGGGTGTTTATATCAAAGCTGAGGGAGATTCAGTTTCTGTTGATCTTTACATTTTTGTGATTGAAGGCTCGCGTGTGCCAGAAGTTGCACAAAATATCCAAAAAGAAGTTAAAGAACGTGTCTTCGGCTTAACAGAAGTTGTAATTGATGAGGTCAATGTTCATATCATGGGGATGGTTTCGGCTGAAACAAAGAAGCCAGATTTTGATGACTTGTTTAAGGAAGGATTTTTTGATGCCGAATAAGCTGACTCAACATGAGTTAAGAAAAATTGCGGTTCAATTCCTTTATTCGATAACGGTTCGACCGGAACAAGAGGAAGAAAAACTTCTAGATTATATCCTTGATGGCAGAGACTTCATTACTGAGGAAAATAAAAAATATTTAAAACTGTTGATTGATGGAATTCGCGAAAATCAACAAAAGCTAGAAGAAGATATTGCCAAATACTTGTTAAAGACTTGGTCTTTAGAACGTTTAACTCTTATTGATAAAATCATTTTAGAGTTATCAGGTTTCGAAATACTTTATACAGATTTGCCAGATATTATTGCTGTCAATGAAGCAGTTAATTTAACAAAAGACTTCTCAGATGAGGCAGCTTCAAAATTAGTCAACGGTATTCTAACAAACTTAATCAAAAAAGACGAAAATTAGAAATTATTTTCGTCTTTTTTGATTTTTTTGTATGCAATTTTAAAGAAAAATTGTTATAATAAAGATATGAAATCGTTTGCAAAAAAATTAGAAAGTAAAACACATGGCAAAAAACTTCACAATTAGGCCACACGGTCTAAAACCCTATCATACAGGGCTAGCTGTTCCAATTTTTTCTCTCCGCACAAAAAAGTCTTTTGGTGTCGGACAGTTCACTGATTTGAAAATATTAGCTGACTTTGTATATAAGTCAGGTATGGATGTCATTCAGCTACTCCCGATTAACGATACGACAATTTTTACGGACTGGAAGGATTCCTCTCCATATAGAGCAAATTCAGTTTTTGCTCTCCATCCAATCTACTTGGACTTCTCGGAATTTTTACCAAAGCTTAGCAAGACTGAAGTGAAAAGTTTCCTAGAAGAAGCTTCAGAGCTTAATGCGCTTCAACAAGTAGATTATGAAAAAGTTCTTGCTTACAAGTGGCGTTTTGCCAAAGTTATTTACAATAAATTTTCTGAAAAAATTTTTGAAAGTACTGACTTCGAAGAATTTTATAAGCCACGTCAGATATGGCTCGAGCCTTATGCTTGTTTTTGCTATTTTCGAGATAATTATCATACGTCTGATTTTGAATTTTGGAAAGAGAAAAGATATTCAAAAGGCTTATATGAAGAACTATCGGAGAATAAACAAATTGCAGATATTCTGAAACTTCATATCATGGTGCAATTCTTATTGCACAAGCAACTAAAAGAAGCAGTAAATTATTGCCATGATTTGGGAATTGCCGTAAAAGGAGATATTTCAGTTGGCGTAGATCGTAAATCAGCAGACGCTTGGTCAAACCCAGATCTTTTTAATCTTGATATGCAGGCAGGGGCTCCACCAGATGTTTTCTCAGCTACAGGGCAAAATTGGGAATTTCCTACTTACAATTGGAATCAAATGGCTAAAGACGGTTTTGCTTGGTGGCAGACGCGTATGCGGAATATGGCAGAGTATTTTGATATTTATCGACTCGATCATATTTTGGGATTTTTCAGAATTTGGGAAAACCCAGGAAATGCAGTACGCGGACTACTTGGGCATTTTTCACCAGCCCTTCCGATGTCGGCCGAAGAAATTGAGTCATATGGGATTCCATTACGTTACTGGGGAGTCGATCGTTTTACTCAGCCTTTCATCAAAGACTGGGTGATTGATGAACTCTTTGGCCGTGACAATCGAGATTATATTATCCAAAGCTATCTGATATATAGTGGGAATGGAAACTATGAGTTTAAGCCTGAATTTGACAATCAGCGTAAAATTGAAAAAGCTGAAATGGAAGAATGGCAACGCGAAGGTCTTTATCGCCTACATGAAAATGTTATTTTCATCCCTGATCATGAAAATCCAGCCTTATATCATCCTAGAATTAAATTGATGGACACCATCTCGTATAGAGAGTTTGGAGACGCCTTCAAGCAACAACTTGAAATCTTACATAATAATTACTACTATGGCAGAAACTACGCCTATTGGCAAGAAAAAGCCATGGAAAAACTTCCTGCGATAAAAAATGCTTCAGATATGTTAGCCTGCGGTGAAGATCTTGGTATGGTACCAGATAATGTGCCAGATGTGATGTGGCAGTTGCAAATTCTGCGCCTTATTATTGAACGCATGCCGGCTGGTGATCATTATATCTCAGATTTGATTTGGACACCTTATTTATCTGTTGTCACAACTTCAAGCCATGATACTACTCCACTTAGACTTTGGTGGCAAGAAGATCGTGGACTTATTCAAAGATATTACAACGAAGTGATGCATTGGAATGGGGAAGCGCCTTGGGAAGCGACACCTGAGGTCATTCAAGAAATTCTAAAGCGCAACTTAGATACAGATGCTATGCTTGCAATTTTTCCTATTCAGGATTGGCTTGATACTTGGGATAGCCTTAGAAATCCTGACGTGAGTGTAACGCGAATTAATAACCCTGCTTATACTTATTATTATTGGAGGTATAGATTACATCTTAATCTTGAAGATTTGGCATCAAATGCAGAATTTGAAAAATTCCTGTCAGACTTCATTCAGAACTCAAAACGCTCAACTATCGGATAAG
>JAIRUS010000124.1 GCA_031254295.1 Streptococcaceae bacterium | reverse complement strand
CTGCCAGCTCCAGGAGTGCTTGTCTGAAAAGTTTGACCTCGGAAAGCTTGCTATAATGCGTCGGCTCGGTCTCGTTGTAGTAAGGCGGCGTGAGCAATACCGTTTTGTCTGCGCCAAGCTCTGTGACAATCTTCGTCAGATTGGCTTGATATTCATTGGGGCGGATCAGATGATAAGGCGAGGCGTCATTGGCACCAAAGAAGACGAAGTTCAGGTCGGCCTTCTCTTCTTGAACATACTTTATGCGATAAAGGGCGTCGTAACTGTCCTCGCCGTTGATGCCGTGAAGCGCGACGCTGATGTCTGGGCGCTTTTCTTCTATCCGCTCTTTTAAGATACGATCACGTTTTCCCATACCATAGCCGTTGGTGATGGAATCACCAAAAATTGTGATTTTAAACATTGTTGTCTCCACTTTGCTACTCCTTTTATTGAAGAGCGACACTTGACCCTTGGCCTGTAATTCTAACAAAAATACCGCACGCCGAACCCTCGAAAGGGTGCGGACGCACGGTACCACCTTTATTTTTCACTTATTAATATTTAGACTTAGGCTACAGTCCAAAATCCCTCAAATTGGCAACCTTCATTCGCTCCAAATGTGAACTTTCAGCAGACGTTCACTTTCTAGGATTCTCGGCAAATTACTCCTCCAGATTGCCCTAATTGTAGCACTTTTGAACCTAAAAAGCAATGACTTGAAACTTGTATTACTTTCTTTTTTTAGACTTTAACAAGTCCCAGATAGAGAAGGTTGTTTTACGATAAATCTGATTATAGAGCTTTCGCTTGGGATGAAAAATTCCCATTCCTTTTTGGCCATATCCTGGAATCAAGGCTTTTTTCAGACGTCGTTTATATTTTCCTGATGTCTTCGCTGAAAAACTCTTTTTCCAACTCACTTTGCGCATTCCAAATTTCATTTATAGCTCTCCATTCTTACTTTTTATTTATTGTTGGATAAAAGCGAGTAAGATCATGCCGAGCCAAGTCAGTGCAACGTTTGAAAAGTTAAACAAAAAGTGAGTGGAAATATTCATCCAGATATTTTTACTACGATAGTATATCAGCGCAAAGAAAGCGCCGCTGAACATGTAAGGAATCATCTGCATGACATTTCCCTGAAAATTATTCCAATGCACCAGCCCGAAGAGAATGGCTGAAAGCCCAAACATCACCCAAGTCAAGGCACCGCGGTTTTTCCACTGATAGAACAGTGCGTGGCGAAAGATAATTTCCTCTACAAATGGTGCCATCAGTGGCAAAAGCGTTGGCAGGAAACTCAGCATCGTTGTCTGTAAATCAAAGCTCAGACTTGCTGACTCTGTCGCTTTGGGAATCAAATTTAGGCTCATCATCCCTTGGCGCACAAGCCAAAGTAAAAACTGCGTCGCAAACATCAAAGCTAAGGCTATTAAAAGTTTGAGCCAGAGTCTTTTCTTGAAAATCTGCCAATCTTTTTTGAGAACGTCACGATAAAGATAAATCGCAAGGAGCATTCCCGTAAAGAACAGAAGAAGCGCTAGGGGAAGTCGTATCATAAGATTGGGGACTTTTCCAAGCACTTCTCCTAGGAAAAGCTCTACAATGGGAATCAGCGCAACAATAATGAGTTTTTTCCGGTCGATTCGCATTTGAGTTTTATCCATAAGCACTCCTTATTCTGCTTCAAAATCGAAATTCGTTTCAGGTGTGGCCACTTTTACCTGGCGAAGATCGTAAGCTTGGAAGCCTTCAGAAATAAACGGATCTGTTGCCATCAAGGTATGGGCTGCTTCCATATCTTCCGCTTTAAACATGAAAATTCCTGCTTCGTCATCAACTTCCTTACCTGCAACAATCGGTCCTGCTAGACGTGCTTGACCTTTCTTAGCGAGTTCACGTAGAAATGCTACATGGGCTTGTACAATCTCATCTGTTGCTTTTTGTTTCCAACTTGTTAGGGCTATAAAATTTTTCATATTTTTTCTTTCTCTTTCTTTTTAAAGCAATTCTTGTAAAATTGCCTGTTTTAGCTTTTCTACCTGCTCAAAGGAACTGGCAAAAATATAGTCACTCATATTTATCGTGCAGTCAAATTTTCCAGCTTTTTCTCTCAGCAGAATCGTAAAACGCACCTTGTCACCAACTGCATCGCCATTGATTAAACTGGAATAGAAAACCCACTGCGTCTCTGAGGCTTTCAAGTCGTTTTGTGCTGACAAGTCAGTCTGTACAAGCCCTTTAATTTTTTCTGCGATTTCAGTAAAATCCTTGTCTAGAACTTGACGGCCGCCATAAGGATCAGGCTCACCGAAGATCTCATCAAACTCTCGTTCATCTTCTTCTGCCTGATACCAAATCGTGCGCCTCAAGTCGCCCTCACGATAATCATAACTTTCGTCACCTAACTTTTTCATAGCCTCCTCCTTATCTTAATAATTTAATATCTCATTATAACAAAAAGGTCCATTACCTCATATTTTTATGATTAGGCATTTTTTAACTCAACTCATTTATCAATTCTTTATCAAGCCAGATACTGATAGAGCCATCAACTACAGGAAATTCTGCTCTTCCTTGCATGTTCAAAATAATCTTATCTTGGCAATGCCCGAGCAAATCAACATAAGTTTTTCCAGCTTCTTCAGCACTAACTGTCATCCACTTGCTGCCACCTCTGGCGTTTGTGAGAATCACGGCAATGCCTGTTTCTTTTCCCACAAACTCCATCTGAGCTGTCCAGCCAATAATATCTGGATGATCAAAATAGTCAGATTCTTTTTCAAATTGTATGCGGTTACGTAGCCAGAGCATTTTTTCAAGTCCACTCCCAACGGGAGCTGTTCCATGAGACGGAATACCCATCAAATCTCCCCAAAATACCATCGGGCTACCTGACTTACGCATCAAAACTAAAGCATAGGCCTGCTCTTTAAACCAACCTTGAACCCATGATTGAAGCGCCTGACCTTCCTGAGTATCATGATTATCTACAAAAGTCACTGCATAGTCAGGTCGGCTAGCCGTCAACGTCCCTTTAAAGAGATCGCGCATATCAAAACTGCCGTTTGAGCTACTTGCTCGGTAAAGATTGAAATGCAGGGGAACATCAAAGAGGTTCAGTACATTGCCAGATTCGTCTAAATAGTTGATTAATTTTCCAACATCATCTGCCCAATATTCACCAACGACAAAGGGCATCTCTACCTTGCCCATCTGCTTTTGCCTAGCAATCAGCCAATTCTTAAAGTAATGAAAGTCAATGTGCTTGACGGCATCGAGACGAAAACCGTCTATTTTAGTTATCTCTGTGAACCAACTCCCCCATTTTTCTAGTTGTTCAATCGTCTCAGGGACGTCCATATCCAGATTTGCGCCCATCAGGTAGTCATAATTCCCATTTTCACTATCAACCTCTGGCGACCATGACTGGCCTTGTAGCTCAAAGATTGCGTGTTCTTCAGAACGCTGATCATAGTCGACACCCGAGAAGTTTTTTGCCGTCCATATATAGTCATTGTATTTCCCCGCTCGACCTGAAAAAATAAACTTGGTCCAAACTTCAACTTCTTCAACACCAGATTCTGGCTGAAGGCGATTTGAAAAACTATATTCTACAGCTTTGACAGTCTCTGTCTCATCTGCACCCATCATATGATCGAAAACAATATCTGCATAGACTTCGATTTCATTTTCATGCAACGTCTCAATTAATTCGATGAACTCGTCTTTTGTGCCATATTTCGTCGGAATAGTTCCTTTTTGATCAAATTCTCCGAGATCATAAAAATCATAGATACCGTATCCTACATCGTGTATTCCCGAAGCTCCTTTGGAAGCAGGCGGTAACCAGATACCTGAAAAACCTAGCTTCTTTAATTTTGGCGTGATTTCTTTCAGCCTGTTCCAATGCCGAGCATCTGCTAGCAGCTCCCATTCAAAAGCCTGTAATATCGTACGCATATCACTCCTCTCTCATGTATTACTTTAATTAACTTGGTTGAAGCGACCTCAGGCGAACTCTCTCTCACTGAAGATTGGTGCGCTTATATTTTAATATTCTTTAATGTTCATCAGGCCGTCTGGAAGCGCATCGAAAGGTTTTCCTTGACGATAGTTGAGAATTTTTCCCGATAAAAATTCGTAGGCTTCAAGGCGAGACTCGTAGCGGACTTCTGCATCATGCTCTCCTACCTCTGCTGCAAATCCTTGAGCTTTTTCATTTACTGTGATTTGCATTTCCAGCCATGCGGCCAAGTCTTCGATAAATTGCTGTTCGTATGTATTTTTTGTCATTGTTTCCTTACTGTTTTATAAGGTCATTTTGTAAGGTCATAGGACTCTTCAACGAGTTTAAATATCTGCTCGTTTGATAAGTCTGCGCCCAATTTAATATCTGACCAGTGTGTTTTATTCATATGCCATGCAGGTGTGACGGCTTCATACTCTTCACGTAGTTGCTCTGCCCGCTCAGGATCAAGCTTGACTGCCAGACCAAACTCACCAGATGGACGTTCCATCCAATAACAGAAAATCTTTTTATTTTTAAGATGGCGAATCGCCACCGTCGGCGTTTTATCTTTTTCCATTTTGGCAAACGGTGTGTTCTCATAAACAGGTCCAAGAGTTTCACAAAACTCTAGTAATTCTTCTTTTTTCATTTATAGCTCCAACTGGTATGCCCTGCGGGGGCCCTCATACTGAACCATGCCGCGATAGATAAATCCTTCACGCTCAAAGACGTGTTGCATGATTTTATTGGCAGGGTGGGTATCAACTCTGAAGTCTCTGTAACCCTGCGCATTTTCTAGACTGAAAATGTTTGAGAACATCTGACGCGAGAGGCCTTGTCCCCGATATTTATCTGAAAAGGCCAGACAATGCACGGCAACATAGTCAAACTTATCATTTGACCAACGGCCATCTGTGATGGCCGTATAAGCCTTATCTTCCCCTGTGATGAGGGCTCCAAAGGCTGCAACTTCGTCATTTACGATAAGTATATGACCTGTTTTATTCTCAATAAAACGTTCAATATCACTCTGGGCAGGATAATCTCTCTGCCATTGGTCCGTATCAAAGCCTGAGAGAAATTTCTTCGCTTCCACAATGATTGGCATGATAGCGGACAAATCTGAGAATTCTGCTTTTCGTAAATAAATCATAAGACCACCTCTGGACATAAAATATCTACGATAAATACTTCCGTTTGAATCTCAAAGCAGGAATTAACCAAATTTGAGAGTTCTTTTGTTGCTTCACGAAGATTCTCTTCTTGATCCGCAACACAAGATTCTACAATTAAGAAAGCATTTTTTGTCTGACTTGTGAGCATGGTTCGCTGACCATCTCGCCAATTCCAGCCCCGACAAACTGCCCCTAGCTCATCTAGATAGGCTAACTCTCCCTCAAGGCACGGTTCTTCTGCTTCTTCACCGATTCCAATAAAGTCTTCTCCACCAGTCGCAAACTTAAGATGTAAATTTCCGACAAACTTATCCAAGTCCTCTCCCCCCGCAGGTAAGCCATAGTTCAAACTAATTGAATTATAAATATCCACTAAAGGATTGATACTACGCACTTCATTTCTCTTACTCACGCGTTTGAGAAGATTTTCAATGGAAGAACGAGCTCCCTTTTTAGTCTTGAATTTTCGATAAGCAGCTCGCCAAACGGCAACAGCTGGATTCTCACTAAAAACAGCCGCCTCTGTAAACTTCTCTGACACCTCATTGGCTTCAGCCAGAAGATTTTTTATCGCCACAGTTGACTCTCCACTGTTATCAATCCCCTTTGCCAACACAATTCCAAAATGAGCATTGGGGAAAAGCTCCCAAAATTCTTTACTGACAATAAACTTCGGCATGATAATTACACTTTCTTCCTCATCTTCACAACCGCCTCGCAACGCGCTGTCTGTGGAAACATATCAACAGATTGAATATATTCAACATCGTAAACCTTTGATAAGGCAACAAGGTCTTTCGCCAAAGTTGAGACATTGCATGAAACATAGACAAGTTTTTCTGGCTGATATTTGACGAGTGTAGCTATTAGTTCATCATCAAGTCCTGTACGTGGTGGATCCACAATCACTGCCGTCGGCTTCTGCTGAGACTTGTACATATTGCTGATGACTTTCTCAGCCCGACCTATCTCATAGTGGCAGTTCTTGAAGCCCAGACGCGCTGCATTGGCACGCGCATCAGCTACTGACTCAGGGACAATATCCATACCATGAACTGACTTGACTTTCTTGGCAAGTGCAAAGCCAATCGTGCCTGAACCACAGTAGGCGTCCAGAACTCGATCTTCTTTCTTGGGATTGATGGCCTTGATGACTTCTTTATAAAGGACTTCGGCCTGTTTTGTATTGAGTTGGAAAAAGGCGCGTGGTGAGAGCTCAAAGTCATAACCAAAACCTTCGGTAATCTTTTCCTGCCCCCAGATAATGGCCGTCTGCTCACCATAGACTTCACTTGTCTTCTTCTCATGAAGATTCGCCGCAACTGTCACAATGTCAGAAAATTTCTCAGTCAACTCTTTAATGACACGGTCGTAATTTTGCTTAATTGATGAAATAAAGATTATCTGCACCTCGCCCGTCAACTGACTACGGCGAATCACGAATGTCTTGACACCACGAATACGGCGATCATCATCAACTGGAATTTTATATTTGTCAATCAAAATACAGACATAGTTGGCAATCTCTTGTGTAACTCTATCTTGCACTAGGCAACGATCAAGGTTTACTAAGTGATGGCTACCTTCTTGATATAAGCCCGCAATTGTCTTGCCTGAATTTAAACGACGCAGTTGATAAGTCAACTTATTTCGATAACCATGCCAATCTGGCTGACCAAGTGTTGGACGTAAGTCATAATGCTCATAACCTTCAGGACGATATTTCCCCAAGGCCTGTCGTAGCACATCAACTTTAAACTCTAACTGCTGAGGGTAAGCCAAGTGCATGATATGCGAGCCTGAGAGACTGGCAAAGTTATTATCTTCTGGCTTCACGCGATAAGGTGACTGCTTGAAGATTTTCACGACTTTTGCGCGTGAAAAGTTGGGCTGATTTTCTGTGATTTCAACTTGTATCTCTTCGTCTGGTAGGGCATAAGAAACAAAAATCAAACGTTTTTTATAGTAAGCAATCCCCTCACCATTAATCCCCAGACGCACAATCTGGACTTTGAGCTTTTCACCGAGACGCAAATTTACTTTATTATTCATGCTTTCATTATATCATACCCCGTAAGACGACACAAAGTTTCAGTCAGTTCACTCTGCCAAATTTCCAACAAAGCGATAAATGATCGTGATTTTTTGTTCTATTTTGTCGTCCACTTTCATTTTTTCTCCGATTTCTATTTTGTCGATCAATGCCCGAACCATATCTGGTTCAAGCGTCGTAGGGTTAAGATACTTTTTAGCCATTTGAATAAATGAAACAATCCCGCTACTCGCCTCCTCAGCTTTTTCCTGTGCATCACGCAGAGATGCCAGAGTTTGCGTAAGTGTCACCTGTTCTAGCTCGTATTGTGCACTCATTTTCGCGTACCTCGCGTCGTTCACTTTCCCTGAGAGGTTGTCCTCATAAAGCTGCTGAAGAATCGCATCCAACTCCTGATCCCGACGCTCCGCCTTTTGGAGGAGCTGCCGCTCATTTTCCAGTGTTCGAGCGAGTGTCCGCTGACTCCTCTTTTCCAGAAAAGCAACCAGTTCGCCTTCATTTGACGCCAGCTTTGACAACACCCCTTGGATATTTCTGAGCACTTTCTCCACCAGCACTTTTTCTTGAATACTGTGCGCGCTTGCGCACGTTTTTATCCGTCTCCTGCTCGCCGCACAATAATAATACGCAGAATGTGTCGCTCTTTGAGCATTGTAGCGGTGTAGCGTCCCACAATCTGCACAACAGACAACGCCAGAGAACAGTCCCACACTTTTGCTCTTGGTTACTCTCGGACGATAAGTGCCTCGTTTTTCTTGCACTAACTCAAACAAGGCTTCATCAATAATCGCCGCGTGCGTATTTTTGAAAATTTTCTGCTCGGACAAAGGGTTAGGCAAACACTTTTTTGCCTTATACGATTTCTTATAGGTCTTAAAGTTTACCGTATGCCCACAGTATTCTCGGTGTCCAAGCACTTGCCGCACAATTTGAGAGTTCCAATCATGGGGCATCGTTGTCATCTTACTGGATTTCACACCAATGCTGATCTTGTGGGCTGCAGGGGTTCTGATTTTCTCATTTTTTAACTCACGGGCAATTTCTGTCATGCTCTTACCTGAGGCATAGTCATGAAACACCCGCCGAATGATTCTCGCCGCTTCTTCATCGATCACCCACTCATGTGTTTGAGAGTAAGTCTCCCCTTTCAAATAGCCATAAGGAACGTTTGCCGTCATGGGAAGACCCGCATTACCTTTCGCGTGTTTCACCGCTTTGATTTTCTTGCTACAGTCTCTGGCATACCATTCGTTAAACAAATTCCGAAAAGGCGCCAGCGAATTATCATCCTCATGGCTACTATCCACGTTATCATTAATCGCAATAAAGCGGATATTCTTTTCAGGGAAAGCCACTTCGGTAAAAGCTCCCACTTTCAGATAATCGCGTCCAAAGCGAGACAAGTCCTTCACAATAAAGTTTTTGACCTGTCCGCGATCCACCAGATTAATCGCCTGTTGAAAGGCCGGACGATTGAAAGTCGTCCCAGAGATGCCATCATCGGCGAGAAAGACGCAGGGCGCCATTTTTTGTTCCCGTGCAAAGTTTTCAAGCAAGAGCTTCTGATTCAAAATCGAGTCGCTATCGCCTGATTTACCATCATCCTTAGAAAGACGGGCATAAAGCACCGTCAGATTTGTTTCATCTGTGATTGTTTCATATTCAATTGTCAAGGGTCGAGTCATGTTTTGCCTCCTTTAATGCAAAAACGGGAGGCGCATTGTTACTACGCCTCCCATTTTAACATACTTTCATCATTTAGTCCGCTCATACTTCCTTTGAATTCAAGGCTTCTCGGCTTTTGATGACTTGTTCCAAAACAACCAATAGTTGCCTGATTTCTGCCTTGCTTCCTCCAAAATTAGAACTTACCAGATAGTGAGTCTGATCTTTCCTAATTCTTTTTTTAACTTCCAAAGAAAATCCTCCCTGTCGCGAGTTGCTCGCCGTGGTGCGCCTCTTCAATCAGGTGCGTGATAGCCCAGTAATCATCGAACCCGTCTTGCTTTCCTTTTCCTAAAATGATGAGGCCACGATCCTCGTTTTTACTGCCAATGAGTGCCTCGCCGCCTAGCGCTTTCCACCAATCTGGCCGACAGACTTCACGCTCTCCTACAGACCCAATCGACCCCAAGACACTCGCATAATCCTCTGGAACATAAGTCGCCGCTTCCGCATTGAAGCGTTCAACCAAGCGCTCCCATAAAATATCCGCGCATTTCAGGCGCTCTGAATCTTTCATTTTTTATCTCCATCTATTCCTGTGTGGGCGAGGTCAAACTCTTGACCAAAAGTTGTTTTCCATCCACTTCAAGCCCAATCAAAAAGACCTGCGTGCTGCGGGTCTAATCGTTGACTTTGATTGTCACAAGTCCCAGCCAGCCATTCTTGTCATTACGCCAAGCGGAAAGAGCTTCTCCCACAGACCTGACACGATCGAGATCCGAGCTGACAGGGTTAT
>JAIRUS010000023.1 GCA_031254295.1 Streptococcaceae bacterium | reverse complement strand
ACAGAAAACACCCTTTGATATTTTCTTGACGCATGATTTTACAGGAAAGCAAGAGGAGAAGGATAAACAAATTCGATATTATGAAACGGAAATTGCTAAAAAAGTCAAGCAGGAATTCCCTGATATTACGGAAATAAAGTTTGTTGATACCAGTGTAGATTCTAATACAGGGTTTTGGGTTTCATCTTTTGCTATAAGAGCCAGTTGGACAAAGGGAATGCCAGAAGAAGGTACTCATACAACGTCACAACCCTTTACGCCAGAAAGGTTCAGTCAGGACGTGTATGGAATTAGCAAAGGAACACCGCTATTAGATAAATATTATGAGACAGGAGAAACAACTAGTTTAATCAAGGTGGATTTTTCTGTAGGCGGAAAAGGAGAAATTTAAAATGGCAACTGATGAGCAATTAATCAATCTAAACCAACAAGTATATGGTGTAGATCCTGCATATAAGCAACCTGAGGGGTATTCAAATATTTATAATGGTCAAACTTTGTATAATATCGGAGGAA
Source organism: Streptococcaceae bacterium (assembly GCA_031254295.1). Taxonomy (GTDB): domain Bacteria; phylum Bacillota; class Bacilli; order Lactobacillales; family Streptococcaceae; genus Lactovum. The sequence goes on along the minus strand of JAIRUS010000023.1, from coordinate 22,925 downwards.
GTGGTCAAGATTTCAAAGTCATCGCCACACAAAATAATCTCAAACCAGTGAGCCACTATCAAGCAATGACGGGAAGCACCTATCAAACTACAGAAGGCAGTGGTTTTCAAGGCATGGCCGTTGCGCCGATCGTGAATGGGAAGCCCGATTTAAGCCAAACGATTGTTGTGGCTGCAGGGACAGATCCAACGGGTGGTCTTGATTCTGTCGATGTGCAAAATGCCATTGGCGAAGTTGCCACAGGAACATCGGGACAATACGGAGACGCAAAATCATTTGTGGATAAAGTCAATCAAATGAGCGGAGTAACCGTGGTTCAGTATAGTGGTTATTCTCAAAGCGGCTCCTATATGTTACGTTTGGGGCTAGAAAATAGCATTCCCACGACGGTTTTCAATGGGTTTTATAGTTATTCGGATTTAAGTCAAAAAGAATTAGACGAGATTAAAAATAACCCACTTAAATATAAGAATTATCGCTTTAAGGCTGATAGTACAGCACCAATTGCAGATTATTTACATGATCCATCAAAGTATCCAGGCGTTATTTGGTTGCCAGGTGGTAAGCATAGTCCATTATCCACTTTTGACTCTTGGTTCTTTCCAGATGGTAATCTTATCAAAAACGGGAAACTAAAAAATGGCACGGTTGTTTCCAGTGTACATCAGGCGCTTAAACAGATGAGCGAGCGCAATATTCCCAATCTCCAGAGTCAAATTAGAAGTGCTTCGGGCAGTCAAAAGATTGCATTACGTGATGAATTGTTGGTGTCGGTTGCGCAGGACGCTGTTCTTTCTGCGGATGACTATGTTGCTAAAGTGAAAAGTATACTTTCGGAATCAAAAGAAAAAGTTCAGAAATCTGTTTCTGACGGACGAGAAGCGGCCTATAACCTTGCGCAATATCTGTCTCCTTACGAAGTGGAAGCCCTGCTTGCAGATTTTCAGATGAATGATTTTTGGGATGAGGGGGTAGAAACGAGTACCATAAATGAAGCAAAAAAATTCCAGAAAAGTCTTGAACAGTTTTCAGACACTCTGATGGATATCTCTCAGCGGATTCAGGAAACAGATCAGGAAGGTGCTGCAGGATTTAATAATAGGCTCAAAGACGTTCAAATAAACTGGGAGAAATAAAATGTAGGAAACACTAAATAATCCTTATTTAGATACAGATTTGCTAAATAATCAGTTTGCGGCGGCAATTCTTGCAATTTTAGTGGCAAAAAACAGAAGTCACAAATCATGGAACAGATTTAACATAAATACTTGCTCAAAAGGCCTCAGATATGTATGATTTTTCTTCCAACCGTCTTGCTTCTCGTTTAAATTACGGTTTAGAGGGTAAGCAGATGCGGCCAATGACTATTTGAGGAATAGCCTGAAAAAAACCTGAATTTAACAGTTCTATCAAAGGAGTTTAGAATTTATGGATAACAATGAAAGATGGCGACTTGAAGAAGAACACGATACTGCAGTTCGCTCGCTCAATGAAGCGGAAGAACTTCCCAATGATTAGCGCTAGCAGATGTATCGGAAAACAAGTGAATTAGCAGATGTTGTCAATGGCTTTTATCGAGATTTGCCTCATGGTACCGTCAAGCAATTTAGCGGTCAATTTGAACAAACAGTTGAGGAATATAACTGGGAAATCCGTAAAAAGCAACAGGAAATTTAAGAGGCTAGAGATGAAGCTAGAGATGAAGAACGTCGAGCTATTAATCGAAAAATGGATGAGTAAATTTTGCTAAGTGAAGTGACCCATGAAGTGACACTTATTCGGGGGCACTTCAAAATAATTGCTTTTTAGTTAAGCTATGACGTTTAAACTTGACAAAACTGTAGAAGTTCCGTATAATTAAGCGTTGCATTCTAGTGTAACAATCTCACATATTAGGCTGACAAAGTCGTAGTGCTTGCAAAAGTTGCGGCCGCGGATGAAGTCCGATAGAGGAAAAACTATTTTAAAAGAAGGAGAAATGACATGACAGTTATTTCAATGAAACAGCTTCTCGAAGCTGGTGTCCACTTCGGTCACCAAACTCGTCGCTGGAATCCTAAGATGAAACCATACATCTTTACAGAGCGTAATGGAATTCACGTTATTGACTTGCAAAAGACAGTAAAACTTGCAGACGATGCCTATCACTATGTGAAGAACGCAGCAAGCCAAGGTGCAGTAGTTCTCTTTGTTGGTACAAAGAAACAAGCATCAGAAGCGATTGCAGACGAAGCAACTCGTGCAGGTATGTTCTTTGTAAACAGTCGTTGGCTTGGCGGTACATTGACAAACTGGAATACAATCCAAAAACGTATTGCAGAACTTAAAAATATCAACAAGATGGAAGAAGACGGTACATTTGACGTATTGCCTAAGAAAGAAGTAGTTCTTTTGAACAAAGAACGTGAAAAACTTCAACGTTTCCTTGGCGGTATTGCAGATATGCCACGTATTCCAGATCTTATGTTCGTTGTAGATCCACATAAAGAGCAAATTGCAGTTAAAGAAGCTAAGACTTTGGGAATCCCAGTTGTGGCGATGACAGATACAAATGCAGATCCAGATCCAATTGATGTGATCATCCCTGCTAACGATGATGCAATCCGTGCCGTTAAGCTTATCACAGCAATGGTAGCAGACGCAATCATCGAAGGTCGTCAAGGTGAAGATGCTGTAGCAAAAGCTGACAAAGAAGAAGTTGAAGCTGATACAGAAGCAAGCGAAGAGTCACTCGAAGCTCTTCAAAACCTTGTAGAAGGCAAAGAATAAACAAGATGTGAGGTGGGCTCATTCAGAGGCTAGGAAATCATCTAATTTCCTAGCCTCTAGCCCGCCGAACTCAGTTATAAAATAGAACTTAAATCAAATAATAAATCTTTAGGCGAGGCGCCCGCCTCGCTTATTTTTTCTAAAAGGAGACTAAAATGGAAATTACTGCAAAAATGGTAAAAGAACTCCGTGAAACAACAGGAGCAGGCGTTATGGATGCTAAAAAGGCTCTTGTTGAAGTTGATGGAGACATGGAAAAAGCTGCTGAGCTTCTTCGTGAAAAAGGTGAAGCAAAAGCTGCTAAGAAAGCTGATCGTATCACTGCTGAAGGCTTGACAGGTGTTTCTGTTGAAGGAAATGTAGCGGCTCTTGTTGAAGTAAACTCAGAAACTGATTTTGTTGCACGTAACGATCAATTTGTTGCTTTGGTTAAAGAGACAGCTGACGTTATTGCTAAAGCAAAACCTGCTGATAATGAAGCCGCTCTTAAATTGACGATGGCTTCAGGTGATACAATCGAAACTGCCTTTATCTCGGCTACAGCCACTATCGGTGAAAAAATTAGCTTCCGCCGCTTCGCTGTTATTGAAAAGACAGATGCACAAGAGTTTGGTGTTTATCAACACAATGGCGGTCGTATTGGCGTTATCGTTGTCCTTGAAGGTGGCGATGCTGAATTGCCAAAAGCAATCGCAATGCACGTTGCCGCAATGAGCCCACAAGTATTGAGCTACGAAGATCTTGATGCAGACTTCATTCGCCAAGAAATCGCTGAAATGAAGCATAAGATCGAACTTGATAATGAATCACGGGCTATGGTTGGCAAAGAGCCACTTCCATTCCCAGAATTTGGTTCACGTTTAGAGTTTGATGATGCAAAACTTGCTGAAGTTTCTGCAAAAATCAAAGCAGAGCTTATTGCTGAAGGTAAACCAGAGCAAGTTATTGAAAAGAATATCTTGCCAGGTAAAATTTCACGTTATATTGTTGACAATACGAAAGTTGATCAAGAATATACATTGCTTTCACAACTTTATGTTATGGATGATTCAAACACAGTTGAGAAATTCCTTGAAGCTAAAGGAGCTAAAGTTGTAAGCTTTGTACGTTTTGAAGTTGGCGAGGGTATTGAGAAAGCTGAAAATGATTTCGCTGCTGAAGTGGCAGCACAAGCTGGAATGTAATCGGCTTAGACAGGTAATAAAAATCACAGGCATTTAATCGTGACTGTGATTTTTATATTATTAGTATAGCCCGATTTAGGCAAAATAAAAGCAAGTCTATAAGGCCTGCTTTTATTTTTATTATCTTACAACTTCTGTGCCAACAAGAGCTACGAAGAGGTTGGCCATTTCGGCAGGTGTTTCCTTACGATTACGGCGAATCCAAGCCTGTGTCAAGCCAAATACAGCATTCGCGAAATAAATTTTCGCATAAGTATCACCAACTTTTCCAGCTGCCTTACGTGTCTCAAGGAATGGATAAACAGTTTCCTCAATAAGATTTGTAAGTTTTTGAAGAATGAAGTTATGAATTTCTTTGCTGCCGTTCTCTGAGAGAAGTGCTACATAGATTTCATTATTATTTAGGAATTCATAAGTTTCAAGCAAGGTCTCACGGAGATTACCTTTATTTTTTTCAAAAACATACTGAATTGTATTGAAGAAAATTTGTTGGTAAAACTCAATCATGTCATACTTGTCAGAGTAGTGAGTATAAAAGCCTGAGCGGCTAATTCCTGCACGTTTAACAAGTTCACTTGTTGTAATTTGGTCAAAAGATTTTTCTTCCAAAAGTTTTGTCATTGCATCACGAAGCAATTTTTTTGTACGATCTCTACGCATATCGTTTCTCATATTTATCACCATTCTTTTCTAATATTGGGGTACTGAGTCCAATTTGTAACAATTATACAGCACGCAATCTTCACAAACCCACTAACTTAATGATACAATAAAATATAAATTTAGTCAATGCTAAAGATAATGTCTGTGTTACATTATTTAAATAAATGTCCTAAAAAGTCAAAAAAATATTCTCTGTATATTCTGCTATTAGATAAATCTAATATAAAATTCTAAATTCTAATCTTGAAAGATTAAATGAAAGCATACTCTTATCATAAAAAGAGTTCTTCTAATTTATGCGCAACAGCAGATTCATCATTTGTCCATGGTAGAATTTCGTCAGCGTGTCCAATAAGTCTTTCAGAAGCATTATTCACTGCGTAACCAGTTTGAGCGAATTGGAACATTTCAACGTCATTAAATTCATCGCCAAATGCAATAAGTTGCGAGCGGTTGTAATCTAAAGCTTTCATTAGTTTCTCAAGTCCATAAGCTTTATTCACACCGCGAGGGACAATTTCAAGAATGCTATCAGGGCCACCCCAAGCTGAAACTGAAATTTCATTTCCATAATGAGACTGAATCTTTTTGGCTTGACCAATACGATCAGAGTTACGGGTAGAAAGGAGAACAGCATAGGGATCCGTCGTGAGGCGATCGATTCGTAAGCGATTATAGGCTTCAAACTTATCTACTCCAAAGACAGCAGGATTGGCGCCTTGGAAGTTATTCAAATAGAACTTTCTCCGATATTCGGCACCGATAAAATCAAGCTCAAAGTTCTGCTGATGACGTAATAAATCAAAGACAAAATCTCGAGGAATATAGCGTTTATTAGCATATTTCCAATTTTTATCACTTGGTAAAATAAGCATCGCGCCATTAAAGTTAATCATTGGAGAAGTTAAGCCAAGCTCGTGATAAATATCAATGGCGAGACGATAGGGTCGACCAGTTGCAATCACAATCAAATGCCCCTTCTTCTGAACCTCATGGAATACTTCTTTCGTATAATCTGTGATTTTGCTTTCACTTGTAAGGGTCGTACCATCAAGGTCAACCGCGATAATTTTTTTGCTTGTATCTCTAGTGTCCATAATCGTCCTTATCCTTTTAGAAAGATATTATAGCATAAAGTCCTCATCTGCTGATTGGAACATTGAAATAAAAAAGCCCTTGTAGAGCTTTCTTTTATTTCAATGTTCCAATCTTATTGAAAGGGAAGAAGCGGAAAACTACATCGCCTTTGATTTGAGATTTAGTAAATCCACCGACCAAACGACTATCTGCTGATACGATTCGATCATCACCTAGCAAATAATATTCATTGGCAGGAACTTTTACTGTGAAATCAGAATTGCCTGTACTATCTACGGTAAAGGCCTTAGCGGTAGAAGCAGTGTCAGCGAAGAATTGACGATCAGTGGTAGGGAGGTTACTCATAGAACTACCATTTAAATAAGTATCTGAGAGCTTACCGCTATCAAATAAGTTCTTATATTGCTGTAGCCATGGCTGTGAATAAGCCTTACCATTAATTGTAAGTGTGTCCCCTTTGAAAACGAGCGTATCACCAGGCATACCGACAACACGTTTTACAATAGTCTTTCCAGACGTTGCACTCGCATCATTTTTTTGAGTTTGAGCCAAAGTTTCCTTGGCAACAACGATATCCCCGCGACTGAATCCGGTCACACCTGAACGTAGCATAATTAATTTTTGATTATTTGCTAATGTTGGGTCCATTGAAGGACCATCAACACTTACGCTATCCCAGATAAAGATACGACTTAGAATAATCAGGATTACAATAATGGCAAGAGGCAACCATTCTTTGATGAATTTCATTTTATTTCCTCGCATTGTCTATTATATTTTCTAATTTCAATTTTTATAGAAGACCAACAGCTTTTTTGGCGAGTTGATCCACTTTTTCATTGGCAGAAACACCACTGTGAGCAGGGACTTTTACAAACTCTATGACTAAGCCTTTGCTACGAAAAAGCTTAATAGCTTGAACATATTTGATTGCAACAGTCTTTTTAGCCTGCCAGCGGCCTTCGGCCCAATCAGCCAGTCCAGTATAGTCATGATAAATCACAACTTTGTCATCTGGTACAAGTTTTTCCTGATTAATTAAGGCTTTAATTCCTCGGATGACGGCCATGCATTCGCCTGAAACATTACGTGAAGCAGCTAATTCTGGATTGTTATCAGAAACTGAACCTTGAATCACCCCATCAACGCAATAAGCGCCACCATAAACAGAGGTCACGCTATTAAAAGAGCCATCGGTATACATATCAAAACTGCGTGAAGCCATGCAGTTATTGTAACATAGATAGAAGAAAATTTCAAAAATGACGGATATACGGCAATTTTGATTCGAGTGAAAATGATAGCCCTAAGCAGAGTTTAGGCTTGACCAAGTCGAATGTTTATGATATTATAAGAAACGGTATTGTTTACCCCATTTTTGTGGCCCCGGAAACCCAAAAATATTCTGCAGGACTCTTACACCTGCTGTAAACAATGATAGCTCTGCTATTCAAATCAGATAAAGGAAACTATAATGATCAACAAAACGACATTTATGGGCAATGCTCAAAATGCGGATCGTAAATGGTATGTCATCGACGCTACAGACATCGCACTTGGACGTCTCAGCGCTGTTGTTGCCAGCATCCTCCGCGGAAAGAACAAACCAACTTACACACCACACGCTGACATGGGCGACTTCGTTATCGTTATCAACGCTGACAAAATCAAATTGACAGGTAAAAAGGCGACTGACAAGAAATATCGTCATCATAGCCAATACCCGGGTGGATTGAAAGAAACAACTGCAGGTGCTCTTCGCGCAACAGCGTCATGGAAACTTATCGAACTTTCTGTAAAAGGTATGCTTCCAAAAAATACACTTGGACGTAAACAAGGTATGAAACTTCACGTTTATGGTGGAGCAGAACATAACCATGCAGCTCAAAATCCAGAAGTACTTGATATTTCAGGAATTATTTAAGAAAGGACGTACATATAATGGCACAAGTTCAATATGCCGGCACAGGCCGTCGTAAAAATGCAGTCGCTCGCGTACGTCTCGTACCTGGCACTGGTAAAATCCTAGTCAACACAAAAGATGTTGAAGTTTATATCCCATCAGCAGCAATGCGTTTGGTTATCAACCAACCATTTGCAGCAACACAAACAGAGGGTGCATATGATACACTCGTAAACGTTAATGGTGGTGGTAAAGCAGGTCAAGCAGGAGCTATCCGTCACGGTATCGCGCGTGCACTCCTTGAAGTTGACCCAGACTTCCGTCAATCATTGAAACGTGCAGGACTTCTTACACGTGATGCCCGTATGGTTGAGCGTAAGAAAGCTGGACTTAAGAAAGCCCGTAAAGCTTCACAATTCTCAAAACGTTAATCTTTGGATTTTCATTTCAAAAACATCTCTTTTGGGAGATGTTTTTTTTGTTCTTGTTTTCAATTTCGAGAAAATTCGTTGAATCTCTGATCTTTGCCAAAGGATTTACTGGTTGTTTCATAGCTTCTGAATTTGTAAATGAGGGGAGACCATTTTCCGATGTCAACGTGACTCTCGTCATGAAGAATTTTTTCATCTACAACAAAATTTATGATTTGACATTCGATGAGAGCGAAGCTTTCTCTTTTGGTGATATAGCTGGTTTTGCATTCAAGCTGAATGGGACATTCTGCAATTCGGCTGCTGGAAGCCTTCAGACCAGGAAGTTTAGTAAAATTTCCAAGCTTGAATTTATCCTCGCAGTATTGATAATTAAGCTCTTTCTTCCAGTCGGGCATATCAAGATTTCCGGTCGTATTTGCAATACGCTTCACGCTTTCCAGAAGCTCAATATCGGGGAGATTGAGTGTAAGGTCACTTCCGGCGGTGAGGTTACAATAGGCTTTCTGCTGAAGCCCTATCCCGAGAACGACCGTCCGATCGAGTGTCCAAGTTGAACTGATGGGCGTTATATTGTCTTGCGCCGTCTTGGAATCTCTGGTTGTTAGCAGTGTTACAGGAAAGCCGTAGTAAAATGATGATTTGTCAAGCTCTTTAAACATTTATTTTTCCTTCTTTCCTTAGTATCATAGCATTGCAAAACAACAGTTTCTATCGAAATGTTTTTGCGTTATAATAAGTTATTATGATTGATCAACCTGATTTAAAAGAGATGATAAAGCTTCTGGGGGATTCAACCCGTTTTGATTTGCTCAATCTCATGATGGATGCAAGATTTTCCACAGTGCATGAATTGGCAAAGAGTTTGAAGCTTAAAGATCAGACAATCTCTTATCATCTAGGTAAAATGCTTGAGGCTGATTGGTTGGAATCTTATAAACAGGGAAGGAACGTTTATTATAGGCTTGCTAATTCAGAACTTGCAGAGTTAATTGAGCAGTTGAGCGTACTAAAGCCTCGTGTTGCGACACATTCCTATAATCAAAGCCAAGAATTTCAAGCGATTAAGGTGGGAAGAACTTGTTATCATCATTTGGCTGGAGAAATGGCTGTGGATTATTTTGCATTTTTAGAGGCGCAAGAATTTATTTTGCTAGAAAATCAGCAAATCAGGCTAACAACAGCTGGGGAAGCTTACTTTTCTGAAATTGGGCTTGATATGATGAAGCTGAAACAGTCGTCAGGGACTTTGTTAAAACCGTGTATGGATTGGACGGAGCGGACATTTCATCTTTCAGGAAATATTGGCAAAGCTTTCTTACAACTTTTGGAAGACAGGGCGTTCGTTGTCAGAAATTCTGATAACCGAGCTATAAAATGGACGGAAAGAGGACAGAGCTTTGTTGAAGCAGGATATAGAATTTAGCTCTAGGGCGACTTCCTAAAGAAAATTTATCAAGTTTGACAGGCTTACTGCTTTTTGCTATACTATTTAACGGTACTTTTTACATTTGAATATATTTGAAGAACGTAAAAGTTGCCAATCTTCAAGTCAGAACTTGACGTGAGCGATCATATACTGACAGTCAAATTTAAAGAAAAACGAAAGGAATGCTTTCCAATATTATTTTCGCTCAAGGTTTTACCTAATGATAAAGTAAAGCAGACAGAGTTAATGCCTACAATTAACCAATTGGTAAAAAGTCCTCGTAAGTCTAAAGTTACGAAGTCTAAATCACCAGCCATGAACGTCGGCTACAACAGCCGTAAAAAAGTTCAAACTAAACTTGCCAGCCCACAGAAACGTGGTGTTGCAACACGTGTTGGAACAATGACACCTAAGAAGCCTAACTCAGCGCTTCGTAAATTTGCCCGTGTACGTCTATCAAACTTGATGGAAGTTACAGCCTATATCCCAGGTATCGGCCACAACTTGCAAGAACACAGTGTTGTCTTGCTTCGTGGTGGACGTGTCAAAGACCTCCCAGGTGTGCGTTATCACATTATCCGTGGAGCTCTTGATACTGCAGGTGTATCAGATCGTAAACAAAGCCGTTCTAAATACGGTGCGAAACGTCCAAAAGGCTAAGAAGGGAGATAGGATAAATGCGTAAAAATCGTGCCCCAAAACGTGAAGTTTTGGCAGATCCAGTTTATAACTCAGTCGTAGTATCACGTCTTATCAACCGTCTCATGCTTGACGGTAAACGTGGTGTTGCAACAAACATTGTTTATGGTGCTTTTGAGCAAATCAAAGAAGCAACAGGAAACAATCCACTTGAAGTATTTGAAGCAGCGATGGAAAACATCATGCCAATGCTTGAAGTACGTGCTCGCCGTGTAGGTGGGTCTAACTACCAAGTGCCAGTTGAAGTACGTCCAGAACGTCGTACAACGCTTGGACTTCGTTGGCTCGTGACAATCGCGCGTAAGCGTGGTGAACACACAATGCAAGACCGTTTGGCGAAAGAAATCATGGACGCAAGCAACAACACAGGTGCCTCTGTCAAGAAACGTGAAGACACTCACAAAATGGCTGAAGCAAACCGTGCCTTCGCTCACTTCCGTTGGTAAAAAATTCGATTCGAGTCGGCAAGCTTGCTTGCCAGTGAGGCTCGAATTTTTTTGTAGGAAGTTGCATTGCTTGCGAAAGCAAACCGAAGCATAGCTTCGCAACGTAGTTGAATGCAGTGCCCTACAATAATTAAGTAAGAGATTCGAGTCGTCAAGCTTGCTTGCCAGAGAGACTCGAATTTTTTTGCGGGAAAATTGCATGCTTGCACAAGTAACCCGAAGTGAAGCTAAATGTAATGCCTCGCGATAAACGAAAAAGTCTGTTAATAGCAGGCTTTTTTGTACTTAAAATTAAGTAAAACTTGCATTGATTAATAATTATAAAATTTTATTTTATAAATTTAGGCTTGACAAATATTTTTTCAAGGATTATAATAAATAAAAATGGAACGTTCCAAAATAACGTTTACAAAAAATTGGGAGGCAAAAAATGCCAATTACACTTGCGCGTATTGATCAGAGACTTGTACATGGAATCACGGTCAATGACTGGAATACGTTACTAAAACCCAAGCGCTTTATGGTTATTGACGATCAGCTTTCGTCAGACGAGATAGCCAAAGGTGCCATGCGAATGAGTAAACCTGCAGGGACAGGGATGTCAATTATCTCGCTGGAAACAGCCGTCAGAAATTTTAAAGCTGAGAAATATGACGATCATAAAGTCTTTTTACTTGTGAAAGAGCCGGAGACTTTGGTTAAGCTCGTGGAAGCTGGAATAACAATTCCTGAGATTAATGTCGGATTTCTCTTTCCAGAGGGGCGTGTAGCGGTTACTGAGCGAGCGGCTTTGAATGCAAAGGAAGTATCAGACTTGAAAGAACTTCAAGATAATGAAATAAATGTATCGTTCCAATATCGTCCATCGGATACAAAAATTACACTTGAAAAAGCTATTGCAGGAAAGGACTTCTAAAATGCCAATAATTCTTCAAAACTTACTTATTGTTATTCTAGCTGGTTGGATGGCGTGGGATAATGGTTCTGGTGTGCAGTTGATTGGGCAGTGGCCAGTCTGTGTCGCACTGGTCATGGGACTCATCACAGGGGATTTTCACTCAGCGATGATCATTGGGGGGACGCTCCAGCTTATGTCAATGGGAATTGCGGCGCTTGGGGGTGCCTCCATTCCTGAATATGGTGTCGCAACAATTGTCTCGATTTTCCTAGCTGCACGAACAGGTGTTAATACTGGGGAGGCGATTGCTGTTGGTTTACCAGTAGGCATGCTGACCTTACAGCTGGATGTGCTTGTAAAATATTTCAATACTTTCACGGCTCATTGGGAGCAGAGTTTGCTTCATGCAAAAAAATTTCGCCAGATGGAAGGCGTTTACCTTTTATCGATCTTAATCTGGATGCTGAAATATGTGATTCCAATGGCAGCTGTAATGGCTTTTGGACCAAGTTTAATCAATGCAGTCACAAAATTCGTGCCTACTTGGTTCACTTTAGGCTTGCAAGTGGCGGGAAACATGTTGCCAGTGCTTGGTGTGGCGATTCTATTGCATTATATGCCAGTCAAAAAATATTTGACATTCTTGATTTCAGGATTTGTTTTATCGGCGTATCTGAATCTGCCAATTTTAGGCGTTGCGCTTTTGGGCGGAGCTGCAGCTTACTTTATTTACCAAAAAGGTGTAGAAAAGTTAAATCAGCCCATTTTTGCGGGTACTATAGAACAAGGAGATGATTTTGATGAGTAATACAGAGGTAGTAAACAAGGTCGTATTAACGGAAAAAGAGCGCAAAGCGGCCTTCCGTCGCTGGACGCTCGTTGCGGGCTTGGGATGGAACTATGAGTCGCAACAAGCGCCAGCCTTTGCATTTTCAATGGCGAGGGTACTCCGTAAGATTTATCCAAATGATGATGACTATATCCAAGCGATGGATAATCACTTTAAATACTTTAATATCACACCCCAAATGGGTAACGTTGTGCTTGGTGCAGCCCTCGCCATGGAGGAAAAAGATGGGCTGGCAGCGGCAGAAGCCGTCCAAAATTTAAAAATCTCACTGATGGGACCTTTCTCTGGTGTGGGAGATTCGATTTTCTGGTTACTTTGGCCAACGATTATCGGAGGAATTGCAGGTTACATGGCCTTGCAAGGAAATCCGACAGGCGCAGTGATTTGGATTGGAATCTCTGCGGCATTGTATTTTGTGAAAATGGGCCTCTCTCAGCTCGGTTATAGCTCTGGGACAAAGCTTATCTCAACTTTTGGTGAGCGTTTGAATATCTTTACGGACGCGGTTTCTGTCATGGGACTTGCAGTAGTGGGCACGATTGTTGCGACAGTTGTTAAGGTCTATACGCCTTTGAAGTTTGCTACAGGAAAGGTGACCTTGCCTGTTCAGGCTGAAATCTTTGACAAAATCATGCCAGCTATACTGCCAGCCCTGCTTGCACTGTTGACTTATTGGCTACTAGGGAAGAAATGGTGGACGCCTATTCGTGTCATTCTATTGATTGTTGCGATTTCTCTGGTTGGAACATTCTTTGGCATTTTAGGAATCGCGCCAGCAAAGTAAATGATAAACCATCTTGTAATATTAAAGCCTTCGGGCTTTTTAGCTAGAATTTAGAAAGAAAACTATGAATCGAAAATTTATTATCGCCTCACATTCTACTTTGGCTCAAGGTATGACGGCTGCTTTAAAATTCTTTGTGGGCGAGCAGCAAGAGATAATTGAACTGAATGCCTACCTCAATAATGAACCAATTATCAATGAAGTCAAAGCGATTTTTGAGAAATTGTCAGTAGATGATGAGGCGATTGTTTTGACGGATTTACTTGCGGGCTCGGTGAATCAAACGTTTTATCCCTATGTAAATCGGGCGCATACGCATATTTTTACAGGAATGAATATGGCGCTTGGCTTGGCCTTATTGCTGGAGCCACGAGAAAATTATTTGACGCAGGCGCGTGCGCGGCTTTTGCTTTCTGAAGCGCGAGAAAATTTAGTTTATATGAATGATTTTCAAGCGGAGGTGAATGAAGAAGATGAATGAGCACTCAACAGATTGGTGGAAAAAAGCCGTCGTCTATCAGATTTATCCGCAGTCATTTAAAGATTCAAATGGCGATGGGATTGGGGATATCAACGGCATACGTGAAAAGCTTCCCTATCTGAAAGAATTAGGCATTGACGTAATCTGGCTTAACCCAATCTATCAGTCGCCAATGGTTGATAATGGTTATGATGTTTCAGATTATTATGCAATTCAAGCAGAGTTTGGAACAATGGCAGATTTTGAGGCTATGCTTTCAGAGGCTCATGCTCTAGGCTTAAAGCTCATCATGGACTTAGTGGTCTGCGCCTCATCGAGTGAACATCAGTGGTTTCAAGAGTCGAAAAAGTCTAAAAATAACCCTTACAGTGACTTTTATATCTGGAAAGATCCTAAAGCAGATGGTTCAGCGCCGAATAATTGGGGTTCCATCTTTGGTGCTGGCTCGTGTTGGGAATATGTGCCAGAGCGTGGGCAATATTATCTTCATCTTTTTGCGACTGAAATGCCTGATTTGAACTGGGATAATCCTGAGTTGAGACAGGAGGTCTATAAAAACATGCGATTTTGGCTTGATATGGGAATTGATGGATTTAGATTGGACTCGATCAGCTTGATTTCTAAAAAGTTGGAATTTCCAGATAACCCAGCAGCGGTTGAGGGAGAATTTGGCTCACCATACTTTGGAGCAAGTAATGGACCACGCGTTCATGAATTTTTACAGGAAATGAACCGTGAAGTTTTGAGCCATTATGATGTTATGACAGTCGGGGAAGCGACACGTACCCCAGTTGAGGAGGCGGTGAAATATTGTGAACCGTCAAGACATGAGTTGAATATGATCTTCCAGTTTGATCATATGCATGTAGATTATGGTGAATATGGTCGTTATTCAGACTTACGTTTTAAGCTGAGCGATTTGAAATCCTCAATGGTTAAATGGCAGACAGCCCTTAGCGGACGCGGTTGGAATTCTCTGTATTGGGATAATCATGATCAGCCGCGTGTTGTATCGCGCTTTGGCAATGAACGTCCAGAGTTTCGTGAGCTGTCAGCGAAAATGCTTGCAACGGTGCTTCATTTTCAGCAAGGCACACCTTACATTTTCCAAGGTGAAGAAATCGGAATGACCAATGCCAAGTTTGACAATATCGAAGATTATCGCGATCTCGAAGCCCATAATATGTATCGCAAATTTCAAGGGCTTGGATTATCAGAAAAAGAGACTTTGAGGTATTTAAACTATAAGTCCAGAGATAATGCGCGCACGCCGATGCAGTGGTCAGGAGAAGATAAGGCAGGATTCACGGCGGCTGAATCTTGGATTGCGCTGAATCCGAACTACAAGGAAATTAATGTCTCATCCGCATTGGCAGATAAGAATTCAGTTTTTTACTATTATCAAGAGTTAATTCGCTTGCGAAAAGAACTAGAAGTTATGATTGATGGGACTTTCGAGATGGTCAATCCTGAGGATTCAGATGTTTTCAGCTACATACGCCATCGTGAGGGAGAAAAATTACTCGTTATTGCATCATTTTCAGATAAAAAAATTAGTTTTGAATTACCAGATAATCTGAGAATAAAGAAACAGCAAAAAATTATTGGAAATTATGATGACGAAGTAAAAATGAAGGGACAGGAGCTTTACCTCCGCCCTTATGAGGCTTTAGTCTACTGGCTAAAATGATATAATAGGCGAAAGCCTATTTTGTTTGGAGATGATGATGAATATAAATGATGTGGCGCGTGAGGCAGGGGTTTCACGAGGGTCGGTGTCAAACTATCTCAACAATCGACGCGTGTCGGATAAAATCTCGCTGAAAATTGAGGCAGCGATTCAAAAGATGAATTACGTGCCGAATATGGCGGCGCGCGATTTGCGTGCGCGTGATTCCAAGTTTGTGATTTTCATCATTCCGACGGTCTGGACGCCATTTTTTTCAGAATTGACTTATCATGTGCAATCAGAATTGACCAAAAAAGGATTCAAAATGATTCTCTGTATTTCAAATTCTGATTTTGAAAAAGAGAAGGAATATTTGTCTTTGGCAGAAAGCCAAAAAGCTGCTGGAATTATTTCGGTTTCCTACTCGGATATGAACAATCACGTCAAGGCTAATATGCCGCTTGTATCGATTGAAAAGGAGCCGACGGGGCGATTTCCATTGGTTTCAAGTGATAATTATGCAGGAGGCAAGTTGGCCGCACAAACCTTGCACGAAAGGGGGAGTAAATCTTTTGTCTTTGTCTATTCCCTTTCAATGACCTCGGATGCCATGCTGGCAAGACGCTCGGGATTTATTGATTATTGTATGCAGCATGACCTGCCTGTAGAATCCTTAGCCCTTAAAAATAAAAATAACAAAATAGAACTTCATTCAGAGCTTTTAGCAGAGTTTGGGCGATTAAAAATTAATCGAAATATTTCAAATTTAGGAATCTTTGGTATTTCTGATGAATATGCAGGACAAGTTTTATCGGTGTTGGCAGAATTGGAAATCGAAGTCCCTAGGCAGGTGCAGATTATTGGCTTTGACGGAAGTCGTGAAACAGTCTATACAGAGCCTTTTATATCTTCTATTCGCCAGCCCATAGAATCGCTTGCGGAGACGGCTGTTAGCTTACTGATTAAGCGGATTTCGGAAAATAGTCAGACGGAAAATATAAGTGTGGATAGACTTTATCTGCCAGTAACTTTTCAAGAGGGAAAGACAACTCAGTCTAGGCAAGACTTTTTGCGGGATTTATGATATAATATTCAGGCATAAATTTAAATTATTTATCTAATTAACTAAGGAGAAATACTTACAATGGCTCGTGAATATTCACTTGAAAACACTCGTAATATCGGTATCATGGCCCACGTCGATGCTGGTAAAACAACAACGACAGAGCGCGTGCTCTTCCACACACACAAAATCCACAAGATTGGTGAAACCCATGATGGTGCTTCACAGATGGACTGGATGAAGCAAGAACAAGATCGTGGTATCACAATCACTTCAGCGGCTACAACAGCTTTCTGGAAAGGTAACCGCGTTAATATCATCGATACACCGGGACACGTGGATTTCACAATCGAAGTTCAACGTTCACTCCGTGTGCTTGATGGTGCTGTAACCGTACTTGATTCACAAGTTGGTGTTGAGCCTCAAACAGAAACAGTTTGGCGTCAAGCGACTGAATATAAAGTTCCACGTATTGTCTTCTCAAACAAGATGGATAAGACAGGTGCTGATTTCTTTAACTCTGTTGCGTCGTTGCATGAGCGTCTTCAAGCAAATGCACACCCAATTCAAATTCCAATCGGTGCAGAAGATGAACTTTCAGGTGGAATTGACCTTGTTGAGATGAAGGCTTGGCACTATGATGGTGCAGCCGAAGAAAACGCCGTTGAAATCGAAATTCCTGAAGATATGAAGGCTCTTGCTGAAGAATGGCGCGAGAAATTGATTGAAGCTGTTGCTGAAACTGACGAAGACCTCATGATGAAATATCTTGATGGTGAAGAAATCACAATTGCAGAGCTTAAAGCTGGTATTCGTAAGGCGACAATCGCAGCTGAGTTCTTCCCAGTTATGGGTGGCTCTGCTTATAAGAATATGGGTGTTAAGGCAATGCTTGATGCAGTTCTTGACTATCTTCCTTCACCAGTTGATGTTCCAGCTATCAAAGGTATTAATCCTAAAACAGATGCTGAGGAAGTGCGTCATCCATCTGATGAAGAACCATTCTCAGCTATCGCTTTCAAGATTATGACAGATCCATTCGTTGGACGTTTGACATTCTTCCGTGTGTACTCAGGGCATATCGAAGCAGGTTCATACGTGCTAAATGCTGAATCTGGTAAGAAAGAGCGTCTTGGACGTATCGTGCAAATGCACGCCAATAACCGTACTGAAATCAATGAAGTTTTTGCTGGAGATATTGCGGCAGCTATTGGTTTCAAGGATACAAAGACAGGTGATACACTTTGTGATGAGAAGGCTCCAGTTATTCTTGAGTCTATCGAATTCCCTGCTCCAGTTATCGAAATCGCCATCGAGCCTAAGTCTAAAGCAGACCAAGATAAGATGGGTACAGGGCTTCAAAAACTTGCTGAAGAAGATCCATCATTCCGCGTTTCTACAAACGAAGAAACAGGCGAAACAGTTATCGCTGGTATGGGTGAGCTTCACCTTGACGTTCTTGTTACACGTTTGAGAGACGAGTTCGGTGTTGAAGCAAACGTTGGTGCACCTCAAGTATCTTATCGTGAAACATTCCGTGCGCCTGTTACACAAGCCCGTGGATTCTTCAAACGTCAATCAGGTGGTAAAGGTCAATACGGTGATGTATGGGTTGAATTCACACCGAATGAAGAAGGTAAAGGATTCGAGTTTGAAAATGCCATCGTCGGTGGTGTTGTTCCTCGTGAATACGTACCAGCCGTTCAAAAAGGTTTGGAAGAATCTATGGCTAACGGTGTTCTTGCAGGATATCCATTGGTAGACATCAAAGCTAAGCTTTATGATGGATCATACCATGATGTCGATTCATCAGAAACTGCCTTCAAGGTAGCTGCAAGCTATGCGCTTAAAGAAGCGGCTAAGCATGCCAACGCTGTAATCCTTGAACCTATCATGAAGGTTACAATCACAGTTCCAGACGAGTACATGGGTGATGCTATCGGACACGTAAACTCACGTCGTGGTATGGTTGAAGGTATGGAAGCACTTGGTAAAACTCAAATCGTTCACGCAATGGTGCCATTGTCAGAAATGTTTGGTTATGCAACAGTTATCCGTTCTGCAACTCAAGGACGTGGTACGTTCATGATGGTATTTGATCACTACTCTGATGTACCTAAATCAGTTCAAGATGAAATCATCAAGAAAAACGGCGGAAATGCTGCTGACTAAATAGAGCATAAAAAAATCCATGAATTTAGATTCATGGATTTTTTGTGGCCTATTTAGTAATTAAAAGATGTTTTGCTATTCATATAATAACCGGCGCCATCTTTAGGGGCGAGAGAGATACTATCTCCAGAAAATTGGATAATTCGATCCTTAGTGGTATCTGAATCGTCAACTACACCAGAGAGAAATTCTGCTGGAATGGTCGTTCCGGCTGTAATGAAAAGTCGTTTGATTGGGTCGGGTGACCAAGAACCCGTGATTGCAAGTACAACATATCCTTCACCTTGAGCAACGACGCTTACTTTCGTAGGGGCTTCTCCAGATAAGAGATTCCCCGGACCGTACATAGTTAAGGCATGATTTTTTGAGCTCCAAGTTCCCTCGATACTTGAGAAGTTGCCAGTCGCGATTTCAGAGATATTCATGGGGTGGGGCTGTGCCTCAGGAATCCACTCTTTTGGATTGTTTGTGTAATCATTTGACTCGGAAGTTCGATAGAAAATCCTTTGATAGCCTGCAGTTAAGCCCCCAACTAGGCTGTTATATGTCCCTGTCGGAGCTAAAACGCCACCGAGTCCACCGAGAAAACCTGAAAAAGAAATCAGACGCATTTTTGAGGTATCACTTGGAATTATACCGTCTTGGAAAGGAGCGCTCTTTTCTGAACTTCCGTTACTATCGGTAATATATTTGATTTTGAGGTTTGGTATCTCCATTCCTTGGGGGATGACATAGATTCTGTGTTGGATAGGTTCGGAATCTATAGTGAGATAGCTGTATTGGAGAACAAGCATTCCATGATCTAGTCCTACATAGCTTAGATTGTTCATTGTGACAGGACCATTATAGATGTTGGTATTGCTTGGATCTTTTCCTTTATAGTCAGCGATGAGACTGCTGCTGTACTCAGGGGACATATTGGTTGCGTAGTCAAGGTAACCTGGCATTGACCATGATAACTCAGATTGGCCGATGCTTAAAATTGTGTCAAAATTTCCAGGGGCTGTTGGATTTTTTGACTGATCGTCAACCTTAGCAATCCGCCAATCGCCTTGAATTGCAGAGAAATCCCCGTTTTTAAATTGTTCGATTAGTCTGTCGGTTTCACTCACTGATTTTTGAGAGGAACTGGCTGGTGCTGATGAAGCAGGTGTTGCTGGTTTTGTCGTTTTTGTAGGATTCTTTGTAGTTGAAACGACCAAGAAAATGGTGAGAGCGGCAGTGACTAATAAAGCGGAACCTGTGGCAATAAGCCATTTTGTTTTGGTTTTCATATGACCTCCTATTCATTTTAGTGGATTTGTATAGTTTAATATAATTATATCACAAAAAATGAAAACGTTTAAATAATATATGTGTCTAGTTCTATTTAATGTTCGGTTATTATATTTGAAACATGGTATAATAAAAAATGAAGGAGCTTAAATAATGAAAAGAAGCGAACGTTTAGTGGATTTGACGAATTTCTTGTTAGAAAATCCTTTTAAATTACAAAAGTTAAGTACATTTACAGAGAGATATGACTCTTCTAAGTCAACGATTTCGGAGGATTTGGAAATTGTAAGACAAGTTTTTAAAACGCGTGATATAGGGATATTAAAAACCTATACTGGTACATCTGGTGGAGTAGAATTTATTCCAGATATTTCGGATGAAAAATCTCTTGACTTTGCCAAAGATATTGAAGAGTTGATGCGCCATAAAAATCGAATTCTACCTGGCGGATATCTCTATTTGTCTGATATTATTGGAAATCCAGTGAATCTCAAAAAAATTGGTCGAATTTTAGCTCACGATTTTATTGATGCGCGCGTTGATGCTGTGATGACGATTGCGACGAAAGGGATTCCAATTGCTCAGGCGGCAGCAGAGTGTTTGAACGTTCCCTTTGTAGTTGTCAGACGGGATCCCAAGGTTACAGAAGGTGCAACCTTGGCGGTGAACTATATGTCGGGGTCAAGTGCAAAAGTTGAATCTATGGTTTTGTCAAAGCGCGCCTTATCACCTGGACAACGTGTACTGATTGTAGATGATTTCATGAAAGGGGGCGGAACTTTGAATGGGATGAAGAGTCTTGTACATGAAACGGATTGTCGCGTAGCAGGAGTATCTGTCTTTATTGAGGGACCATTTCATGGAGAGCGCCCTATTACGGATTATCGTTCAATGTTGCGCGTGGATAAGATTGACTTGGCGAACCATTCGATTGATGTATGGCTAGGAAATATGTTTAATAATACAAAAAAAGAAAGCAATTAATTACTTTCTTTTTTGTATTTTTTATCGGGAAGACAGGATTCGAACCTGCGACACCTTGGTCCCAAACCAAGTACTCTACCAAGCTGAGCTACTTCCCGAACATTAAAATCAATTGCTTCAGCAATTAGATTTTAAGTTCGCAGTTGCGAAGCAACTGTGCACCTAAACTTAAATATTATTATTAATAATAGAAATTAATAAAGAAGATTGCTATGCAATCTCTGATTTAACCGCCGTTTTCTTTATTTTTAGAACGACGGCATTAACATACCACAGACATATTAATCTTAGGAAGATTACTACATAATCTTCGATTTAACCAATTTTTTAATTACTTTTATGAAACTGGCATTAAATTGCCACAGGCAATTTAAGTAAAGAGAGATTACTGTGCAATCCCTGATTTAAGCGATTTCTTTTTTTAGGAAATCGCCATTAAATGTCCTGTGGACATTTAATGCGCCCAGCAGGATTCGAACCTGCAACCGCTTGATTCGTAGTCAAGTACTCTATCCAGTTGAGCCATGGGCGCTTACGAACTATATTATTTTATCACAAGTTAAAATAAAATGCAAGAAAAAAATTCTGGAAAATATTCCTCATTTTTGCTATAATTGGTCTGATTCTATATATGGAGGTCTTTCACAGAATGAAAGGTATAATTTTAGCAGGTGGTTCAGGAACTCGTCTTTATCCGTTGACGCGTGCGGCATCAAAGCAGCTCATGCCAATTTACGATAAACCAATGATTTATTATCCGCTGTCAACTTTGATGTTGGCGGGTATTAAGGATATTTTGATTATTTCAACGCCTGAAGATACGCCACGGTTCAAAGAATTGCTCGGCGATGGTTCAGAACTTGGCATTCATTTGGTGTATGCCGTTCAACCTTCCCCAGACGGGCTTGCGCAGGCCTTCATCATCGGTGCTGATTTTATTGGGGGCGATAGTGTTGCTCTTATACTTGGTGATAATATTTATCATGGGCCAGGAATGTCGAAGTTGCTGCAGGGTGCAGCCGCAAAAGAGCACGGCGCGACGGTTTTTGGCTACCATGTGACCGATCCTGAACGTTTTGGTGTCGTTGAGTTTGACGAAAGTATGAACGCTATTTCGATTGAGGAAAAGCCAGATCAACCTAAATCAAACTATGCTGTAACGGGTCTTTACTTCTATGACAATGATGTCGTGGAAATTGCGAAGAATATCAAGCCATCTCCTCGTGGAGAGCTAGAAATCACCGATGTGAACAAGGTTTACTTAGAGCGCGGTGATTTGTCGGTAGAACTCATGGGGCGTGGTTTTGCGTGGCTTGACACGGGCACTCATGCTTCCCTGCTTGAAGCAGCACAATATATCGAGACAGTGCAACGCATGCAAAATGTCATGGTGGCAAATCTCGAGGAAATCGCGTGGCGCATGGGCTATATTAGTGCAGAACACGTGCGTGAACTTGCACAACCGCTGAAGAAAAACGACTATGGACAATATTTATTGAGACTGGTTGGGGAAGCTTAATGGCCTTAATCGAATCAGCCGAGCAGCTTTCAGAGCGTTTTTTAAACGAACTGTCAGGACTTTTAGAGCCGAAAAACAATCAAGTTCATTATCTCACATTCACACCGTTCCATGACGCAGCTGACAGGAAAAACAGGCACAATAAGTTTGTCAATCAAGTGCTTGCGAAAATCCAAGATTCTGGTCGTGAGGTGCTAGATGTTAGGCTTCATACAAATCAGCTGGGTGTCCTCGTCGTTGTCGTGCTTTACAAATAGACGCGCCGAAAAAGGCTCTGTCAGCGCTGACAGAAAAAATAAGGAGATCTGAAAATGAAATTTTTGGAGAAAAATGAAAAGATTCACAGTTACCAATTTACTGTTGCGACAAAAGTGGGAATGAAGCGCGCGGATGCAGAGCTCAATCAGGAACTCAACGTTGTGCTTGACGATTTGCAAGCGCAGGGCTATGAAATCGTGAATGTTCAGATGTCAGCCGGCTTTACCGCAATGCTTTCCGCCTCCGTGAGATATTTGATTTTATACAAATAACTGTCAGCGCTGACAGAAAGTTTATAGTTTATAGAAAGAAGCCTAGATGATAAAGCATATTGTTGAAGTTCATGTCGA
>JAIRUS010000128.1 GCA_031254295.1 Streptococcaceae bacterium | reverse complement strand
CCAATAGAATTTAGATGAATTTTTAAATTTGAAAGTCCGAGTGTACTAAAGAAATCTGTCGCCATGATGATTGTTTCAGCATCAATTGCAGGATTTTTTACGCCGAAAACTTCCACACCAATTTGATGAAATTCACGCCAACGCCCAGACTGAGGACGCTCATAACGGAACATTGAGCCGCTGTACCAAAATTTTACTGGTTTTTGAATCTCAGGTGCATATAATTTATTTTCAAGGTAAGCTCGCACAACCGAAGCGGTCCCTTCGGGACGAAGGGCAATGTGACGATCACCTTTATCATAAAAGTCATACATTTCTTTTGTGACAATGTCTGAACTCTCACCAGCTGAACGACTAAACAGTTCATAGCTCTCAAAAATTGGCGTCTCAATTGGCTTAAAGTTATAATTTTCAAATATTGCAGCTGCTAAGGCATTAATCTGTGCAAGAGTTTCTGCGTTTTTTCCAAAAATGTCTTGTGTACCTTTAGGTTTTTGTAAATTCATAAGTTCTATTCAATATCCCATTTCTTCAAATTTCTTGCAATTTTATTTAGTCGACGTTTTTAAAGACCTGCATGTTCTTTGCAAAATAATCATAACCTGAATAAATTGTGAAGAAAACACAGATATAAAAGAGAATTGTTCCGATGTAGAATGGATCACCTAAGAACAGAAAAATCACAGAGGTCATTTGAGTGGCCGTCTTGATTTTACCTGGCATGGCGGCCGCCATCACGACACCACCTTGCTCGACAAGCAATAAACGAAGCCCTGTCACAGCTAACTCTCGACAAACAATAATTGAAACCGCCCAGATTGGGACAATTCCCACTGCAACTAAAACGACAAAGGCTACCATATTCAGCATTTTATCTGCTAAAGGATCTGCAAACTTGCCGAAATTACTGACGACATTCCATTTTCGAGCCAAATAGCCATCCAGCCAATCTGTAAATGAAGCAATCGCAAAAACAACTGCTGCAATTATCCAGACGACTGAAAAATGTCCATGCGAAAGGATGCCGTGGAAAACTTTCCCCTCTGGAATATAGAAAAGAATAACAAAAATCGGAATCATAAAGATTCGGACCATTGTAAGTTGATTTGGAAGTTTTTCTTTTTTCATAATTTCCTTAATAGAGTTTCTGCGAAAGGCACAGCTACAAGGCAGGCGAATGCAGATGCCACTCGACTTACGGCTTTAGCCACTTAGTGAGAGTGGACAGCGTAGCCAAAGGCGAAGATAGTATTGATATACAGCAAAGGAGCCAGCCTAACGCTGTAAATGTGCATTTCGCAGGAAGTCTAATATTCTCGACTAGTTGCTAGAAGAACTGCTTGCACTTGAAGAACTTGAGCTAGTTGATGTTCCTGAATTATAACTAATTTGCAGTGTAATCACATTTGATGGTTGATCAAGTTTTGAAATATCAAGAGTTTGACCGTTAATGGTAATCGTCATGGCCTTGATATCACTGACTGTCAAAATCGAAGTCGTGGCTTTATTTTCCAACTTAAATTCAGCAGATTTTTGACTCGTTGACGACAAGCTAACAGACTGGGTAACTGTTCCAGAAGCACTAGCCGTTGCAGCCTCTACATTAGCATTTAATGTAAAACCCATGTCGACAGAGCTTTCATTTGTCACAATTTGAAGACTTTTGCCATCTGCAGATAAACTCAATGAAGTTGAAGAAGCGCTTGAACTGCTTGATGAAGATGAAACACTTGACGATGACAGGCTATAATCATTTGATGATACAGAGGTTGACTTTGGAAAATTGAAGAAAACCATCACACCTACAGCAATAAGAATAATAATCGCAATTGATGATAAAGCCACCATTGGTAAATAACGCTGTAGCCAAGTTTTGGCTTCTTCATCATCTTCGTCACTTGGCAAGGGAATTCTCTCATCTGGACGAATAAAGCGATAATTCCCTGTATCCTCAAAGGGACCTTCAACCTCTACAGGTTCCTTATGGTCATAGGCCTCAAGAATGGCCTCGACATCTAACTCAAGTTTTTCTGCATACTGTTTTAGATAAGCTCGCACATAGAAAGGTCCTGGAAAAATGGCATAATTTTCAGTTTCAAGTGCAGAAATATAAATTTTTTTGATAGCGGTTGTTTTCTCAGCCTTATCAAGGCCCCAATCAAGCTTAGTGCGCCGTTCTTTCAGCAACACACCAATCGATTTTTTTACCATCTCCCCTCCCCTCTATTATCCGTTGGTGCTTTAGCGCCTACGGATAATAGACGCAAGAAAGCCAAAGGCTTTTTGGTGTTCTTTTTTAAGCCGTTGACACTTTAGCATTTATTGGAATAGCATTCGCGCAAGCGCTCGGCCATTTTTATATCCGTTGGCAGTCTAGTACCTACCGATAATAGACGTAAGAAAGTCGCAGACTTTTTAGTGTTCTTTCTTAAAGTCGTTGACACTTTAGCGTCTATTGGAATAGCATTCGCACAAGCGCTCGGCCATTTTTATGATTTCAGCTTTAACTTTTGGATAATAGCTACCCAAAAGCTAAAGATTTTTACTGTTTCATGTTTATTTAGAGCGAATCACGAACACTGAACTTTCAGATTTTTCCAGAAATTTTTCAGCAAACTCCAATACTCTCTCTAATGTCAGATTTGATAAAACATCTGACACATCAAAAAATGTCTTTCCAGAGCTATCAACCGTCGCTGTAAACTCGTTTGCAATATGCTCTTGCGAGTTTAAAGAAGCAATGTGACCGCCCAACATTTGACGACGAATAAGTTCGAATTTTTCAGAAGTCGTACTGTTTTTAATTTTATACTTTTTTAGTTCTTCTTGCAAGATATTCGCTAATTTTTCAGGCTCTTTTGTATCGAGGCTCACCATAAAGCACTGAAATTGTAAACTTCCTTCAAATTCATAGTTAAAGGAGTCGTCAATTAGCCCCGTTTTATAAGCATTTTCATAGAATTCACTGGTTTTTCCGAAAAGCATTGCAAAGAAAATTTGCATTGAAATTCTGTATTCCATTTGTTCTTCCGCTTTGACATGATTATTACCACGTAGACCTAGCCCCATTTTCGTATCAGATACTTCCATAGAAATTTCTGAAAATGGCACTGAAGGTGCAAACTCTATCTCTGCACGATTTATTTTAGGACTTGGCAAATTTTTAACTGCTTGATTCTGAATCAACAGTTCTGAGATTTCTTCTACATTAAATGGCCCTGTCAAAAACAAGCTCATGTTTGACGGCTGATAGAAAGTCTCATAGTTTTTATAGAGCATCGAAGCTGTTATTTCTCCAATGGATTCTGGACTTCCCGCAATGTCTTCGGCAAGTGGAGAATCAGGATATAGCGCGGCAAGCAATCCCGCATAGAGGCGCCAATTTGAATCATCTTGATACATCTGAATTTCTTGCTTGATAATTCCTTGTTCCTTGGCTACAGAAGCTTCTGTAAAGTAAGGAGCTTGTACAAAATCAACTAAAAGTTGAATGTTTTTCTTAATATTTTCTGAGCCAACAAAGAGATAGGCCGTCCGATTAAAACTTGTAAAAGCATTTGTCTGTGCGCCTAATGCGCCAAATTTCAGCATCACATCGCCATCTTCTTTTTCAAAAAGCTTATGCTCTAAAAAATGCGCAATTCCAGCTGGATAGGTCTCTCCATCAAAACGAATATCCAACGAGCCAAAATTAGTTGAGAAAATCCCGTAAGTCTTACTCCAATCAGGCTTTGGAAGGTAATAAACAGTCAAGCCGTTATCCAGCTTATCAACATAAAGGATCTCATCAATATTTTTATAATATTTTTTAATCATGTTCAGCCTCCTCTAAATCTTCTTCTGGTTGAAAATAACCCTTCAATTGATATTCAGACTGCAAGGTCAGGCGACTGGCAACTTTTTGTATGTCTTCTTTCGTGACCTTTTCAAGCTCAGATAGCCAGATATCATGAGATATTTTACGCTCTGGTAAAATCTGATCAATAAATGCCTCCTCAATCATATTGGCTACACTGTCTTGACTTGCCAAAAAGGCATTACGAAGCAGCGCCTTAGACTGAGCTATATCCTCATCAGAAAACTTTCCAGCTTTCATGTCTTCAAATAACTTCAGCGTCAACTCTCTAGCACGCGCATAATCCTCTGGATCAACTCCTGCCGAAACTCTGAACTGGCCTGTAAAACTATCAAAGAATGAACTGATTCCATAAGCCAAACTTTCCTTTTCCCGAACAATACTAAAAAGCTTTGAGTTTGGCTGACTACCATAGAGGGCATTAAAAACTTGCAAGGCCATATAGTCTTCGTCACCATAACGAACAGGCAAATGCCAAGCTAGGGCAAGCTGTGACTGTAATGCTTCTTTTTCAAGGACTTTGGCTTCGAAATCTTTTAAATCTTGGCTATAAAAAATCTCTGTCAAATCAGTTTTATTTTCAAAAATCCATGATACAAATAATTCTTTTACCTCTGCTTCTGAAACATTTCCCAGTACAAAAATATCTATAACATTTGTCGTCATCATCTTTTGATAATAGTTATAGAGCTCAGTTGCGTTAATCTTTTCAATTAAGTCTTTTGAGCCCATGTTTGACAGGCGAAGCTCTTCTTTCTCATAAAACAGCTCATACAAACCTTTAGCTGCAAGAAAGGCATTATCATCTAAAAGTGTGTCAAAATAATGCAAAAGATTTGTCTTCTCAATCGAAAAGATGGCCTCATCAAAGCTTTCATTTTCAACTTTAGGTTGAAAGATCACAGCTTGTAAAAAATCCACAGCTGTTTTCAGCGTATTTTCGCCAACAAATCTTGGCTCAACGACATTCATCGCGAGGGTCAAAAAATGCTGCAGGCCTTTATTTGATACACCCGAAGAAAAACGTGTTCCAAAATTCATCGCAAGAGCTGTCTCAAACTCAGTCGAATTTGCAAATCTAGCGGATGAAACTTCAAACATACTTGACAAAAGTGTACGCTCAGCCAAGCTAGACTTTGAAAGAGCCTCACGAAAACGCACAACAATCCGAACCGTCTTAAATTTTCTTTCCTGAATGAGATGAATTTTCAATCCATTCTCTGTTTTTACAATAGTTGACATAGACTTTATTATAGCATGATTCCATGCTTAATAATGCTTTTTTTTGCTATAATAAACCTCATGGAAACAATCACGATTTATGATGATTTTATCACTCTTGGTCAGGCGTTGAAAGAGCTTGGTCTCATCGAAACAGGCGGGCAAGCAAAGTATTTTCTAGCTGAAAATAACGGTCAGATTTTTTACAATGGAGAAATTGAGAATCGCCGTGGCAAGAAGATTTATCCCAATGACACTTTGAATTTACCAGACTTTGAACTCAAAGTAGAATTCGTCAAAGCTGATGACGAAGAAGTTACTGAGCGGGCGAAAATCAAGCAATTAGAAAAGAATTTCAAAATCAAGGAACAACTTCAAGCGGGACCTAAAAAATCTTCCAAGCCGAAATCTCCTTTTTCTAAAAATTAATTTAGATTTAGATAATGATGGATAATGAAACTCAATAAAATTCAGCTCAAAAACTTCAGAAACTACGAAAATCTAATGTTAGACTTTCACCCTAATCTGAATATATTTTTAGGACAAAATGCTCAGGGTAAGACCAACATTCTTGAAAGCATTTATTTTTTGGCACTTACACGCAGCCATCGTACTAGTCATGACTCTGAACTTATTCGTTGGGGGGCTGAGCGGATGACTGTTACAGGTGAGGTTGAAAAGCGTAATAGTAAGATTCCACTTGAGCTGCAACTCACCAAGCAGGGACGTAAAGCCAAGATTAATCATCTACAAGAAAAGCGGATTGCGGATTATATTGGCACGCTCAACGTTGTCATGTTTGCCCCAGAAGATCTTGACTTGATAAAAGGCGCACCGGCTGGACGTCGTCGCTTCATTGACATGGAGCTTGGGCAGATTAAGGTTATTTACCTTTATGATTCGATGCGCTACGGGCGTGCGCTGCGTGAACGCAATGCCTACTTAAAAGAGTTTAGTCAGAAAATTGATCCGATTTATCTTGATGTCCTCGATGAACAGCTCGTCGAATTTGGCAATAAGGTCATGGCTTCAAGAACTGAATTTGTAGAAAATTTGGCGAATATTGCGTCTGATATTCATAAACAGCTGACGCATCAAACTGAAGAGTTAAGTATCCAGTATGTCAAATCAGTCAAGCAAGACTTTGCGACAGAACTCCGTGCTATTCGTCAAAAAGACATCGCCCGCCGCCAGACAACAGTCGGCCCACATCGAGATGACTTGCAATTCTTCGTCAACGAAATCAATGTGACGAGCTTTGGAAGTCAAGGACAGCAACGAACGGTCACGCTCTCTATGAAGCTAGCCGAAATCGAGTTGATTCAAGCTGAAACTGGCGAATATCCACTTTTACTACTCGATGATGTGATGAGTGAGCTAGATAATACACGTCAGCTTGACCTGCTCGAAACCTCTATTGGAAAAACACAGACTTTCCTGACAACGACAACCCTTGATCATCTGCAAAACTTACCGAAAGAACTGCAAATTTTCAACGTCACGGCCGGAAATATAAAAAAATCAGAAAGTTGACTTTCTGATTTTTTTATATTAAATCGAGTTCGGGAGGCTTGAAGCTAGGAAAATAGATACCTCGCCTTCGGCTGCAGTGTCCATTCTCGCTACGGCACTGAAGTGCCTAATCGAAATGGCAATTTGAGAACCCGTGCTTCGCCCAGAACTTCAGTTTCCTAATTTTCTACGCTTCAGAACGAACCTCCCTCACATCTTACTATTTGCCACTTGCTTTTAAGGCGGCTAGCATTTGCGAACGGAGGTCTTCGATACCTTCGGCACCTGAAGGTAAGAATAAAGTTGCATTTCCTTTATTCGCAAACTGATTCAGCGTATCTAAGTATTGGTTAATCAAGAGGATAGACATAATCGTTTCCTCTGAAAGCCCTACACCTGTTTGCTTCATTTCATTAATCTGCTGTGCTAGACCATCTACAATCGCCTTACGTTGCTCTGCCAGACCAACACCATGAAGGCGGTCTTTTTCAGCTTCGGCTTCGGCAGCTGTCACAACTTGGATTTTGTTTGCATTCGCCAGCATCTGTGCCGCGTCTTGTTTACGCTGTGCCGCATTGATTTCATTCATGGATTGCTTGACCTCAGAGTTTGGCTCAATCTTCGTAATCAAGGTTTTCACGATAATGTAGCCATAGCTACCCATTTCTTCTGCCACTTGCTTCTGAACTTCCATAGCCACTTCATCGTTTTTAGCGAAGAGTTCATCAAGGGTCAGCTTTGGAACAGCTGAACGCAACGCATCTTCAATATAGGCTTTGATTTGTTCGACTGGATTCATCAGCTTGTAGTAGGCGTCTTTGATATTTTGCTCATTGACACGATACTGAGTTGAAACATTCATATTAACAAAAACATTGTCGCTCGTCTTCATCTCGACCAAGATATCAGACTGAACCATACGTAGTTGGATACGCGCCGCAATGCGATCAATGCCCCAAGGAAGCTTCACATGGATACCTGCTGAAGCCAGTGTTTTGAACTTACCAAAGCGCTCAACA
Source organism: Streptococcaceae bacterium (assembly GCA_031254295.1). GTDB lineage: Bacteria > Bacillota > Bacilli > Lactobacillales > Streptococcaceae > Lactovum. The sequence goes on along the minus strand of JAIRUS010000128.1, from coordinate 9,638 downwards.
ACTGCGACTGTCTGTTGCTTTACCACAAAGTAGAGCGATGAGATAGAGGCAAGCACAATAATCAAGAGAACAACAAGAATGATTAAAGGAAATAGAAATACCATAATAACAACCTTTCTAGCTTTTCTAAAGAAAAGCCTAGCTTCTTTTGACTTTTCCTTAGAAAAGCGTAGTTTCTTCGGCTGAAGCAAAATCAGGTTTTTTTACTGCTTCAGTCGCCAATTTTTTGGCTTTTGATACAGCTTTAGGTCTTTCCTGAGGCTTTGCATTGCCTTTATTTTGATATATGATAAATTGTTTAAGCGCTGGATCATACTGCATCAGCGTCTCTGAACTGAAGCTATGACCGCCTTGCTCAATCAATTCGTCAATATTATATCCATAAAATTTTATATACGTCTCATTTTCGGCCGCTGAAGTAATGGCTGTCAAATCACGCTGATTGACAAAACGTTCAAACTTTTTCGGCTTCATATGAGTTTGAGCTTGTTCCTCAAAGACTACGTACTGTGGGAAAATCTGAGAAAGATTTAGCATAAATTTCTGTGAAATTTTCTCTGGTAACTCGCTAAAGATAATTGACTCTTCTTGCTCATTGATATAATTAAAGCCATAGGCTTTACCATCAATGTTCAGGCGAATAAAACGGAAAAGTTCATAGTTATGAGCGCCTTCTAAGCCAAAAGCTGGCTTCTCGTAAAGCATGCCAAAAGCTTGAGACATTCCAAAGAAATAATTTGTAGCTTCCTGTGGGTTACGTTTTTGATAGAGCTCGGTAAAATAGGCATTAATTACTGAGGGAGGTGGCAAAAGCAAACGAAGCTTTTGCGAATCTGTCATTGTCGATAGGAAATTTTCAAGATAAACCTTGTCTGTCTCCATATATCCACCGTATTTTATCGCAAGTGCTAAGTAGTCCCTTTTTTCTTTTTCTGGCATATTAATATATTCAATCCTTCTAAACTCAAAACTTGTCAGATTCTAAAAATCCTCTTGCTGATATTATAACATTTTCAGGATAATCAAGCGAAAAAACATCATAGAATTTTACAGCCATTCGATTCTTGAACCAGGTCATTTGACGCTTGGCATAGCGGCGTGAATCCTGCTTTAACTTCTCAGTTGCCAGCTCTAATGAAAGTTCTCCCGAAAAATATGGGAAGAATTCTTTATAACCTATAGCTCTAGAAGCTTGAACATCACGATAATTCCTGTATAGCACTTTTGCCTCATCAAGAATTCCTTGCTCAAGCATGCTATCCACACGTTGATTGATCCGATTATAAAGAACTTCACGGTCTGCTTCAAGTCCAATCAGGTAAAACTCATAAGGACTTTCTTGGTTCTCTCTCTCTCCTACAGCAAACTCTTGGAGCTCGATAGCCCGTATTGCGCGTCTGCGATTAAACTCTTTCAGAGGTATCTCCAATGTTTGCTGAAGCTCTGCATCCGAATATTCTTCCAACCGCGCACGAAGTTTGAGCATCTCCTCATGATTTTCTCGTCCACCAAGATGATACCCCTCTATCAAGGCTTGTATATAAAGTCCTGTGCCTCCTACAATAATCGGTAACTTTTCCCGCAAGAGAATATCTTCAATCGCGATCGTCGCTTCCTCTACAAAATCATGAGCTGAAAAACTAGCATCGACATCCCGAATATCAATCAAGTGATGAGAAATACCAGCCATCTCTTCAACAGTGACCTTTGCAGTCCCAATGTCAAGCCCTTGATAAATCTGCTGACTATCTCCAGATATGACTTCTCCATCAAACATCTGAGCAAGTTTTATACCAAGAGCTGACTTTCCAATGGCTGTCGGACCTACTATGACTATAACTTTTTGCTTCACTTTTTGCCTCATTGGCTCATTATAACACAGGTTTTAATGGAATAGCTAGGAAGTCCGAAGACCATTTACTTTAATGTGCTAAAGCACAAAGGTAAATCGTAGCGGTTTTCGTTTTACCGTTCCTGACTTGTCAGGTTGCCCTTCGACTTATCGCTTTAGCGATTAGCGAGAGACCTCTAGCAGCCACTTTAGTGGCTAGCTAGAATGGACACACCCGTGGTAAGGACAGCGTAGCTGACATCGTCATCGAAGATAGGGACAGTTGCTATTTATAACACATCGTCTATTTAGGAGTTACTGGCTCCTATAGTCTATCAGATAACAATCACGACTTTTTAGACCGTGATTGTTATCTTTTTTAATTCTGGTATTCCTTAATAATACTCTGCCATGCACCATGACTGGCATCACTTGCCTCTATTGCCAGCCAGATTTCGCATTCATAGTCTGCAGACTGCGTATTCCCTGCAGGTGTCCATTCAATCTGGGGCGCAGGGGTCAGTTGAAAACCTGACACTGGGAGCCAGTCTTGATAAATCTCACACCATGCTTGCTCTAAGGCTTGGGGCAATGGCCCCGTAACTTGAAATACCGCATAGTCAGCTTCTGAAACTTCTAGCAGGGATAGATTTTCTGATTCTGACTTTGTCGTGGCAATCGCCAGCCAGTAATCAAACTGCCCGTCTTTTTCATTGCTCGAAAGGCCAATCATTCCTGTCATCTCAGAGTCAACAAATCGTGATAATGTTGTCTGTTCTGCATGGCTTAATTCTGCCCAAAAACGTGGAATATCTGACAAATTAGCCTTATTTACTGTGCTAGTTGTTTTCTTATAGCCAATCACGCGAAAGGCTGGCTTTTTCTCTATTCTGGGCTGTTTCATAAGACTTCCCCATTACTGCTGATGACTTTCTGATACCAGTAGTAGCTATCTTTAGGAATCCGTTTGAGGCTGCCCGTCATCGTCTCATCCTGATTAACATAAACGAAGCCGTAGCGTTTTTGATAGCCATTGAGCCAGCTGAGAAGATCGGTATAACTCCATGTGTGGTAACCAATGACATTTACCCCGTCTGTCATGGCTTCTTGGATAGCTTTGATATGACTGGATAGATAGGAAATTCGATAATCATCGTGAATCTGTCCATCTTCGAGCTTGTCGTATTCACCGAGTCCATTTTCGGTAATCATGACAGGAATGCGATAGCGACTGGCAATCCGACGTAGGCCTATACGCAGGCCTGTAGGGTCAATTTCCCAATCCCAATTCGTCCGCTTTACAAAAGGATTTGCCACTTTTTTGTAGAGACCTGGGATACCGTTATCACCTGAGGAGCCTTTCTTGCCACTGGTATTCATCTCGCCAATGCCGACACCTCCGTCTAGTGGATTCCAAGCATTTGTACTGGTCTGATAATAATTAATCCCAAGAAAATCAGGTTTGGCAGACTTGAGTAGCTCAAGGTCTCCGTCAGCCACTTCAAACATAAGTCCATTTTCACGGAGGTAAGCCAGCGCCACCAGTGGATATTCACCATAGCAATAGACATCCATCCAGAAATTAGCGAAGAGTTCTTCCGCGTTTTCTGCAGCCAAAACATTGAGTGGATGGCTATCCAGTGCATAATTTGGCGAGTAAGCAAAGCTTGGTCCAATTTTTCCATCAATATTTAACTCATGGAACTTATTGATAACAGCTGCGTTAGCAAGATTGGCATGGTGATTGACCTGATAAAAAGTCTTCATGTCCCGCTTTCCTGGTGGGTGCACTGCAAGTACCCAGCCTAGCTGCGTGAAAATGTTTTGTTCGTTGAGACTGACCCAATACTTCACGCGCCCTTTGAAAGCATGGAACAAGACCTCGGTATAGCTGACGAAGTCTGCAATGATTTGTCTGGACTCCCAGCCACCATATGCGTCTTGCAAGGCCTGTGGCAAGTCCCAGTGATAAATCGTGACGACAGGCTCAATGTTATGCGCAAGCAACTCGTCAATTAGGTCTGAATAAAATTTTAGCCCTGCTTGATTGACCTCATCAGCCCGACCGTTTGGCAGAACGCGACTCCAAGCGATTGAAAAGCGATAAGACTTGAGTCCAAGCTCTGCCATCAGCGCCACGTCTTCCTTATAGCGGTGATAGTGATCCACGGCGATATCTCCGTTCGTCCCCTGAAAGGTCTTTCCCGAAATACGGACAAAATTGTCCCATACTGACAGACCTTTGCCATCTATATCATGTGCGCCTTCGACCTGATAAGCCGCTGAAGCTGAACCCCAGAGGAAGTTTTCAGGGAATTTTACTAATTTTTTATGTTCCATTATCTTGTAATATATAGCCTTTCTATCTCATTAAGAATCGCTAACATCTGCTTCTTCTTGGCTCTTCCGAGAATCAGAGCTACCACCATATCATTAAGCTTTTGGAAGAAGCCATGTGATTCTTGACTCTCAGTTATTTTTACCTGAGTTTTCTCAGCTTCTAAAGCCGTTAATTCCCAACGGGTATGAAAATCTGCTCGGTTGGTGTAGGTCGAAAAGGCATAAATTGTCGGACGAGTCACTTCGTCAAATTTGATACGGCCTCGTTGATTGGAGGCAAAATTCTTTACATATTCATAACCTGAAAGGCTTCCCGCATCTAGATTTTCATGCGTCTGCTGCTTGATGTCTGCAAGTCCTGATTCAATGATGCAATCAAAGACAAAGTCATTTGCTGCTAGAATCGTTTTTTGAATCTCCATCTTTTATTGCCCCCTTTCCACGAATCACCATAATCAGACCAATCACAAACAGCAAAAGTATAAGTTGCCAACCTCTTGGATTGATAACGATGAGAAAAGCTGCAAAACTAATCAATCCCCACCCCCATGTCCGCATTATTTGATAACCTCAATGTTAAAGTAGAGAATCGAGCCATGCGGCGAAGCTTTGATGATTTGTTTGGCCTCTGTTTGGGCTTTTTCGTCATCATTGTCTGGCGTCTCAAAATAGAGACGAATACCTTCTTTTTTGACGAAAGTATAACCATGCTCGGCGAGCAATGTTTTCATGCTTTCTTGTTCCTGTGCTAAATTAATACGAATCACGTTAATTTTCCTTTCTTTGTCGTATAGTGTTCATGGCTGTTCTGATATAGCTCTTTACTCGTATAATGAAATTTTTCATTAATTGTCAGATTACCCTCGGAATCAATGTCAAACTCATTTCCAATCCAAGTAGAAAAATGTCCCATTAAGATTTGGACAAAGACATTTGAGGCCTCGAACTGCTGTTTCATCATTATTGAACCGAGGTAACGAATTTCCTTATTGTCAAATCCCAGACGGAGTTGCATTGTAGGCAGCATTTCTACTTTTATCAGTTTAGGCACTTTATCCCCGCTTTTTTATTTTATTAAAGAAGGCTGGCTTCTCAGCCAGCCTTTTAGTGCTAATTAATCAATCTCTGTTTCTTCAAGTTTATTTGCTGCCAAGACAAATGGAGCCCAAATCACAAATGTAATGGCCAAGTTGATAATGGCAAGAATAATGGCACGCCAGTCCATACCTGTTGCCAAGAAAGCATTCATAATCGGCGGCGTTACCCAAGGCACCTGCATCACAACGGGTGTAACCAGATGCATGGCTGTAGCCGCATAGGCAACTACTACAGCAACCAGTGGCGCCACAACAAATGGAATCAAGAAAATCGGATTCAATACGATAGGCAGTCCAAAAAGAATTGGTTCATTAATGTTGAATATGCCTGGAGCAAGCCCGAGACGCCCGACCATCTTATAATCTTTACGTTTTGAGAAAATCAAGATAGCCAATACTAAAGTGATTGTGCCACCTGAGCCACCAAACCATGCAAAGGCATCCCATGAGCCACGCACCCAAAGATTGATATAGTTTCCGCCCACTGCTGTGGCCTTACTAAGGGCACCTTTATCAAGCAAGTTTTGAACACCGAACAAGCCAATTTTATGATAAACAGCTTGATTGTCAAGACCAAGAGGACCCCAAATACCATCAAGAGCTGGAGACAAAACGTTAGGCCCATGAATTCCGAAGAACCACAGAACTGACACAAACAAGGTCGCAATCAATACCGAAATGATATTTTGTGACATCACTTGGAATGGCTGCGCAATGTATTTGCCAATCAGATAAATCAACGGATGATTTGTTGCCAATTGGAAAATGTAATAGATAACAGAGGCAACAAAAAGTCCGGCAATCGTTGGTATAATTGCTAAGAAAGCTTTTGAAACAGCTGGTGGAACTGAGTCCGGCATTTTGATGGTGATATCTGCTAACATGAGCTTTGCATAGACGATGACCGAGATAGCCACCATAATCATAACCGTGAAATAAGCTCCTGCATCCAGCTGCCCTGCAGCAAATAAAGGCTTCCAAGCAGCAAATCCTGAGTTGCTGAGTAGGGTCGTAACTTTGGTCGCCGCTGCTAGACCTGCTTTGGAAGTTCCAAGAGCTGCTGTAATCTGACCATTAAAGTCTGGAAGACCAGCAAAGAGCGTCGCCACACCAAGAAGCCCGCCTGCTAATTCATTGACCTTATAAGCTTTTGCCAGATTATGACCAAATGAAAAGGCAAAAAGTAAACCAATAATAGCTAAAGTACCTGTGTTCATAAAGCCAGCAATTGCATTCAGCTGCTTCAGTACAGGGACATTTACCAAAGTCCAAAGTTGCTCTGGATGATTAGTTGAAATGTCAATAAATTTGGGTCCGCCTATGACTAACTGCTGAACTGATTGTGGAAATGTCCCAATAATTGCTGAGATCATAACTGCGAAGGCACCTGCCAATGTCAAAGGCAGCATACCAATAAATGAGTCACGCAAGGCTACCAGATGCTTCTGCGATCCGATCCTTGCTGCAACTGGGACGAGATACTTCTCCATCCACGTTGTGATTCCGTTCATAAAATCCCCTTATTTTTTAAGATGTGAGCTCGCTTATTACCTATTAAGCATTGAACCAAGTAAGTAAGATGCCGAACTCAATTTGTAAGTATAAAGTAGTTCCTAATCCCACTTTATAATAATTATTTCAATCCGCTAAAGCGGAAATAAAACCTTAATCTGTTAGGCTCTAGTCAGCCTAAATGAGCTCCAAGGCTTCAGATAATCAAGCAAGAAAAGTTCATCATCTGAAACACGCCCAACAACGTTGACACGACCATCATTTCTCATCGGCTTCAATGCGATTTGCGTTTCTCCCTTGTATTGGCCGTAACCTTCATTGTCAATAAGCACGTCCCCTCGCTGAATTTGGTCTGTATCATGAGCTGGAAAGGCTTCGTCTTTGTACTTCACGCGCGTCTGGGTAGAACGTAGCATATAAGCCGACCGATCTCCCCGATAACTGTGGATATTGTCAAACAGACAGGCTAGCTCATTTGCTGTCGCTGATTCTCTGGGAACAATCTTGATCTCCGGCATCTCTGCAAAGAAGGCATCTGCCATGGCTTTTAGTTCTTCTTCACTCGCATAGGCATTGGCTATTGTCAGATCATCAATATTATCCATCAACTTATACCACTTGACCTGAGTAGCAAGCGATAGCTCACGTTGATCTTCTAAAGAGCACAAGCCGTCCTGAGTAGGCCATGGGCCAAACGTCGCAGTCTGCGAATTGATAAAGGCCATTGTATTCAAGCGATAATGATTAAACTTTTCTGTGCAGGTCATGAAATGCTCGTAGCTAAGTCCTGTATAGCGATGGGGATAAAAATTATGTGAGCCATAGAGATGGCTGCGGTCAGGACTATAACTCATGATATTATCAACATAGTTAGTCCCTGAGCTCATGTTAATTTCAATTTTGAGGCCATAAGGATTGCGTGTCATCTGCGCTTCTTCTGCTCCTGTGAAGCCCAAGTCTAGTCTGATCCCATCTGCACCTAGCTCTTTAAAAAAACTCAAATCATCATAGGAAATATCAAGCTGTTCAAACAAAGCTGGATTAATGTCAATCATAACCTCCATGCCCAGCTGATTTGCATAATCTATCGGCCGACGAAAGTTTGCTAGAACTTCATCCTTTTCTCCTGTAATTTCAAGTAAGCTTGTAAACACTCGTTTAAAGCCATATTGATGAGCCAAGTCCAGATAAGCTCGATCTGCTTCAAAGTTTGAGCGTTCTGGGTAAATAGAAATTCCGAGTTTTCCCATTTTATCTATGCTCCAAATCCCAGACACGTTTTTGTAACGCCACAGTCTCAACAGCCATATCTTTGAAGGCAATGGCTGTCATCAGATGATCTTGTGCATGCACCATGTAAAGATTCCAGCCGATTTGCTCTCCCTGAGCCAGTCGCATCAGTAAGTCTGTTTGAACATTATGCGCTTCGGCTAAAGCGGCGGAAGCTTCTTTCATTGAAAGCTCTGCCGCTTCAAAATCACCTTCCTTAGCTTGCTGAATCGCAGTAAAAGCTAAACCTTTGACATTCCCACCAGCCATGATGATACCCATAACCACTTCCATGTATTCATCACTGCTTGGATTTTCATACTTATCTACCATATATTTACTCAATCCCCATAAGCGCTTCGGCGGCTTTGAGAACTTTTTCTCCCCTCATCAGACCATAATCTTGCATATTGATAACATCTACTGGGACACCAAGTTCTGCTCCCATCGCACCGATACGCTTTTTCTCATAGGCAACTTGCGGGCCAAGAAGAAGAACATCAGGTTTTGGTGTTGCGTGTAGCATACTCTCTGCTTCAGATGTTGATTTTGCAAAAATTTCATAATCTTTACCTTGCTCTTCGGCAACCTTTTTCATTTTTGAAACAAGTAACGAAGTGGACATGCCTGCTGAACAAGCAAGCGCAATGATTTTATCTGCCATAATCTTATAACTCCTTTTTTTATAGTTAGACCTGACTCGTCAGGGACTCGATGAAATTTAATATACCCTTATATGATACCGCTTTCTATAAATTTTACAACCTCTTTCATTAATAAAAAATTTGTTTTCTAAATTAGAAACAAATCAAGTTGGAGCCAATTTATCGAAGTTTTAATAATTTTGGCTTCAATCCGATTTGCCTTCTGACATTTTAGTGATAGACAAGTGAAATATATTGTGTTATGATTAAACGTGATTTTAAGTTAAATAATTAACAAAGTAGAAAGCTAGGAAAAATTTTTAGGAGAATGAAAAAGTTAAAGAGAAAACAAGCGCTTCTGTCTATAGGACTAGCGCTTTTCATGGGGCTTGGAGGTTTGTTTGTCAGTCAGGCTGTATCGGCTGCGAGTCCAGTCCAGATGGCGAGTCCAGTAAAAAGCACGACAGTTCAAAAAGCGCTGATGAGCCAAACGGCTGCGTTGCTACAAGCTCAAGCGCAAAGTCAGGCACAGACACTCGCGGCTCAAAGCACTGCGACAAGTAACAGTTCGGTTTCACCAACAGTCCCCATCACAAAGACAGTGGATCCGTCCGTTTCAAGCTCTGCCACAGTCGTCAATCAACCTGTGACAGGAGCGGACATCGCAAGTGCATCAGCCGGACAAGACCCAGAAATCACTAACATAAAAGTAACAGGTGCAGTGGATAATAACGCCACAGGTGCACCTGTTTTTGATGGCGTGGACATCACACTCCAAGCCAATAATCTAACACCTGATAACTTTCTAACGCCAGATGGCCTGCACTGGTCGGACAAGACAGAGGTAGTGCCAATAACAGGCACAGCTGTAGGCCAGCTTGATGTAGGGAACTTTGGCGACAATGGCCCCATCAAGCCCGCCACCATCTACACGATGAATGATAA
>JAIRUS010000089.1 GCA_031254295.1 Streptococcaceae bacterium | reverse complement strand
CGCAGGAGAAGTTGCGGGTGTCCGTAATGGTTTAGATACCAATGACGCCCATCTCAAACTCGATCAGATTCAAACGATTTTTCAAATTTATGATGACCTTTCAAAACTGGTAGCCTCGTATGGCGATATGGTCGCACATGACTTAGGGGAATTCAAGCAAGTCGCCATCAATATCCAGAATACGGACAGGGAGGCCAGTCAATGAGTAATGACGAACTTTATTATTCGAGCTTGACAGATTTGATGGTGCGGATCATTGGGGGACTTAAAAATAGAACGACTCCCTTGGGTGATCTCAGTCAAGCGCTGAATCAGTTGATGAGCACAAATACGATTCAAGGTCAAGCTGCAGATGGGATGAAAGCCTATATCAGTGAGGTGCACGGCAATCTGATTCAAGTGCTACAGACAGCTTTGAACAACTATGAAATGGTTTTGTCTAAGTATGTGAGTGGTTATCTCCAAGTCGATGGTAATGAAGATTTTAAGTTGGTAAAGCAAGACTTTGATGCACACCAACAAAAGCTGAGCACTCATCGCTCAGACTTTACCAAACTCGGCGACCAACTCAAAACTATCTCAGATGAAGCGGAGGATATTGTCTGGCTCGGAGGAGCAGGAGGCTCTCGTCTGAATAATGTCGCCAATGAAATGGACGCGATGAAGCAGACAGTGCTCAATCTACAAAAGTCTTGGGATCAGTACGAAAGTGATAATCGTGCCGTTTTTAGTGCTGTTCAAGATTTAATCAGTCAGACTTTCTCTCTTCTCAAGCAAACGCTGACGATTCCTCGTGGTTATTCGTATAGTCTGGGCTCTTTCAACGGTTTGATAAGCCAAAGCTTTTTAAGTGCTTATCAAGCGAGTTCGGATTATGTGAACAATGCTCAGAACCAGAAGGAGTTTTCAAAAGACTGGGATACTATCAGTAAGGACTATAATACGGATCAGCAACGACTGGCAGATGCGGCAAGGAAAAAAGCTGAGGAAGAACAAAAAGAGGCCAATCAGCATAAAGGATTTTGGGAAGCTGTTTTTGGTGTAGCCGCTGTCGCATTAGGTGCCGCCGCAATTATTTTAACGGCGGGCGCTGCCACTCCATTGGTTGCTTTTGCATGGACAGCGGGATTAAGTGCAGGAGCCTATGGATTATCTAATGTCTTTGAGGGAACTCAGATTATGGTTACTGGTGCAGATAAAGCTTTTAATCCTTTGCGTGATACTCTCTTTGGAGGAAATCAAGGAGCTTATGATACATTCGGTAATATTGCCATGTTTGCGGCAGGTGCAGTAATCCCTGTTGGCGCTGCATTGAATGCAGGGAGGACAGCTACAAGTGCCATTGTTTCTGGAGTTGGAAGAACGCTTGTGACTACTGTAGTGGGTGCTGGTACGAATCAAATTGTTGCGCCAATAGCAACGAACCTTGCAAAATCTGCAGGTCTTGATTCTGTTTGGGCAAATGATTTAGGGACAGCAGTAGGATTTGGAACATCTGTACTAACAGCTCGTGAAGCTTACAAAGCAAGTGGTGTAAACTGGTCAAAAGCTGGTACAGGTGACTTTTCAAACATTCAAGGTTCAACTTATGAAGATGCGATGCATCGAGTTCCAAATAATGCGAATAAAGGGCAATTTACATCTAGCGACAGTATTAAAACAGGTAGTAAGGCTAATTGGACATCATCTGATGGAACTAAAAATTTCATGGAAGCACATTCAGCAGATAGCTCTGCTCCAGAAGGGAGTAATGCATCTAAAGGGTGGGTAACCAGAGTTAAACAAGGAAACAATTATCTTGATCCAACTACTGATACATGGGTAAAACAGAAATCCTTATTGCCTAAGAGTGGTAACTACAATGCGGATGTAGCAAATAATACACACATCCCAATTCAAGGACCTGTCAAATTATCTCCATACGTTCCAGTATACGACGAAAGGAAGGGACAACCAGCATGGTAATGACATTAGAACAAGCGATGGCTACCTTTGAAGATAATAATACTTCAAATGATAAAAAAATGGGCTTATTAACATTTATTGGTCATCATTATGAATATCTGCGAGGTAAGGAACACGAGGAAGAGGCGATAAGAGTAGCTGACAAGTTAATTTCATATTTGATAAATGAAAAAGATGAGTGGGTAAGAGATGAAATTTTGAGTGCACTGCTATTTATTGTCGGCGGGTATTTGCCCATAGGTTATCGAGTAAATTACAATCCAATTCTCAATAATATTGATGATTTTTCTACAGATGAACTTTCTGATATACTTGGACTTTTGGGGTGGAGCCAAAATCAAGAATATCGAGCTATAATAGAAAAATACAGAGATATTCCTGAATTATCTGAAGATGTGAAAGATGCATTGTCAGATTTGGATTATGGGGTAAAGTGAATATCCAAGAAAACGATTATGAGCTCCGTCTATGTTCCAATTTATGATGAAAAGAAGGGAGAACCAATATGGTAATGACTATTGAAAAAGCAATGGAATATATTAGAAATAAGGATATATCCTATACTGAGATAGTGAGATATTTAGACTTTCTCAATCATTATTTTGAATATGAATACGGAAAAGAAGAAAGTCAAAAAGAGGCAATCCGCATTGTTGATGAGTTGGTACGTTTATCTGCGAATGAGGAAGATGCAGATATACGTTGCTATCTTTTAGACACGCTTATGGAGATTGCAGGGTATGTTTCTGTAAGTAACAAAATAAATCTAACTCCAATTTTAGAGGATGTAAGTAAATTTAACTTAGAAGATTTATCAGTGATAATTGATATCTTAGGAGATAGTGGTAACGAAAGCTATCGTTCGTTGATTGAGAGCTTTAAAGGTATCCCCGAGTTAGATGATGATGTTAATGATGCTTTAGTTGAATTAGATTATAGAAATAGATAGAATTTTTGAAAATGTCAACCTTCATGAACAAAGTAACAATATATTCCAGTATACGACGAAAGGACAACCAGCATGGTATATCCATTAAAAATTACGAAAACTAATTTACAAAACTTTTGTCTTTACGCAAGTATTGCACATGCTATTTCATTATTGAAGTATCCTGAATTTGATTACGAACAATCTTGGGATGGAGTAAACTATAGTCAAGTCAATGGACAGGGAGCGAGAGGGACTATTAGTTTTTCGGAAAAAATTGTAGTAGGAGCCTTTAGAAATGAAAATCTTCATCAAAGTTATAAACCAGCAGATAACTATCTAGTGGGAGCTGATGAAAAATTTAAAAAACTTGCAGAAGATGAAACTTTTCTCTATTTACTGGATGACGTGTCACTTTATGTACCGAAGAAAATAAAGACAGATATTAAGCCAGTTATAACCACTGCCTTTTGGGGAGATAATGACGGAATCTTTTCAAATGATTCTATTGAAGATTTCAAACTGCGTAGTGACGGATTACTTGATTTTGTTTTTTTAGATATAAAAAGTCAGAGAGAGTATTGGAAAGAAACTTATGAATTTACTCAAGATGAGATTGACTTAGTGGATAGTATTTTTGAGATTAAGCAAAGTAACTCGGGGGTAAAAATTGAGTTATTTAATTTTCAAAAATATTTGACCAAAGTATATGAAGATGAGGGAATTTCAGCATGTCAAGAATCCTTGTCAGAAATTTAAAATTTACATGCGAAAGGCCAGCCAATGAGTAATGACGAACTTTATTATTCAAGCCTGACAGATTTAGCCGCAAGAATTGCGGGGGGCTTACAAAATCGAACGACTCCCTTGGATGCTCTGAGTCAAGTTCTGAATCAATTATTGAATACAGACACCATCCAAGGCCAAGCGTCCGATAGTATGAAATCCTATATCAGTGAAGTCCATGTGACCTTGGTTGAGGTGCTTCAACTGGCTCTGGTAAACTATCAGATGATTTTAGGGAAATATGTGAGCGACTATCTTCAAGTAGATAGTAACGAGGATTTCAAACTCGTGAGGCAGGACTTGGATGAGCACCAACAAAACCTTACGCTTCATCGCTCAGACTTTACGAGCTTAGGAGATCAACTCAAGGCCATTTCAGATGAGGCAGAGGATATTGTCTGGCTCGGTGGTGCAGGTGGTTATCGTCTGAACAACGTGGCGAACGAAATGGATGTCATGAAGCAGACGGCAGCTACTTTGGAGAAAGCTTGGGATGACCATGAAAAAGGTAACGAAACTGTGTTCTCTACGGTTCAAGACTTAATTACACAGACTTTCGCTCTGATTAATCAAATGAACCAAAGCTTAAGGGTTGCACGTGGTTATGCCTATAGCCCAGGTTCTTTTAGAGATTTGATGAGTAAGAATTTTTTGGATGCCCTTCAAGCGAGTTCAGATTATGTGTCAGATACTCAGAATCAGAAGGACTTTTCAAAAAATTGGGATACCATCAAAAAAGATTATGGGATAGACCAGACACGTCTTAGAGATGAAGCCAATAAAAAAGCAGCAGAGGCAGCCAAGGAAAAGGCGCAACACGATGGTTTGATTGGTCTTCTTTGGGATGGGGTGCAAGTTGTGGCAGGTGCTGTGATAACTGCAGCAGCTGTTATGCTTACTCCAGTTTCAGGTGGACTCTCTTTGGGCTTAGTCGTTTTAGGTGGAAGTATGATGATAGGTGGTCTCAATGGTGCTTTGAATCATGGTTCGATGGCGCTTACAGGAAGAGGCTTTAATCTTGTTGGAAATGTCTCAAATGGCATCGGACAATGGTATAATGGGACTGTCGGGAATTTCTTGGGCCATACAGGCGTAGGCGGTTTCGTCAATGGTGTCTTCCAAGGCGCAGGCAATATGGTGAGTGGCATGGCGCAGCTTGATGCGTATAACCTTGGCCAAAGCGCTTATACATTGGCGACAAATGGTGCAGCTCGTGACCAGTTTGTACACGGGGTGGGAGACTATTTAAATCAACTCAAAAGCGGAAACACAGAAGCCTGGGGGGAGGGAGCTTTTAACGTTGCGAGTCTCTTTGTCGGTGGT
>JAIRUS010000087.1 GCA_031254295.1 Streptococcaceae bacterium | reverse complement strand
AAGGCGTGAACTTCGGCACAGAAAATGACCCACAAATCGCGACCATTCTCTTTGGTATCGCGGGTCTTGGCAATGAACATTTGGATCTCATCCAGAGAATTTCAATCTTCTGCTCGGATATTGAGAATGTTGCAAAACTTGCCGATGCGAAAACGGTAGACGAAATTGCGGGGTATTTTGAAAGCTAATCGAATGAAAAAAGTAAGTATTATTATCCCTTTTAAAGACCAGACAGAGAAAGATTTGGCTATCGTGTTGGGGTCTATCAATAACCAAATTGGAATTGATTTCTCTCTAGTTGATGTTCATTTGGTAAATGATGGTGGTAGCCCAATTAACCTAAGTCTATTTGAGATTTTTGCGAACTTAGAACTTCATTATCATGAGCTTACAGAGAATGTTGGCCCTGGCCTAGCACGCCAGTACGGGATTGACCACAGTGAAAGTGAATACCTCATGTTTATGGATTCAGATGATGAGCTTCATTTTGTAGGAGCTTTGTTGGAGTTTTTCAACGTTGTCAAAGATTCAGGCGATCATCAGCTTATTGTGGGACGATATATTGAACAATTTGTTGTAGAAAATGGTGAGTTCCGTTATTTGACACATCCGCTTGTCGACTGGAAAGCTGTCTATGCCAAATGGTTCAATCGGGCTTACTTAAAAGAAAAAGGCTTACATTTTTATCCAAGCTTACGGATTTTTGAAGATACTTACTTTGTCGGCTTGTCTTGCCAATTGGCTTCAGATATTTATTATCTGGATAGTGTTGCCTATAGTTGGCTCTATAATTCAGATTCCTTAGTTCGAAAGGACGGAAAGTCTTTTGAATATCAAACGCATGTCTGGGCGCTTGAGAACAGATTATACCTTGAAAAGATTCGTGAAATGCAGCCAGAAAATCTGAGACGAGATTTGGAAAATTACGTTTGTGATGTCTATATGCGTTTTACGAAGTTTCCACCTGCAGATATAGCCTCCTTTTGGAGGGAACACACAGCGCTTCTGGAAGAGTTCAAAGATATCTGGCTGGGCTACAGCGAGGAGTTGCAAGCGAAGGTTGATGCTATTCGAGATAACCCCGATGGAAATTGGCCAGGTATTTCTACTGAGGGATTCAAGGCCTTTATTGAAAATTTTTAATTAATAAATAGAAAGTGTAAATAATATGAAAAAAGTCTATGAAAGTCAGAAAGAAAAGTATTTTTGGACAAAAAGATTATGAAGCTTGGCGTGTAAATATGGCAAAACCGCGACCTGATTGGGTACAAGAAGCCTTGGACAAAAAAGATTTAGTTTTTCCATGGGATTGGGAAAATCCTAAAAACTTTTCCATGTGGCCAGCAGATAAAAATTCTACGAGTATTGTTCCAGAAGGGGCTTATGGTTTTGGGAAAGTAGTTACTTACGAGGACAATATCTTAGTCCATAAAGGACGTAGTATTCTTACTTTCACAGACAGAACATTATATTTGAAAAATTATCAAGTGATTAAAGATTAAAAATAGAGAATGAAGAGGAAAATATGAAAAAAGCAGTACATTTTGGAGCCGGTAATATTGGACGTGGTTTCATCGGAGAAATTCTTCATAAAAATGGTTTTGAGATTGCCTTTGTAGATGTCAATACAACTGTTATTGATGCCTTAAATAGTAGACATAGCTATGAAATCGGCATCGCAGATCCAAGCCATGCTAAGATTGCAATCGACCAAGTACGGGGAATTAATAATAAAGAAAATCCAAGCGACGTCATCTCAGCAATTGCTGAGGCAGACGTTGTCACAACGGCGATTGGGCCAAATATCTTGCCATTTATTGCTGAGTTGATTGCCAAAGGTATCGCGAAGCGCCATGAAATGAACAATACAGCAGCAATGGATATACTTGCCTGTGAGAACATGATTGGTGGAACAGAATTTCTGCATGAAAAAGTGGCAGAACATTTAGAAAGTGTAGACTTAGAGTTTGCGAGAGATCATATTGGTTTCCCAAATGCAGCGGTGGATCGTATCGTACCAGGCCAGCATCATGAGGATCCACTCTATGTTGAGGTTGAGCCTTTCTGTGAGTGGGTAGTTGATGAATCGCAAATGAAATCAGATATTCGTCTGGAAGGCGTGCATTATGCCACAGACCTTGAACCTTTCATTGAACGCAAACTCTTTTCGGTTAATTCGGGTCATGCCACGGTAGCTTACAATGCGGCTTATAAAGGCTACAAGACAATTCTTGAAAGTCTCCAAGATGAGGAAATCTTATCAGCTTTGAAAGCCGTTCAAAAAGAGACACGTAGCTTACTTCTTGCCAAATGGGGAGAATACTTCACAGAGAAATCACTACTTGAGTATCATAACGTAATCATCTCGCGCTTTGCCAATCCAGAAATCATTGATGACGTAACACGTGTGGCGCGGACGCCGATTCGAAAGCTAGGCTATGATGAGCGTTTCATTCGTCCAATCCGTGAATTGAATGACCGTGGACTCAACTATAGCGCCCACATGGATGTAGTTGGAAAAATCTTTAGCTACAAAGATTCGGAAGACCCTCAGGCTGTTGAACTTCAAGATAAGCTGGCGTCAGAAAAGCTTGAAGATCTTGTAAAAGAGGTTACTGGCTTAACAGATGAGAAACTCATTTCAGAAGTTGTAGCTTCGGTACAGAAATATATATAAACAAAAATACGTTGATTTATTCAGCGTATTTTTGTTTTACATAAAGTTAATTTTCAAGTGCCTGCTCAGCTTGCATACGGGCGACACGTTCAGAAATCTTTAGGAAAGGCAGGTAGAATAAGACACCTATTACGATTATAAGGACTTGTACTAAGACAACTTTGATATCACCACCAGAAGCGATAAATCCTGAAAGAAATGGCGGTGTTGTCCAAGGAACAAGATAAGCAAGAGGTTTGACAAAACCGATAAAAGTAACAAAGTAGCCGATCAAAGCCCCAATAACTGGCATCAGAACAAAGGGAATAATCATAGGCAGATTGAAAACGATTGGGAGGCCAAAGATGATGGGTTCATTGATTTCAAAAATACCAGGTGCGACTGCTAGCGTTGCCACATCACGATAAGGCTTAAACTTGATAAAGATGAAGATTGCAATGAGCAGAGGAATTGTCATACCTGTGCCCCCCATCTGAGCATAAACGGTTGTAAAATCTGAATTTAAGATATTTGGTGCGGCTTTCCCTGCTTGCACGGCTGCCATGTTTTGATTCATATTGACAAGCATGAGGGGATCAAGCAAGACGCCGTTGATAACAGTTTGGTGGATACCCAGCCCAAATAGGAAATTTCCGAATGAATAGATAAGCAGATAGCCCGGTAAAGAAGTATTGACAGCACGCAGTGGCTCTTGGATTCCTTTTGAGATGATGGCAATCAGGTCTGTATGGAAGCCTGCCAAGATAGCCGAGAGAACAGCAAAGAGAGACACAACAATTAATGTCGGAATTAGAGAACTAAAAGCTTTTCCAACAGCTGGTGGGACTTGATCCCCAAGATTAATTTGTAGATGTCGGTTGCTAGCCAGACGAATATAAAGCTCAGTTGCGACCAGTCCGATGATGATACCGGCAAACATGCCTTGAGTTCCGAGTGCTTGATAAGTCAAGATACCTGTGACGGTGACGGCTTTCTTTGCCCCAACTGGTATTAGTGAATAGTTAATTGCCATCATCGCAATGAGGACGGTTAGCGAAACAGGTACAGCGCCGATAGGATTTTCAAAATTTTTATTTTTAGCTAGAAAATATGAAATCATGGCCGCAGCCAAAATGCTGGCAAGGCTTAAAGTACCATTTACAATGACATTTCCCCAGACTTGAAAGCTTACCAAAGTGTCGCCAGATAGAAATTTTGGAAAGACGACATTGTTAAATAGCACAGCGAGACCTGCTAAGATAAACATTGGCATGATGGTTGTGAAGGCATCACGCAGAGAGCGCAGATGTACTTGATTACCTATTTTTGCGGAGAAATAGGTAAAGCGTTCGACGAGGCTCGGTTTTTCTTGATTTTCCATAAGTTATCTCCTTTTTGTTCAGATTCCTCTATTTTCTAGAGGGATAAATATTTGTAGCGTTAGATCGAATCACAGATTTTAACCAGTCATAGCTCTTTTTGGGAATGCGTTTCATATCGCGGAGGTCACGGTTTCCTCGGTTGACATAGACGACGCCATAGCGTTTTTCCATGTCCCCCTGTGAACTTAAAATATCAATTAGCCCCCAGCCCAGATAACCAAGCACCTCGACTCCATCAAGTTGTATAGCATCAAGCATGGAGACGATATGGTCGTGATGATAGGCGATGCGGTAGTCATCTTGGATTGGACAGAATCCGTCCCAAACCTCACGTACACCGAGACCATTCTCAATTGGAAACATAGGGATATGATAGCGATGATAAACCTTATTTAAAATGTCTCTAAAACCAAGTGGATCAATCTGCCAGCCCCACTCTGAACTTGGGATGTATGGATTGGCTTCTTTGCCAAAGTCTAAATATAAGTTAGGTGGAGTATTTTCAGGAATTTTTCCAGCCGAGATTGTTGTAGAGGCATAGTAGCTAAAGGCTATATAGTCATTTTTTTGCTTTTTAATTGCCGCAAGTTCCTCAGCACTGGCTTTCATGTCGATTCCGATGTTTTTGACATAGGTCATCATGGCACGTGAGTATTCACCATGAGCATAACAGTCGAGCAAGCTGATATTCAAGAACTCATCAACCTCACGTGCTGCTTGGATGTCCTCAGGCCTACATGATGCAGGATAAATCTCTAAATAAGCCAACATTCCGCCGACTTTAGCCTCAGTAGTTTCATGTATAAAGTTTGAGATTTCGGCATGACAAACCATAACGTTATGAAATATTTGATAAAGTTCTTCAATCGTCCGTTCGCCTTTTAGATAACCAGAGATTTTAAAACTCTCAGAGAAATGAAAGATATTTTGCTCGTTGAAAGTTATCCAATATTTGACTTTCCCAGCAAAGCGACGTACAACTTCCTTTGCATAGCGTATAAAAGCCTCTTTGACATGTTTACTGATAAAGCCATTATAAGTCTGTGCGAGATGAAGCGGCATGTCAAAGTGATAAAGGCAGATCATCGGCTCTATACCTCGATCCAGTAAATCATCAATGAATTTATCGTAGTAGGCGAAGCCTTCTTCATTGAAGTCACCATCACCGTCTTTGACTAAGCGAGACCAAGAAGTCTGGAAACGGTACATATTCATACCTAAGTCCTGCATCAGGTCAAGATCCTCAGTATAGTTGTGGTAATTGTCATTTGCAAAGTGCCAGTCAGAATGATTTTCTCCAGCTTGAACGAGGTCATAAACTGAAAGTGACTTTCCTCCCTCGTTCCAGCCACCTTCAGTCTGCATACTGGAGACAGAGTTTCCCCAATAAAATTTGTCTGTCATATTCCCTCTTTCTAGTAAACGTTTACAAAAAATATTATAATAACAAAGAAATTAGATATCAAGGGCCATGTAAATCTAAAACTTTACATGAGAAAACAAGAAGATAATCTAACACTTCCCATCGACGTGTTCTATATTCTGTTGTGAGTGCTTGCAGCTTGATGATATAATGTGATTATGAAGAAACGAACCAAAATAATACTTGGAATTTCGATTCCAATAATCTTACTTATAGGAGGAATAGTAATGACGCAAAGAACACCTTTTGATATTTTTTTGACACATGACTTTACAGCACAGTCAAAGGAAAATACAAAGCAAATGCAAATTAATTTCTTGAAAAAGCACGAACAGGAAATGATAGATTATGTCAAGGCTCAAAATCCAAAAGTTACGAGCGTGCAGTTTGATTGGAA
>JAIRUS010000139.1 GCA_031254295.1 Streptococcaceae bacterium | reverse complement strand
GCGCCGTTACTGGTTTAGCGATGTGCACGTGCGCGGTCATTATCCGACTTACATGGAAACTTACTTTGCCCGCAAGGATTTCCAACTTGACCGCACCGTAGCGGATTTCAAGGCGCTTGTGGCTGGGAAAGTGGACTACGTCGGCTTTAGTTACTATATGAGCTTTGCCATCAAAGACCAAAAACTCGCGAAAACGGACGCTGAGTCGGGCAATATTATGCCAGGGCACGGCGTTACACTGCCTGATTATCCCGATAATGAAATCGGCAATCCAACCTTTGACTACGTTGAAGACCGCGACCTCGTCAAAAATGAATTTGTCAAAGCCTCCGAGTGGGGCTGGCAAATTGATCCGCTAGGCCTGCGTTACAGTCTCAACTGGTTTGCCGAGCGCTACGATAATCTGCCGACCATGATTGTCGAAAATGGTTTTGGCGCAGTGGACAAAGTCGAGGCAGACGGCAGCATTCACGACGACTACCGCATCGACTACCTGCGCGCACACATCGAAGCCATGCGTGACGCGGTGGACTACGACGGCGTCAACCTCATCGGCTACACGCCTTGGGGCTTCATTGACCTTGTCAGCGCAGGCACCGGCGAAATGAAAAAACGCTACGGCGTGATCTATGTAGACAAAGATAATGACGGCAACGGAACACTTGAACGTTCTAAAAAAGATAGCTTTTACTGGTATCAGAAAGTTATCGAAAGTAATGGCGAGATATTATAAGATTTTGAATTTTTCAAGTTGTAGCTGGCATTGTCAAGATAGAATAGCTAAAAGCAAAGTAAAGCGTTTTTTGGTAGAATAGGCTTATGTTTGAATCCACAGATATTCGTCAATTGAATAGTCTTGAAATGAGGGCTTTTAATGTTGTTGTCAAAAATCCAGAGCATTTATTGAATTTAACGATTCGTGAGTTTGCTGAGGAGCCTCATGTCTCAACTTCAACGATTATTCATATGTGCAAAAAGCTTGGGTTTGATGGCTGGGCAGAGCTTAAGTATTATTTGAAGGCGCAGACTTTGGTACTTACAAGAGAGACGCAGTATTACGATAATATGCTAGAGTTTTCAATGTTTCTAAATCGTCTAAATAGTTCAGCTTATCAAAAGAATTTAGAAATGGCAGCAGAAATGGTTGCTCAAGCTGATTATAGTATCTTCTGCGGGGTTGGAACATCTGGCTCACTCAGTGATTATGGCAGTAAATATTTTGTTAATATTGGACTGCGGGCTTTTGCGATTTCGGATCCATTTCAAGCTATCCAGGCCAACAAAAGTGCGGATATTGTGGCTTTGATATTATCCGAATCAGGAAACACAGAGCAAGTTGTAAATAAGGCGATTGAATTTAAAAATTCTGGTGCAAAGATTATTTCAATCACAAATCACGAGAATAACAATATTGCAAAGTTAGCGGATATCCGCCTGACCTATAATCTTCTCGAGGAATGGTCTAAATATTATCCATTAGGTAATTTGACAACACAACTTCCAGTGCTTGCACTGATTGAAATATTGGCACATAGGGCACTTCATTTTCATGTATAAACTTGTTTTTTTAGTTAAATTTTGAGTTGTTTAGAGAGCTCTGAATAAACTGAGGATTTATTGACGCTATTTGTTTGGCTTTAATACTGTTTTATTTCCATTTACTGCATTATCTATAGGGTGTACTACATTATTTACAGCATGTGAAATGGCTTGAACAACCTGATGAATCAAATTTCCTGACTTCCACGACGTTGTGAAAATAATTGAAAAATCGTTAATATCTCCGATTCGATATTAACGATTTTCTTCCCTAGTTAAACTTCGATTGATTCAAATAGTTATAAATAAATTGGAGATTTATTACTGGTTTTTGCTTTGATTTAATAATGTTTCCGATAAGGATTTTTTTCTTACTCTCAAAATCTCTTAAATCTGATGTCGTTGCTGTATATTCTTTTTCATCTTTTTCAAAATATGAGGCTCTTCCTTTTGAATTGAAGTATTCAGAAATATACTGCTTTCCCCAACTAATAGTTAAATAATATTTTCCTTTCAAACTTTCGGGGTACCAAGTTCCTCCCAGTTCAAAATTACTCCCAGTTCAAAATTACTCCAAAAATTTTTTGAAGCATAAGAAGGATTTTTATAATAACTTATTTGCTTTCTATCATAGAAATATTGATATTTTTTCCCTTTACTATAGATATAATTATCACCTCCAAGAAAATTATCTACTCGAGAACTTTTATCAAGGTTTGGAATATAAATCTTATCCAAGTTCTCAATTATTGCTACTAGCTCTGGATCCGTCCCTTGTTTATGTGGCAAATTACTCGCATAGTAAACCGAATACTTGGCTAAATTATCCTTTGCAAGCTGTGCTAAAGGAGCCAAGGACATGAAAAGCCCCAATAGGATGGACAATATCACAATTATTCTTATCGAAACTTTCCTTCTCTTTTTTACCAAAGATTTTTTACCCAATTGACCACTCCGTTTATTCCATTAATTAAACTTTGATTGATTCAAATAGTTATAAATAAATTGAAGGTTTATTACTGGTTTTTGCTTGGCTTTGATTATGTTTCCGATAAGAATATCTTTACTTTCTTTAAACTTTTTCAAATCTACTTTTGTAACTTTATACAGATCATCATTTTTTTCAAACAATGTTATTTTTCCTGTTGAGTCAAAAAATTCAGTAATGTAGTCTTTTCCCAACATAAAATATAAATAGTATATTTTATTAGTCTCTTTTGAATACCAATTTTTCTCGATTTGCAACTCATTAAAAGAATCTTTATAATTTATTTGCTTTGCATCATAAAAATACTGATATTTTTTCCCGTTACTATAGATATAATTATCCCCTCCAAGAAAATTATCTACTCGAGAACTCTTATCAAGATTTGGAATATAAATCTTATCCAGATTATCTATAATCGCCACAAGCTCTGGATCTGTACCATTTTTATGCGGTAAATTTCCTGCATAGTAAACGGAATATTTGGCTAAGTTGTCTTTTGCAAGCAAACTTAAAGGAACGAACATCATAAAAAGCCCCATCATGGTTGAGATGAATATGATTATCAATGCTAAGAACTTATTTCTCTTTTTTACCAAAGATTTTTTACCCAATTGACCACTCCATTTACCGCATTCCCAATCGCGTGTACGACATTATTTACGACGTGTGAAACGGCCTGAGCTACTTGATGTATCACATTTCCTGCCACCTGCACAACTTGACTTACCACGTTGCTTACTGCATTGACAACTGGCGCTATATAGTTATTATACACCGAAGTCACACCATTCCATACCGTTGTGGCTATATTTGAAGCATAATTCATCGCATTTCGAGCTGCTTCTGCTAACTGTCTTGCGACTACACGCGCGTTAAGCTCATATTTAGCTCCTTGGACTGTGCCATTTACAAGCTGGCTTATATCCTCACCGGCTGCCTTCGCTTTTTCCGCAAAGCCAGTGTACACATTATGAACGATTCTACTTGCGCCATTAAAAATACTTTTAGCTGTATTTTTTAATACATTTATTGTTCCCTTAGTTACACTTTTTACTGATTTTACCAAAGGGCTAAAGACATTATTCACATCATCTTTAGTAATTGAATCAAGTAACCCTTTTGTGAAAAGAACCATTCCTGCTGGAGTTCCTAGTGAATGTACTCCTCCTGAAAAATTCCCCAATCCGTGCACCTCTCGGCTACGTTCTGCTTTTATCTCTGCTGGGCTTTGAGCATAAAATCTTTTTATTCTTTCATTCATCGGATATTTTGACCATTTAGGATCGGTGGCCATAATAAGTGCGTCTACATCCGCATTATAATCTGCACTGTTTATATTTGTCCATATATCTCCCGTAAGTCCATCTTGTTGTAAAACAACTGTTTTATCAAAACCAGTAGATAAATAAGGAACACCACCTACAAACTTGATAGAAAAAGAGGGAGAACCAGCTAAAAGTTTTGTTGTATCTTTTTTGAATCCACTATTCTCTGAAGCCGCAAGAGTTGTCGCAAGATGAGGTAAGTCTAAGATTTCTCCTTTGTGCATCTTCTTAAGAATACCACTTACCTGAACATTAGTACTATATTGACCAATCGAAAAATCATTATAGAGATTTTGTTTCGGATCTCCTCCATAAGCTGGCTTTGCTAGCGAGTTGTCAATCGCATGATTTTGATTAGCTCCTAAATTATCCTGAGCCACTCCGTCCATATACTGAATCAGAGTAATCGCTTCATCAACTGTAATTCCGCTATTTTTTGCATAGTTTTGTAACTCTTGGTCTGTTAGTCCTGTTCCACTCACACTTCCAGAACCTTGGACAGGTTTCTGATTTGACGCCAACAGATTAAAGGTCGCAAGGTTTTGCGTATGGTCGTAGTTGTCATAAGACACCTGATAGCTTGTGTCCCCATAGTTTGAGAAGTTCACATTAACACTTGGTGTGTAAAATGTGCCGTCATTGTAGACCGCATTATTGATATAACCTTGGCGGTAGTCTTGGACGTTCTGCTTGTCATAATAGAGGTTGATGACAGGGTGATTCGCGACGGAGCTGTCCTGTGTGAAGTTCACAAAGCCATAACCTGATATCGTTGGTGTTGGGACTTTGTAGTCTTGATTGGTAAACCATTGGTAGTGGTCGGTTGAGGCAATCTGATGCCCTTTGAGGTCGTAGTAGTTGACGGTAACTTGTTGGCGGACTTGGGTTGTCAGATGGGCTTGGAGTGCACTGCCGAAAAGGTCATAACGCACACCTTGGGAGAAGAAGTAGCTGTCCTCGGCGCGTGCAGGCGCTGGCGCATAGTAGTTGTAGTAAAACTCTGACTGGAAGCCGACACCAAGATA
>JAIRUS010000048.1 GCA_031254295.1 Streptococcaceae bacterium | reverse complement strand
GAGATAAGGGCTTTCCCAAGCAGTTGTTTTTTTGTTTTGTTAGGGTCCATTGGTCAAGCGGTTAAGACACCGGTTTCTCAGACCGGTATCGAGGGTTCGACTCCCTCATGGACTAAAATCGCATGTTTGGATTGATTGTATGAACTTAAGTTAGCCAGTGCTGACTTTTTTTAATCTTAAATAGGAGACTTTATGTTAGGAATTTTATATTCACTTGTTCCAATGGTTCTTTGGGGATCAATTGGTTTTGCTGCAAATAAGCTTGGTGGTGATGCGAAGCAGCAAACAATGGGGATGACGATGGGAGCTTTTGTATTTTCATTAGTTGCCTTTATCCTGATTCGTCCTCAAATGAATATAGAGGTTTTTATCTTTGGATTTATTGGTGGCTTGATTTGGGCGATTGGTCAATTTGGTCAATTTAACTCAATGAAGAATTTGGGTGTAGCGGTTGCCAGTCCTTTATCTGGGGGTACTCAACTTGTGCTGGGTTCAGTCATTGGAGTGCTTGCTTTTCATGAATGGGGCAAGGGACTTCAATATATACTGGGTGGAATCGCAATTGTTCTTCTTTTGATTGGGTTCTATTTTACGGCTAAAAAGGATCCAAATAGTCCACATATTCAGGAAAATATGAACTTTTCACGCGGTCTTACTTGGTTGACTATTTCGACTCTTGGCTATGTTGCCTATGTTGTTCTGTTTAATGATTTATGGAATATCTGGTTTAAGAGTAAGCCTGAGACGCTTTCATTGATTTTGCCAATGTCAGTTGGTATGATGTTGGGTGCTTTTATCTTGGCTAAGGGTCGCGTAACTTTCAATAAATTTGTGTTCAAAAATATGTTTGTAGGTGTAATGTGGGGATTTGGTAATGTCTTTATGTTACTGGCTGCAAATGCGGCAGGGCTGGCAATTGCCTTGACATTCAGTCAGCTTGGGGTTTTGATTTCGACTGTCGGTGGGATATTATTTCTTGGTGAGAAAAAGACGGCTAAAGAAAAAGTTTATATTTCAATCGGTGCTGGATTATTTATTATTGGTGCTGTATTACTAGGAATCGTTAAAGCAATCGCTTAAGTATAATAATTATGAATAGCTATAAAAAAGGGCATCTTCAAGATGTCCTTTTTAAATTATAAATTCTTATTGACGAAATTAACGAAGCTATTCCATGCTATGACGAATGGGTTTGCTTTCGCAACAGGGCTACTTGTAATCAAGCTAATGGAATGGCCAGTAAAGCCTGTAAGATAACCTAGTTTATCAGTAGTAGATGCGGTAACAGAGGCAACGACTTGTCCTTTTTTTAGCGGTGCTTCAACACTTATTTTGCTATTACTAAACTTCAAAGAATAGGTGACGTTTGCACTTTTAGCGAGGACATTTACATCATCTTTGGGAATAACAGCAACTTGGCTTTGTTTTCCATTAACTACCTTGACTGTTTTAAATTCTTTCAAAGAAATTCTGGCTGGTGAAATTTGGTAGGCTTCCCAAGTTTCAAAGATATTAGCCATTAGGCTTTTTGTTACTGCGAAGCGCGAATCTTCACTGCCTGATCCGTCATCAGCATTGAGAACTACTGTGATAATTCGAAGGCCGTTTTGTTGAGCAGTTCCCACGAAGCAACTTCCTGCCAGAACAGTAGTTCCAGTTTTTAAGCCATCAAGGCCTGAATAGGCATAAGTGCTGTTTGGAAGCATCAAATCTGTATTTACCATATCGGTTTGTGAAGCCCCCCCTTTGTCAAAGACAAGAGTTTGCTGCTTGGTGATTTGAAGGACTTGTGGGAAGTCTTTGAGCAGGTGAACTGCAATGATTGCAACGTCCTTGGCTGACATGGTATTTTCAGCTGTACCATCTGTTCCAGGATACCAATTGGCCTGCGGGAGATCTGTGTTATTGAGGCCAGAGGAATTAATGAGCTTTGCGTCTGTAACGCCCCAACTTTTAAGTTGAGCTGTCATTGTATCAACAAACTTAGGTTCTGTCCCCGCGATTTTTTCAGCTAAAGCAATTGCGGCAGAATTAGCCGATGGAATCAGGCAAGCGTTGACGAGGTCTTGGACGGTAAAGCTTTCTCCTTTTGCCATGGCAACGTTACTCGCAACGGAGCCTTGCGTGAGGCTATAGGCATAGTCAGAGATGCTGACTTTATCTGCCCATTTTAACTTTCCAGCTTGGATTTCTTTGTAAGTCATATAGACAGTTAACAATTTTGTAATTGAGGCGATACCTTGCCCAGCCTGATCAGCATTTTGGTTGAACAAAATCTTTCCGCTGGCGGCATCAACTGCAATGGCAGCCTTAGCAGAAACAGTTGTCGTTGTATCTGCCATTACTACAGAGGGGATAAAACTTGGAGTTGATGAGAAAATGATAAGCAGAAGAATTACTATTTTATATAACTTTTTCATTAGTACGATTATATCATAGGAAGGTAATTTATCTAGAGCAGACTAAATTTTGCTTCTTTTAGTAAATCAAGTCTGGGTTACCAGCTAGCAGCTAGCAGTCATTTTCTGATAAAATAAAACAATGAGAAAAAAGTTACTTATTATTTTTTGGACTTTAGTAGGTTTAGCAGTTATTTTGATATTTACGATCGGAATAAGTATTTGGACCTATAATTTACCCACGCAAACTGACAAGAGCTTACCGTCAGTTTCAGTAGTTACAAGTGCAGAAAAAATTGAGAAGTTTAAGATAGATAACACGGGTAAGAATTATCAGAGAAACTTTTTTGTATCAGATATTCATGGGCGATTTGCTAGTTTAAAAAAGGCTTTGGCGGACGTTAGATTTGCTAAAGCAGATCGACTTTTTGTGTTGGGAGATACAATTGATCGAGGGCCAGAAGGTATGCATGCACTGCTTTATCTAGCTCATACTTTGCCAGCAGAAGGTTATCATGTGGTTGTTTTAGTTGGAAATCATGAGGATATGTGGTTTCAGATGGCCTCAAAAGGAGTCACAGATACGGAACGACAGTCGAATCTAAATGGCCAAATTGATCTTTATGAGGGACAGGCACCCAATGGCTGGGAAGAGTCAAGAGCTGAATGGAATAAACTCTCGGCTAATCAACGTGCCTTTCTTTTAAATGAGATGGCAATAGGCTTTAACGAACCTCGTCTGCTAGTTATCAAAGTAGCTAGAAAATGGTTGACCTTATCGCACTCGGCAAATTTTACAAAGCCTTTTGAGCAAGAGACCTTGAATGATCTTGAATGGTATAACCAAATGAAAGATACTGACGAGACTTTTCAACAAAGTATAGCTAAAAAGTTGAATGTACCTGAAGGAGATGTTCTTACGCTTATCGGTCATATTGGAGGCTTAAGATTTGGAACACACCCACATTATATTGATTTGGATGATACAAATACCATGAATTTCAATACCAACCCCGAAGTGCAACTTTATCAAGTTGAAACGGGACAGTTCTATCATTAAAAAATAGTGTTTGTTTATCTTACTGGATATAGATAAAAATAAAATGAAGCGGTTACAAAAGTATGACAAAAAACTTAAACTATGATATAATAACTTTAATTTATTACAATTCTTCTAAAATTATTAGAGGATAAAGGGCTTATAGCTTAAGCCACGAACTTTATTAGATTTTCTGGGAATTTTACAATAGCCGAGATTCTACTGTTACTGTTATACTATTGATGAAAATAGAACAGAAAAAAGGATCTAGGTTTTTATTTTGGTAAAACTCAAAGCATATCTAAATTTTGTAAGTTTTTATATTGACACTATTCATTTACTAAAGGAGGAAAAATGTCATATAGAATGGTGGATTTGATTCAGAAGAAGCGTGATGGCGGGAAACTGAAAAAATCTGAGATTGATTGGATTATTGAAAACTATGTAACAGGACTTGTGCCGGATTATCAGATGTCTGCATTTGCTATGGCGGTCTATTTCCAAGGCATGGATACGACTGAAATTGCAGACTTGACAATGGCAATGGTGGCGAGTGGAGCTCAAATTGATTTGAGTGATATTCCAGGAATTAAGGTTGACAAGCATTCAACAGGTGGTGTCGGTGATAAGGTCTCAATTATTTTGGTACCATTGGTCGCGTCGTTCGATGTGCCAGTAGCTAAGATGTCGGGTCGAGGTCTCGGGCATACTGGCGGAACATTGGATAAGTTAGAGTCAATTCCAGGATTTAAAATCGAGCATACGATTGCAGACTTTAAAGCTCAAGTTCGTGATAAAGGCTTGGCAATTATTGGTCAATCAGATGACTTGGTTAAGGCCGATAAACTTCTTTATGCATTACGTGATGTAACGGCGACAGTAGATCAAATTCCACTGATTGCTTCCTCAATCATGTCTAAAAAAATTGCTTCAGGTAGTGATGCCATTTTGCTTGATGTGACGGTTGGTAATGGGGCATTCATGAAGTCGGTTGAAGAGGCGCGTGAATTAGCAAGAACCATGGTTGATTTGGGAAATGCAGTTGGACGTAAGACGGTAGCTGTTATCACAGATATGAATCAGCCTCTTGGCTATGCCATTGGAAACCATAATGAAATTGCAGAAGCAGTTGAGGTATTGACTGGAAAATCAACTAAAGAATTTCGTGAGTATATCGCTGAGTTAGCTCAATTGATGTTGCAACTTGCAGGCGTTGAAAAATCAATCGAAGAAATTATGGCACATTTTGATAATGGTTTAGCTTATGCAAAATTACTTGAAATGATTGAAGCCCAAGGGGGAGATGCTTCGAACTTAACAGCTCCACTTGAAGTTGAGTATGAGCTTGAATTGCTAGCTGACCAGCAAGGTTTCATGGAGGAGATGGCTGCATTTGGTATTGGTGTTGTGGCAATGAAATTAGGTGCAGGACGCGCGACAAAGGCTGATTCAATTGATTTTCAAGCAGGCATTAATCTTGTTACAAAAGTTGGTGATGCGGTGAAGCCAGGCGATGTGATAGCCAGACTTTACAGTAACAAGCCAATTACAGCTGAGCTTGTAGAGGAGTTTAAAGCAGCGCTTGTTATCGGTAACAATAAAAAAGAATATAAAGAAATTATCGAAGTGATTCGTTAATCAAAGCTAATAAAATAGAAACAGGTAAAAAATGGAACTTAATAAATACATTGATCATACAATTCTTAAAGCAGATGCTCCAAAAGCAAAAGTTGACCAAATTCTTGCAGAAGCCAAAAAATATGATTTTATGTCAGTCTGTATCAATCCAACATGGGTGAGTTATGCTGCTAAAGAGCTTTCTGATAGTGATGTCAAAGTTTGTACAGTAATTGGTTTTCCTCTTGGAGTGAATACTTCAACAGTGAAAGCTTTTGAAGCGAAAGAGGCTATTGCAAATGGTGCAGATGAAATTGATATGGTCATCAACATTGGTGCTGCCAAAGATGGTAACTGGGCGCTTGTTGAGTCTGATATTGCAACAGTCAACGCTGTTAAAGAAGGTCATATTCTCAAAGTTATTATTGAGACGTCTCTTTTGACTGACGAGGAAAAAGTTAAGGCTTGCGAAGCTGCAGTTCGCGCAGGTGCAGATTTTGTTAAGACTTCAACTGGTTTTTCAACAGCAGGCGCAACAGTAGCAGATATTGCCTTGATGTGTAAGACAGTAGGGCCAGATCTTGGCGTGAAGGCTTCTGGCGGTGTACGTTCACTAGCAGATGCAGAAGCTATGATTGAAGCTGGAGCGACTCGTTTAGGAACATCAAATGGTGTGGAAATCATGGAAGGCAAAGTAGGAGCAGGCTACTAATGGAGAGAAAGCTTGCGGAACTAGCAAAAGAGGCAGCAAAGAGTGCTTATGTTCCTTATTCGCATTTTCAAGTAGGAGCGGTCTTAGTAGCAGGCTCAGGTAAGGTTTATCAAGGCTGTAATGTTGAAAATGCCAGTTATGGACTTTCTAACTGTGCGGAAAGAACGGCTTTATTCAAGGCGGTTTCAGAAGGAGAAACAAGTTTTTCTGCCGTGTACATCTATGGTGAAACTTTAGAACCAATCAGTCCGTGCGGTGCTTGCCGTCAGGTTTTAAGTGAATTTTGTACAGATGAAACACCTGTTTACTTACTTTCTAAAGATTTAGAGGCCATGGAAACTACAATTCTAGAGCTCTTACCCTATCATTTCAAAAAAACAGACCTAAACACAAACGTTTAAAGAAAAAAATTTTTTAAAATCTGATTTTGCTTGATTTTATGCTGCTAATTGTTTAATATTAATAAGGTTACAATACTATAAACCCAAAAATTAGGAGGTTGTTCTCAAATGAACAAAAAACGTCTTTTCGGACTCGGAGTCATTGGACTTGCGGCTGTTGCTCTTCTTGCAGGTTGTCGTGCAAATAGTAGTTCATCTACTGGTAAGGCAAAAACAGACCTTAAAGTTGCACTTGTCACAGACACAGGTGGTGTTAACGATAAGTCATTTAACCAAGGAGCTTGGGAAGGCTTGCAAGCTTGGGGAAAAACAGAGAACCTCTCAAAAGGAAATGGAATCAACTACTTCCAATCTAACTCAGAAGCAGACTATGCGAATAACTTTACATCTGCAATCTCTGGTGGTTATAAGCTAGTGTTTGGTATTGGCTTCTCATTGCAAACTGCAACTCAACAAGCCGCTAAAGCAAACCCTAATACTAAGTTTGCCATTATAGACTCAACAATTACAGGTAGCAACACAGTTTCTGCAACTTTTGCGGATAATGAAGCAGCATACCTTGCAGGTGTTGCAGCCGCTAAAACAACAAAGACAAAACATGTTGGCTTTATCGGCGGTATGGACTCAGATGTTATCACACGTTTCCGTGTCGGCTTTGAAGCAGGTGTAAAATCTGTAGATCCTTCAATTACGATTGACTCACAACTTGCAAATTCATTTACAGATGCGGGTAAAGGAAAAACATTAGCACAATCTATGTATGCAGCAGGTGCAGATGTTATTTATCAGGCAGCAGGTGGCGTGGGAGCAGGTGTATTTGCTCAAGCTAAGGTTGTAAACGAAGGCAAGAACGAAGCAGATAAAGTTTGGGTTATCGGTGTTGACCGTGATCAAAAAGACGAAGGTAGTTATACTTCTAAAGATAACAAGAGTTCTAACTTTGTATTAGCGTCAACCCTTAAAGGTGTTGGTACTGTCGTAAAAGATGTCTCACAAAAGACAGTTGACGGAAAATTCCCATCTGGTGAAACCCTCATTTATAATTTGAAGAATAGTGGTGTTGATTTGACAACAACAAGCCTTGACTCTGCTGCGAAAGATGCAGTGGCTTCTGCCAAAGCAGATATCGTATCAGGTAAGGTAGTAGTTCCCGAAAAATAAAATGAGAGAAAACTGGAGGAATCCAGTTTTTCTTATGGTTTCAGAGTATTTTATAAAAACATTTAAGAATCAATCACAATCATAGAGTATATTTTAGATTGTGATTGATTTAAGTTTATAGAGAATTTTAGGATTTTCTATAGAGTTGAAAGCGTTTGTTTTATTTTCAAAATTTGATAAAATAAGACAGAAACTTTTTTCGAAAGGATTAATTGATGACTGAAAATGTTATTGAAATGATCGAGGTAACAAAAGTCTTTGGAAATTTTGTGGCCAATGATCATATCAACCTTCAGCTTAAAAAAGGTGAAATTCATGCTCTTTTGGGTGAAAATGGTGCTGGAAAATCAACCTTGATGAATCAGCTTTCGGGTATCTTACAGCCGTCAGATGGAATTATAAAGGTAAATGGAGACCTAGTCGAAATTGATAGTCCGTCAAAAGCAAGTAAGCTAGGTATTGGCATGGTGCATCAACATTTTATGTTGGTGGATGCTTTTACTGTTATTGAGAATATCGTTTTAGGAAGTGAAACAACCAAAGGTCTCACTCTTGATCTAAAAGCAGCGCGTGTGCAAGTACAAGAACTTTCTAACAAATATAACTTGCAAGTTGATTTAGATTCTCTTGTGCGCGACATTAATGTCGGGATGCAACAACGCGTGGAAATATTGAAGACACTTTATCGGGGCGCGGATATTTTGATTTTTGATGAGCCAACGGCTGTTTTGACACCAGCAGAAATCGGAGAGTTGATGGAGGTTTTAAAGAATCTCGTCAAAGAAGGTAAGTCAGTTCTACTGATTACCCACAAACTTGACGAAATTCGTGCTGTTGCGGACAGAGTAACAGTGATTCGTCGTGGAAAATCTATCGAAACAACAGAAGTTGCGGGACGTTCAAATCAAGAACTTGCAGAGATGATGGTTGGTCATGCGGTATCATTTGTCACTGAAAAAAAGGAAGCACAACCTAAAGAAGTCGTTCTTGATATTAAGAATCTCGTGGTAAAAGAATCACGTGGGGCAGAAGCTGTAAAAAGTCTTTCTTTGCAAGTAAGAGCAGGTGAAATTGTTGGTCTTGCAGGAATTGATGGAAATGGTCAGTCTGAGCTCGTCAAGGGCATTACGGGGTTGATGAAAGTGGAGTCAGGAACCGTAACACTCAAGGGAAAAGACATCACGAATAATCGCCCACGTCAAATTACAGAAATGTCAGTTGGGCATGTTCCAGAAGACCGGCATCGTGATGGACTTGTTCTTGAAATGACAGTGGCAGAGAATATCGCAATCCAAACTTACTACAAAGAACCAAACTCTAAGTCAGGATTTTTAAATTATAACTATATTAATCAGCATGCGCGCGAACTTATGGAAGAGTTTGATGTGCGTGGTGCGGGTGAATTTGTAACAGCTGCAGCACTCTCTGGTGGTAATCAGCAAAAAGCCATTATTGCGCGTGAGATGGATCGCAATCCAGATCTTTTGATTGTCAGTCAGCCCACTCGTGGTCTAGATGTTGGTGCGATTGAGTATATACATAAGCGCCTGATTCAGGCGCGTGATGAAGGAAAAGCGGTGCTTGTAGTATCTTTTGAATTAGATGAAATCTTGAACCTTTCAGATCGTATTGCAGTTATACATGACGGTAAGATTCAAGGCGAAGTAAAACCAGCTGATACATCTAAAAATGAGCTGGGAATTTTGATGGTAGGAGGTAAGGTCAATGAATCCTAAACTGAAAAAGATACTAGTGCCAGTTATAGCGGTGCTGGCAGGTTTTTTATTGGGCGCAATCGTGATGTTGATATCAGGTTATGATCCAATTGTTGGTTATACAGAACTTTTTTATGCAGCTTTTGGAACATCTCGTTCCATAGGCGAGACGCTTTCAACAGCAGGTCCATTGATTTTGACAGCCTTATCGTTTGCAGTTTCAATGAAAGCAGGCCTCTTTAATATTGGAATGTCAGGACAGGCCTTGGCAGGCTGGATTTTGTCTATCTGGTTTGCTCTTTCTTTTCCAAGTTTACCTGCCTTTGTTCTAATTCCATTGACTCTAGTAGTTGGTATGGTTGGTGGCATGATAATGAGTGTCATTCCCGGTTTGCTTAAGGCATTACTTGGAACTTCAGAGGTTATCGTAACCATCATGATGAACTATGTGGTGCTTTATGCTTCTACTTTTATGCTCAAAAGTGTTTTTTCAAAGAGTATTATTCAAACAGCAGCTTCTGATAATACAAAGCTGGTGGGGCAAAATGCTAGTTTTCGTGTGAGTTGGTTGACAAATCTAACAGATGGTTCTTCATTAAATATTGGTATTTTCTTTGCT
Source organism: Streptococcaceae bacterium (assembly GCA_031254295.1). GTDB lineage: Bacteria > Bacillota > Bacilli > Lactobacillales > Streptococcaceae > Lactovum. Next base: position 2,030 of record JAIRUS010000048.1, on the reverse strand, counting down.
ATTATTGCCTTAATTATTGTAGCTGTTATTTTTGCGCGTACGACACTTGGCTTTGAAATCAAGGCGGTTGGTCTCAATCCATCTGCAGCAGAGTACGCAGGAATTTCAGCTAAGCGAACAGTTATCATGTCGATGGTTATTGCAGGCGCTTTATCAGGTCTTGGTGGTGTGGTATATGGTGTTGGAACAATGCAATACTTTGCGCTACAACATGCGTCAATGTCTATTGGTTTTGATGGAATGGCTGTTGCTTTGCTAGGTCAAAGCTCGCCTATTGGAATTTTGTTTGCTGCCTTACTCTTTGCTGTCTTGCAAGTTGGTAGAGCAGGTATGACAATTGCGAATATTCCACAGGAGATTGTCTCGATTGTCACAGCTTCAATTATCTTCTTTATTGCGATTAAATTTGTAATTGAGACACTCTTACCAAAGGCGCGTGAAGTGCATAGTGAAGCGAGCAAGGTAGGAAAGAAAGCAAAAGAGTTGGCGACTGAAGGGGAGGGAGACGAATAATGAATTTAGAATCAATGCTTCAGCTGATTGTTTCATCAGCCCTTGTTTATTCAACTCCATTGATTTTCACATCAATTGGTGGTGTCTTCTCAGAACGTTCAGGAATTGTAAATGTCAGTCTTGAAGGCATTATGACAATGGGAGCTTTTAGCTCAGTTGTCTTTAATTTGGAGTTTGCTGGAACTTTTGGCGCCATGACGCCATGGCTTGGCCTTTTGGTCGGCGCAATTGTTGGGGCTCTGCTTGCGAGTCTACATGCTCTGGCAACAATAACTTTTCATGCGGATCATATCATCTCTGGTACAGTAATAAATCTTATGGCACCAGCTCTGGGTGTCTTCCTCTTGACGACTATATATGGTACTGGCTCATCTCAAACGATTACTCAACCTTTTGGCAACTTTGATTTTCCTCTTTTATCTAAGATTCCATTTATTGGTTCAATCTTGTTTGGCGGAACTTTTGCCCCAGGTTTTATTGCAGTTCTTGTAGCGATACTATCGTGGTTTGTTATCTTTAAAACTCGCTTTGGCTTGCGTCTGCGCTCTGTTGGTGAACATCCACAAGCAGCAGATACACTCGGTATCAATGTTTACGCTATGCGTTATTCAGGTGTTATCTTGTCAGGTGTACTTGGAGGTATTGGTGGAGCAGTTCTTGCGCAATCAATTTCAAATAACTTCTCAGTCACGACGATTGTGGGACAAGGCTTCATTTCTATGGCAGCTATGATTTTTGGGAAATGGAACCCAATCGGTGCGATGGGAGCGTCCCTCTTCTTTGGATTGGCGATGTCACTTGCGACAATCGGCTACCAAATTCCAGTCATCAAGCAAATCCCATCTGCATTTCTATCTATGGCACCATATATCATCACGATTGTTGTCTTGGCAGCGTTCTTTGGAAAAGCGATTGCGCCTAAGGCAGATGGTACAAACTATATCAAGTCAAAATAAACTAAATAGCATCACAATCTAAAGGCGCTCACGCGCGAGCGTTATTCATACCGAGCGCTCGCGCGAACGTACTTCAAAGGAGAATAAATGTCACATAAAAAATTTGGTCGTGTTCATGTTATTGTCATGGACTCTGCAGGTATTGGTGAAGCGCCAGATGCGGGGAATTTCTTTAACCAAAAGACACCAGACACTGGCTCAAACACCATCGGCCACATTTCAGAGCAAGTCGGGCTTGACGTGCCAAACTTTCAAAAAATTGGTCTAGGAAATATCACGCCCCTCAAGACGGTCGCAGCAACAGATGTGCCGCTTGGCTATACGACAAAGCTCGAAGAAGTTTCAAACGGTAAAGACACGATGACAGGTCACTGGGAAATCATGGGACTTGATATCGTTGATCCATTTCCAGTATATCCTGGCGGCTTTCCAGAGGAACTTTTGACTAAAATTGAAGAATTTTCTGGTCGTAAAGTGATTCGTGAAGCCAATAAGCCCTATTCGGGAACGGCTGTCATTGATGACTTCGGGCCGCGTCAGATGGAGACTGGCGAGCTGATT
>JAIRUS010000155.1 GCA_031254295.1 Streptococcaceae bacterium | reverse complement strand
CAGTTTCAAAGAGCTAGTAAAAGTTTTATTGTAACCTCTCTTGGTCGTGAAGCTTCTAAATTGTATGATGAGAACAAAGTGACAGAGCTAAATAATTTCATGTATCAGCGATTATTAGAATACCCGTATGCTGTATGGTTGATTAGATTGTTAGGAAAGAATCCCACGAAAAAATTTTCTAAGTTTGATTTAGCAGAAAATTTTGGATTCATAGATGAATTAGGATTTGGTAGTATTCCTGTTCAAATCTACCTCAATAGTTTAGCGCAAGCCGAAATTGAAAACGATAAAGAAGCTAAGAAAAAAATTAAATCGAATTTTGAGGGAACTTCAGATAAGTATATGCGTTGGCTAGCTGGGGTTCTCGTGAAATCTGGACTTGCTACTGCAACGTCAGAAAAAGTGAGGCATGAGTATAATGGAAAAGACTTTTCCCTTTCAGTAGGTCCGATGTACCAGATTACCGCAAAAGGATTGACAGCCTTGAAACAGGTAAATGGTGGTTCTCGTTATTCACGAAGTCCCAAGCGTGTAATGTGGGAGTTCTTGGCTACTAAGGATAAAAATGCAAGTGTTTTAAAAACTTCCCGTTCTTTGATTTTGAAATATTTGTCAGAAAAGAAAAATCCGATAAGTCCTCAAAAACTTGCAGATTCTATCAATGCAGATTATCCAAAACTAGAAATTACTCCAGAAGAAATAATTGATGATTGCAAGGGGCTAGAAAGAATAGGTATTGAAATCACCAATTTAAATGATGAGCTTACTTTAAAGGAAAAGTTGTTAGATTTTGAAATTCCGATTGAGCGTGAAGCTGTATTGGAAAAAACAGATATTGATAAGTTCAAAAATTTGATACGCTCAAGGCTTACTCACATCAGTCATAGTTATCTTAAGGGAATTGATATTGCGGCTAAAAAGAAAACGACAAAGGCAGAAAATACAGAGTTTGAAGTAATTTCTACCCAACTTTTTACTGATGAACTTGGCTTTTTGGGGCAACACCTTGGAGGAAGTAATAGACCAGACGGTTTGGTTTGGGATAAAGATTGTGCATTTATTCTTGATTCTAAAGCCTACTCGGAAGGTTTCCCGCTAACTGCTCATCATACTGATGCAATGAGAAGATATTTAAGGCAATTTGAAGAACGAGATGAAAAGATTATTCCTACTTGGTGGGATATTTCTCCTAAAGGGTTAGCAAATACTTACTTTGCATATGTTTCAGGGAGTTTTGCAGGAAAGTATGAAATGCAACTTAAGAATTTTAGACAAGGCGTAGGAATCGAGGGGGGAGCGTTAGAATTTGTAAAATTGTTACTCCTTGCTAATCAATTTAAAGCTGAAAAGATAACAAAGGATGAAGTGAAAGCACAAATCCTAGACTATAATATTGCATATAAAGATTATGAAAAGAATTTTAGTTAGTGACATCAAAAAGCGACTTCAAAGAGTAAGTTGTTTTTTGATGACATTTCATAAAAAATAAAGTATAATTGCTACAAGGATGAAAGGGGATGTGAATATGCGTTATATCGGTTCAAAGCTTAATCTTCTAACTGAAATTCAAGAGTTTATCTCTCAAAATATTAAATCAGATAACAAAACATTTCTTGATCTTTTTGGAGGGAGTAACATCGTTAGTAGCTATTTCAAAAAGGACTATCAAATTTTAACAAATGATTTTCTTTATTTTAGTTATGCTATTGCTCAAGGAAAAATCGTAAATAATGAACAACCACAATTTATTAGATTGAAAAAAATAAATATTGAAAATCCTTTAGATTATCTGAATACTTTTACGGATTTTTGTAGTCATATTGGTTATTATGAAAAAGAATATAGCCCAACTGGGGAGGCGATGTATTTTTCGGTTGAAAATGCAAAGCGCATTGATTTTATTCGAGATGAAATTGATAACTGGAAAGAACAGGATTTACTTTCTGAAAGTGAATATTTTTATTTGCTAGCAAGTCTTCTTGAAGCAATTCCATTTGTAAGTAACACAACAGGTACTTATGGTGCATTCTTGAAAAAATGGGATAAACGAGCATTAAAGAAGTTAGAACTTTTACCTCTTGATTTGACAAATAATCAACAACATAATCAAGCTTTTAATGAAAATTCAAATGAGTTAGTAAAAAAAATATCAGTTGATATTACTTATATTGATACTCCTTACAATAAACGTCAGTATGCACCGAACTATCACGTTTTGGAAAATATAGCCAGAAATGATAAACCAAAGCTATCGGGTAAGACAAGGCTTTTTGATTATAAAAAGCTAAAAAGTGATTATTCCAATGCTAAATTAGCTTTTGAAGCGATGGAAGATCTTATTAAAAATCTTGATACAACGTATATTATTTTGAGTTACAACAATGAGGGAATTATTCCTGAAGCTGATTTGATTGGATTGTTGAAAAAATATGCTATTGATGGAAACATCAATATAAAGAAAATTTCTTATCAAAAATATAAGTCTAAAAATCCTTCTGCTAGCTATGATTTATATGAATTACTGATTTACATACAAAAAAAGAAAGTTTCATATAATAAAACAATAAGGATTCGGTCAAAAAAGCAAGTTCTTCTTCCTAAATATATTAAGAGTCCGTTAAATTATATTGGCGGAAAGTATAAGTTATTACCGCAAATTTTACCATTGTTTCCTGAAAACATAAATACTTTTGTCGATTTGTTTAGTGGAGGGGCAAATGTAGGAATAAATGTGCAGGCGAATCACCATATTTTTAATGATATGAACAATCGTATGAATGAAATGTTTCGCTATTTTGCTACAAAAAATCCACAAGAGCTAATAATAGAAATCAAAAATAAAATTACCAAGTATCAGTTATCAAAAGAAGATGAAAAGGCTTATCTTGATTTTCGAAGAAAATATAATAAAAATCCTAATCCGTTAGATTTATATGTCCTCGTCTCCTATAGCTATAACTATCAATTCCGATTTAATAACTCAATGGAGTTTAATAATCCTTTTGGGAGAAATCGAAGCTGTTTTAGTGAGAATATGGAACAAAATTTATTTAACTTTTTGAGTAAAGTACAAACGATGGATTCTGTATTTACGGATAATTATTTTACTGATGTTGATTTATCTGGTTTGAAAGAGGAGGATTTCGTGTACTTAGACCCCCCATATCTTATCACGACAGGGAGTTACAACGATGGAAATAGAGGTTTTTCAAACTGGACAGAACATCAAGAGTATGAAATGTATCATCTACTTTCACGGTTAACCAAACAGGGGGTGCGGTATGCTTTAAGTAATGTAGTCGAGCATAAAGGCAAGACTAATAAGATTTTATCTGATTTTATTGAGAGTCAAAATGTGCATACACACTACTTAAATTTCAACTATAATAATGCTTCGCATAACAGTAAAGCCAGAGGAAGTCAGGAAATTTTGTTGACTAACTATGCCCCAGAAACTTTTGAAGTTTTGAAAAATGAGCAAATTTTTGAGGATCAACAAATTCTGCTTTTTTGAAACTCGATAATATAACAGAGGAAAACATGAAACAACAACTCCACACACCTTATTATTACGTTGATGAAGCTTTGCTCATCAAGAATCTCGAACTTTTGAAATCCGTCAAAGCGCGCAGTGGAGCCAAGATTTTACTTGCCCAAAAAGCTTTTTCGATGTTCAGTTTGTATCCTCTTATCAGCCAATATCTGGACGGCACAACCGCCTCCAGTCTTCATGAAGTGAGACTTGGCTTTGAGGAGTTTGGCGGCGAGACGCATATTTTCTCGCCTGCCTATATCGACCGCGAGTTTGACGAGGTTTTGACTAATTGTCAGCATATGGTTTTCAATACGCCGGCTCAATGGAAAAAGTTCAAAACTCGCGCGCTAGCGGCTGGTAAGGACTGTGGCTTGCGTGTCAATCCTGAGTTTTCGACGCAGGAAGAGGGGCATGCCATTTATGATCCTGCAGCGCCTGGTTCACGGCTCGGCACGACGGCTGCAAATCTGTCAGCCCTGACAGAAGAAGACTGGCAAGGCTTGTCAGGCCTGCATTTTCACACGCTTTGCGAGCAGAATTCTGATGACCTCGTCAAGACGCTTGTGGCGATTGAAGAAAAGTTCGGCGACTATCTACCGCAGCTGAAATGGCTGAATTTCGGTGGCGGTCATCATATCACACGTTCGGATTACGACATTGAAACCTTGATTTCAGAAGTTAGGCGCATTCAAGACAAGTATGACGTGCAAGTCTATCTTGAACCGGGTGAAGCCGTTGTCTTAAATACGGGCTTTTTGGATGCGACGGTGGTTGACTTTGTTGAAAATAATGGCATCATGAACGCGATTCTCGACACATCGGCCGCGACGCACATGCCTGACGTGATTGAGATGCCTTATCGGCCCTTTATTATCGGCTCGGCAGAAGCGGGTGAAAAGGCTTATACATATCGCCTTGGCGGTCCGTCTTGTTTGGCAGGTGATATAATTGGCGATTATTCCTTCGATAAGCCGCTTGAAATCGGCGATGTGCTGACCTTTACAGATATGGCGCATTACTCGATGGTGAAAAACAACACCTTTAACGGCATTGCCCTGCCAAGTATTGCCATCAAACGCGCTTCTGGAGAGCTAGAGCTCGTCAAAAGTTTTGGCTATGAAGATTTTAGAAATAGATTGTCGTAAAAGACCGTCATAAAACGTTTTTAGAAATGATGAAAATGAAAGTTACAAAATTTGGCGGTTCTTCGCTGGCTTCAGCAGGTCAGATTTGCAAGGTTTTTGAGATTGTCAGCGCTGACAGAAGCAGGCGTTTTGTGGTGGTTTCGGCGCCTGGAAAAAGGTCGCCTGAGGACGTCAAAGTCACGGATTTGCTCATTGACTATTTCACAGCTTACAAGTTAGATAAGGATTTTACGGCCATTCAAAGCCAGCTGATAGGTCGTTTTCAGGAAATTGTCAGCGCGCTCGAGCTGACAGACATTCTCCCAGAAATTACAAACAGAATCTACGGACTTGCCAAACTTCCTTTGGATAATGGCTTTACCTATGACAGTTTTTTAGCGACAGGTGAAGATTTATCAGCGCGACTTGTGGCCGCATTTTTCAGAAAAAATGGGCTGACAGCGCGCTATGTCAGCCCGCGCGAGGCTGGTCTTTTCGTCTCCAATCGCCCGTCACACGCGGAACTATTGCCCGAAGCTTACGCAGAAATAGAGAAATTGATTCCGCTCGCTGAAAAAGAAATCCTCGTCATTCCAGGATTTTTTGGCGTAACGCGCTCTGGCGAAATCTGTACTTTCTCTCGAGGCGGCTCGGACATCACGGGCTCTATCATTGCGGCCGCCGTCAAGGCCAAGCTCTACGAGAACTTCACCGATGTGGACGGCATCTTTTCCGCCAATCCGCACACCGTTGAGAATCCCGTCATCATAGAAGAAGTGACCTATCGCGAAATGCGTGAGCTGTCATTTGCAGGATTTTCAGTCCTCCACGAAGAGTCACTGATCCCCGCGGCGCGTGCCGGCGTGCCGATGGTACTCAGAAATACGAACAATCTGTCAGCCAAAGGAACCCGCATCGTGCCTCAATGGACGATTGACATGCCAGTGGTCGGGATTGCGTCGTCAAGCGGCTTTGTGATTATTAAAATCAACAAATATTTGCTCTATCGTGATTTGAGTTTCGGCCGAAAATTCTTTGAAATTCTAGAGAATTTAGGCATTCAATTTGAGGCTATCACCACTGGAATTGACGACATTTCCATCTTAGTCAGAGAAATATATCTGAGTGTGCAAGTCGAAAAAGCGCTGACAGAGCGTGTGCTTGAGAGCTTGCAGCCAGATGATTTCTCGATTTTGCGCGGCCTGTCAGTCGTCACAGCTGTCAGCGAAGAAATCCGCCAACAAACCCATATCACCAGCCGTGCCACGACCGCCCTTGCCAATGAAAAAATCAAAATCGAGACACTCATGCAAGGCGCAAGCGAGGTCACACTGCTGTTCATCGTCCTGCAAAAAGACGAAAAAAAGACAGTTCGGACGCTTTATCGTGAGTTCTTTTGAATCAAAATAAGTCGTGCCTTTCTCATCTTATTCTTGGTTGTTTAAGAAGAGAAAAGCACGGCTTATTTAGTTTTTCACGATTTTAAAAATCAACTAGCAATTCGGGTATCATTTTTTAATTTCTATTGGCCTTATAAGAAGTAATGGAGTGTCATACATGACAAAATCACCATCATTCACCATGATATCTTCCAGATAACCCTCTTCCTCCATACAAACTTCATTTGGTATTTTAAGACTTTCTATAACTAAAAGAAGTTCTCCACTTTTATAAAGTTTTCTCTCATAAGGAATTTTTACATAAACTGTCCCTACAAGTTTACTTAGAAAAATACGATAAGGATGATGTTTAGCTGCTTCATAGCGTACAGACATTTTATTACTTGTGTAGTTTTCAAAAAGTTCTTTTTCAACATTTTTGTTAAAAAATTCGAAAATTCCTATAATTTCTCCTCCTTATAACTTTGGGAAACTCTTTATATTTGACATTACTCCAAAGAATAATTTATAGATTTTTGATAACTATGATGTTGCAACTTTCTATAAGGATATTATGCCTATTTAAAATTGTTTTATGTAGGTTTAGATTATCTCGCTATGTTTCAAGAACCTAGATGCAAGAATCCACGTCATAACATATAGAACAACATTGATAGAGAATGTAGCAACAAGCACCATTTCCCAATTTTTTGTTAAACTTGCGATAACAATTCCCATGATTGCTGTTCCAAATAGACCTCCAATTTGTTTGTTAGCATTCAAAGTTGCACCAGCAATACCAGAAAATTTCTGTCCAGCGGCCTCCATAAGTAATGTTGTTGTAGCAGGGGTTAAAATCCCTATCCCAAAAGTCATTAGGGCAAAAAGAACAATTAAAAGATAAAGTGGAATGTTTTCAAACAAAACCCCAAAAATAACGATTCCCAATGCGCCAGCAATACAAAGTATGATTGAACTCTTAGCTAAAGTGCCTGCTTTTATTCTTTTTACGACTTTAGCATAAAGGAGATTACCTATAATGAGAACAATCATCCCTGGCAATATCAAAAGTCCAGAAACCATTGGAGACAGTTTCAAATAAGTTTGAAAATACAAGCCAAAAACTAACACAATTCCATAAAGCGAGATATTTATTGCTAGTCCCAAAATATTTGATGTAAGGAATTGAGCATTTTTTAATAAATGATGCGGAACAATAGGTGCTTGACTTGTTTTTTCTCTAAGGAATAACACTACTGCAAAAATTACTGCTAATACCAGAAAAATCATTAAAGTCATATTTCCGTAACCATACTGATTTCCCTCCACTAAATAAATAATCAAACTTCCCAAACTGAGAACAAGAAGTAAATTACTTATAAAATCTATTTTTACGGTTTTATTAGCATCATTGTTTTTAACAAGTATCAGTATAGATATTATTGTTATAATACCAAGGGGAATATTGACAAGAAATATAGATCTCCAGCCCCAAAGACCAATCATCGTTCCGCCAATAAATGAACCTGTTCCTGTAGCAACCGAAATAATCGCTGTCCAAATTCCCAACATTCTTGCACGTTTATGAGCATCTGGGTAAGAAGCAAAGAGTAAAGCCAAAGAACTCGGCATAAAGAGAGAAGCCCCAAACCCTTGTATGAATCTCAATACAATTAACATCTCTATATTCACCGATACCGAGCAACCAAAGGATGCTAATGTGAAAATCACCATCCCTGTGATTAAAATTCGTTTAGCGCCATATCTTGATGTCAAATTTCCACACAAAAGTAATAAAGTTCCTAATGCTAGGATATAAGCGTTGATAATCCAAATAGATTCATTTAAAGAAACAGTCAAAAACTGTTCTATTTTGGGTATAGCCAGTACAACCCCTGTTGTGTCTAAAACCGCCATGATAAAACCTAGTGAAAGCACAAAAAGCAAGTAGGCAGGTGCTGTCTTATTTTTAACTATCATAAATTTTCCTCCATTTCTTCTATCCAATTTTCATTAATTAAAAGCGGTCGACCAAAACTCACTAAGTCAAAAGCTTTATCCTTATAGTCTTTTAATAGCTGCTCTTTATAACGAAGCTGAGCTTCTCCGTCTTGTGCATATTTATATGAATTTTTTGGTTTTTTACTTACTTTAGAAACAAGATCAGGAATTTCTTTGTAAAGTACGCCTGTACCCCCCAGACCCCCAGTAGTAATTGTTGGTTTTTCCGCTAGCCTTTTTACCCAATAAGCTAAATTTCCTTTTTTACTAGGAATTGCGGCGTCCATATAACTTTGTTCTGAACAGTCAAAAATATCAACTCCTGAATTAGAAAGTTTCCTTATTAGAAGCTCAAACTCATCGACACTATCGGCAAGCATCGTTGTCAAATCGTACATTTTGAAATTTGAAAGTCGCATAAAAATAGGAAAATCATCACCAACACGGATACGGCAAGCGTTAACGACTTTTTCAGCAAACATCGTTCGCTGATCAAAACCAAACTCATCCGTTCTCTTATTTGTCTCTTTCGATAAAAAATCGTGGATTAAACTTCCATGAGCTGCATGAATATCTATCCCATCAAAGCCAGATTTTTTCGCATTTTCAGCTGCTTCCGCAAAGGCTATGACAATGTCATTAATTTCTAAAAGTGTTAAAGGCTCTCCTACCTTTTTATCTCCAATAACACCTGACGGACTAGAAACATTCCTTGATAAATCAGATGCTGCAAAAGCTCTTGAAGTCCCTGCATGCCAGATTTCCGCAATAATCTTCGTATCAAACTCATGAACAGCTTCTGTTACTTTTCTCCAAAGTGGTAGAGCCTCTAAATCAATATTTGGTACTTTACGATTGTTGCTTGCTGTTGGATGAACAATATTTATAGCACCCGCAGTAATTAAGCCGACTCCTTTTGCTCTTGATTTATAAAACTCCACATTCTCTTTCAAAGGTACTCCATCCTCTACAAAACCACTCGGTACAGGATTCATAACTAATTTATTTTTCAAATCAATTTTTTCACTATAAAATGGAGAAAATAAAATATCCTTTAACTCGTCCATAACTTAGTTTTCCTCATCTATGATAAATTTTTGAAGTTCAATTCTCGCAAGATTAATTGCCTCCTCAGCTTTCATGACAGGCTTTAAGTTATAAATTTCAGAAATTTTTTCTAAACGCTCTGTAATTGTTCCTCCAACGACATAATAAGGAATACTCAATTCCTGAATTGTCTCTAATAACAGGTCATTTGAGCGCTTCCTAAATAACTCAGATACAGGACGGTGTCCGTCTGCCACTAGAGGAAACTCAACAGGCAAATGGATAAAAGAGTCATAAGTCTCTTTGGCATAATCCTTTGCTACCTCACCAAAATTTATCATCACTTCCTTAAGATATTTCAAATCATCTGTTAAAACAATATTTCCTTTGTCTGTTTCTTCATTGGGATTCATACCAAGTTCTGTGCGTACCATGCCATAAACCCATTCATGAAGTGAAGAACCATCTGATACAAAATCTTCTAAATGGGACTCGCGAACCGCACGTTCCATTAGACGACGGAAACCAAGTTGAACCAACTCAGGGCCAGTCGCATCTTCTAACTTTTTGCCTGGCAACGCCTTAGGCAAAATTTCACGCATTGTCTTTGCATGAGTACGTGGTAACCCAGTATAATAAGCCAATGCCAAAGTTGTCGTTGTTTTTCCCGTTGAATAAGTGCCCGAAATTGCAATCTTCATATTAGTTTCCCTCCAAAATTTCTGGTATCTCTTGTGCGACAGAATAAGTAAATGACGAATTACCAAACTTAGAAATCATATCACTCGTTCTCAAAGACTTCTCTCCTAAGTGCACCATTTTTGTTTTTAATACTTCAATTTTTATTGTTTTGTTATTAGGAACTCTAGAAGTAACTTCATGCAAAAGAGTGCGTGAAAATTCAATTTTACGCATAATCAAAGTTTTTGATTTTTCTCTTGGAATATTATCCAATCGGGCATGTAAGATTTCTGTCAACTCTGCAGTAACAATAATTTGATCTAGGATGGAAGGTAATCGATTTGATAAAAGATAGGCGGATTCCACGCCAGAAAAAGTCTTGTCATATTGAAAATCCGCATTTGCCGAAACACTACTTAAATCTGCCATAATTGATACATCAGTTACTTCATTTTCTTCAGATTCAAATGCAGAAAAATAGTAATCCTCTCCAGTCGGAACGCTTATCTGTTTTGAATCATCAAACAACTCAATTATTAATTCAACTGAGAATGAAGCTACCTTACCTTTGAATAATAACTGACTATCAGAGGCCAAAATAAGATTGGCCTCCACATTTTTAAGATCCTCAACTAGACTTTTACCTGCTTTTACAGAAATCTTTGAAATTAATGCATTGTTAATAGTATTTTCTTCAACAACTAATTGTTCGCGAAGAAAGTCTGTTACAAGTTTCACAGCTAGAACAACGGAATCAAGTGTACTAAAATGCGGAGTAATAACTGTGGTAGTTTCCTTAGTTGACCAATTTTTAGGGTATTGAATTTCAAAAAACTCTCTAATTCCCTCATAGTCTATTTCCTTCTTTTTTTGAAGATACCGAACCTGCTTATAACCTGTTCCAAAATATCTTCCATTGGCGTTACCAAGAATATCTTCAATACTCTTAAAATAATTGGCATTTTCCATTGATAAAAGCCTCTCCCTCCTTATGGTATAATTAATTTATCACTTAGAAAAAAATTTGCAAGAAGGGAAATAAAGTATAGTATCTATACAAAATGGTAGAAATTGTATGAAAGCAAGAAATGAGAAGATTATAAAAAAATCAATTTGCCCTGCAAGAAAAGTTATCACCGTCTTGAAGGGAAAGTATACACTTGAAATTTTGTCTGAGATTATTGATGGTAATTTGCACTATGGTTCCCTTATGAGAAGTATTAAGGGCATAAATCCTCGTATTTTAGCGCAGCGCCTACATGAGTTTGAGTGTATTGGCGTGTTATCACGAAAAGTTCTACCAACTAATCCTCCCCAAGTAGAATATCGTATGACAGAAAAAGGGATGGCTTTAAGAAAAATCGTTGAAGAAATGAAAAATTGGGATAAGAAATTCGGAGAAGAATGAAATTGTTTTAGATATTGAAGCTTATCCTCATTGGATTAATGTCAAATAAAAAGACAGTCAAGGCGCTTTATCGGGAGTTTTTTTAAATCAAAAGAATTTATGACTTTTGTATATTGATGTCATGCGATAAATATTTTATATAACCTTGTCATGCTGAGATTAATACCAGCTTATATTCTAAAAACAACGAGATTCAACACTAAATTCGTAAACAATGAAGCACTTGAAACGCATACTTCTCACTAATACTTTGAGAGGTATTTTGTTTTTGACTTTGTTTGCGTAAGCTGGCAAAAGCCCTGTCAGAATGGTATAATTGAGCTATCATATACGATTTAGGAGTGCTTTTTGACTGATGTTTCTGAGAA
>JAIRUS010000086.1 GCA_031254295.1 Streptococcaceae bacterium | reverse complement strand
TCTTCGTCAGCCACGCCCATTCCATTTTCTGAGACATACCATGGAATATTATGATATTTTTCTTTCATCATCATTGCAACATCATAAAGCGCTTCTGGATAGATTTCCCAGCCGCGATAGTCATTCATTCGTCGATCAGGCCAGACATAAGCGCTATAAAAATCTGACGGATCTTCCGCAGGAAATTTACCGTTTACTTTAGCCTGCACACGGAAAGGTTGGTAATAATTCATTCCCACAAAATCCACCGTATTGGCAGCGATGAGCGCTTTATCACCTTCATGAACAGCTGGTGTTAAGCCATTTTCTGCCAGTAAGTTTATCAAAAATTGTGGAATATCCCCTAATACAGCAGGATCCAAAAACGAGAAAATGCTCAAATTGTCAGCTCTCATTTTAGCTTCCAAATCTTCTGGCGACTCACTTTTTGCATAAGCCGGAGAAATATTTAAAATAATCCCAATCTGCCCCGACTCAATCGCTACTTCTCGAAATTTTTTAACTGCCCAAACATGTGCCATTAGCGTATGATAACCCACTTGCACTGCTTTTTTAAAATCATGAATGGCTGGATAATGAGCTCCTTGAAGATAACCACACTCGATATGTACCATCGGCTCATTAAAAGTTGTCCAACGCTTTACCAAATCGCCAAACTGTTCAAAAGCTGTTTGAGCATAAAAGGCAAAAGCGTTCACAGACGCGCGATTTTCCCAGCCCCCCTTTTCCATCAGCCACCACGGCATATCAAAATGATAAAGATTGATAATCGGCTCTATTCCTGCTTGGTTGAGTTCAGAAAAATAAGCTCGGTAAAACTCAACTGCCTTCGGATTGAGCGTTTTTCCATCCGGCAACAGTCGCGCCCACGAAATCGATGTCCGAAACGAGTTCATTCCGATTTCTTTCATACGCTGTACGTCTTCTTTATAGAGATGATAGACATCAGACGTGACGGCTGGCCCTTGGTTCAAATAAAATTTTTCCGGATTCAATTCAAACCATTTATCCCAGATAGTCGCTGTTTTCCCATCTTCAAGATGCGCGCCTTCTGATTGAGGCGCCGAAGTTGCCGCTCCCCAGAGAAAATCTTTTGGAAATTTAATCATTTATATCAGCCCTTCCCTTTCAGGCTCTCCTTTTATTTTGCTCATAGCCTAAACATTACGGCCTTAGCGCCATAATGTTGTTAAAATTTCTGCAGCCTGAAGTCGCCCTGTATAATTTTTTTCATCTTCTTCAAGAAGATTGACTACCTTAGCCTGTTTACCCCCCATCATTTCTAGCTTAAGTGGGTGAGAAACATAGCTATCTAATGAATAGCCCCTCAAAATCACGCCTTGACCGTTCTTTTCAAGTTTCAAAGCTGTTTCAACAAAAATATCTGAACTGATTTTAGCTAAAATTTTATCTGTTTCCAGTCTCCCTTTTTGAGCCGGCACTGTTTGTTTGACTACAACAGGGATTTTGAGTGCCACAGCGCGTTGGAGTCCACCGTAATAGTCTTCCTTTCCATGTGCTTCAACTGAATACTTCACTTCAAAGCTGCCGAGACATTGCGCCTCTGGTGTCGGAAAATAACCCCAATCTCCCATTTCACCTACACAACGTAAAAGTGTCACGGCAATCGTTTTAGAATCTATGATTTCGTATTCATTAAGTGCGATATTGCCAACTGTCAAGCCATTTTCATCATCGTGCAAATTGACAAAGGCATGCTGATGCTGCGGGTTAGTCGGATTTTTCCAGTAAGCACTGACAGCATTTGGGCGCTCAACGGCCTCAAAAATACTTTCAGCTACGTGAGAGCTGACAGATAAATCGGTCTCAAATAAAACCCGTAAGCGGTGATCTTTCATCTGATTGTCAAAACTTGTTGTAAATTCGACAGCTTTTGAATCCTTCTTCAATGAAAGATGGGTTGTCACAGGAAAGGCAGCGACTTGCTTCGCGCGTTTCGCCTGACGATGTGTGATATCAATGACTTGTTCATACTCTTTTTGTAAGACTTCATCAGCCGAAACAGGAATTTCCATAAAATGCGTCAACTTGACTATCGCTTCAGTCTTCTTATCCTTGATAATGTCAATGCAGAAAGGAAAATCAGTCGAATAAATCGCTTTCTCGTCTGCTGTTTGTTTGAAGATGTATTCATTTCCCATATCTCCAACATCTTCAAAAATCAATTGATTTTCATAGATCTTTCCCGTGCGCTTATTGCTTATCGTTAATGAACCATTTTTCTTAATCTCTACTTTTACAAAACTATTTTCCAAAACTCGTCCATCATCTGATAGTAAACTTTGTCCCTCTTGATGATGCTCAGTTTTTTTAGGAATAAGTGCAAGTGTGCGATAAGACAAGGCCTCAGCCTCAGGAAGATAAATCGTTGCATAAACATATTTTGCCATATAGGCTACACGAAAGGCATCTTTGGGCAAATCATAGCCAAATTCTACCTTGACTTCATCAATCGTCGCGTCAATTTCATTTCCATCAGCGTCAATGATTGAAAAATCTGCGACTGGACTATTTTCCAACTCTTCAAAGGCTGGCTGTGGCCACATCTCTGAAAATTTAATTCGGTCAATTTCAATTTTTACTTGTGTCGTCAGTAATCGCTTGGTTCCAGCAAGATTATAAACCGTAAATGGAAAACTTTCTTTTGGAAAAGCCGTTGTATCAATATTCTTTGCGATTCGATCAAGCGCCTCATCTCGAATGAATTTTGCCACTTCTTGAGACTTGTGATAGCGTGTCATCATTTCCTCATGTACTTCATCAACCGAACAGCCACAGATAGAATCATGCGGATCATTTTGCAGCAGCAAACGCCAGGCATAGGACATCTCCTTTGTCGGCTTATAATCCTCAACTTCATTGGCAAGCACAACTAGCGGATCCACGACATTTTCGAGCAACGTCTGCGTATAGACATTTTCCTTTTTAAGATACATACGGCTAGAAGCTGTGTTCGCAAGGGTATACCAGCCTTCGGTCTCCTGTGAAGTCAACTCGCCTGTTACAGTGCCAAGGTCTTTAGGAAGATCATTTTTTACGGCTTCCAAATAAGCATCAAAGTTCGAATGAACGAACTCATAATCTGGGAAAAGTTGATTCGCTAGCTCAATCGCTTTCCCAACATCTTTTTGCAAGGGCTGGTGGTCACAGCCGTTCATCATTAAAAGATGATTTGTCGAAGCATATTTTTCGGCCTCTGCTATTTTTTTATTCCAAAATTCGACTGCTTCGGCCTCATCTGTCGGAATTTCATTTCCATTTGAGTACCAATTGGCAAAAAGAATGCCCAATATTCTGGTCTGATCGGGTCCTTCCCAGTTCATTTCTGAGTACTGGGAAGTATAACTCTCAGCCGTCGCATTGTTAAAACCTGTTGGCTTGACGCCACGACCAAATGCTGCAGCGTCCAGTCCCATCTTTTTCATCATTTGCGGCGTTTGTCCCATATTGCCAAATGTATCTGGAAAATAGCCTAATTTTACAGGTTGACCATGATATTTTTCGACTTCTTCAAGGCCAACCAAAGTATTTCGGACATGAGCTTCAGATGAAATCAGGAAATCATCTTGTAAAATATAAAATGGCCCAATTTTCAGTCGCCCTTCCGCGATATATTTTTCTATCAACTGACGATTTTCAGGCTTGACCTCTAAATAATCGTCTAACGGAATTGTCTGACCGTCCACATGGAAAAACTTAAAAGACGGATCATGTTCAAACGAATCAATAATTTCGTCAAATAACTCAACAACACGCATATGGTGCTGCTCATAAGGCATGTACCATTCACGATCCAAATGTGAATGAGAAATAATATAAACTTTCTTTTTTTTCTTTAGTGTCATTCTCTAAGTTTCCTCTAAAATTCAGTTATTTTCTAGAACTTGCTTTTTCGTCACAATCCGAATATCAAAATAATCCATCAGTAACTCACAAAACATCATATTTGCCCATGAAAACCACTCTCTCGTATAATTTTCAGGATTATCAACGTCAATTCCCTCGTGCATCGCCAGCGTTCCAGCCTCTGTCTCGGCCAGCAGATTAAGAATCTCTTCTTGCTCTTTTTTACTTTGCGCTGTCAGCCCTTGCATAGCTAGCGCAATCGGCCAGACATAGTTTTTGGGCGTATGGCTCGAGCCAATGCCTTTGAGATAGGTTCCCTTGTAATAATAAGGATTTTCCTTGCTCAATAAACTACGTCTTGTCGCGAGATAGTGTTCATCATCTTTTTCACAATAACCCAAATAGGCTGCCGAAATCAAATTCGGAACATTGGCGTCGTCCATCAGCGACTGATTCCCCAAACCATCTACTTCATAAGCGTAGATTTTTTCGCCTGCAGCATTTTTGACAAAGCCAAATTCATGGATTCCCTGATCAATCTGAGTTTTCAAAGCAGTTACCCGATTTTTCAACGCTTCATTATTATCTGGACGAATATGAGTAAAAATATCTTCCAAGTAACCTAAAACAACCACGGCAAACATCTCTGACGGTATCAGATAAGGGTAAGTCGTCGCATCATCTGACGGCCGAAAACCTGACCAGGTCATTCCGGTTACTCCAAAATCTGGCCCAAAGCCATCGTGTGTGAGTGTGTCTTCTGGCCGCCAAGCATTGTCACGTTTAAAATGATAGCCCGACTGATGATGATCAATTTCTATTTCCCAAACCGTCAGAATCGACTTTATGGCATCTTCAAATTTGTCATCAAACTGTGAAGTTTCTCCTGTATTTAGGTAAAGTAAATAGGCCAGCTGTATCGGATAACAAAGCGAATCAATCTCATATTTACGCTCCCAAGTCCAAGGCGTCATTTTTGTGTCGTCCGTTTGATGACCTGCAGCATTGGGGCTTTCATTAAAGGCATTGGCATAGGGATCTTTCGAGATAAAATCCATCTGACGCTTAACCAAGCCTGTAATCATTGCCCGTATCTCATGATCTTCTTTGGCGAGGAGCAAGTAAGGGCGCACCTGAGCCACAGAATCACGCAGCCACATGGCTGGAATATCTCCTGTCAGTACGTACGTTGTCCCATCAGCTTGAGGCTTGACGGTTGTTTCCAACGTATTACTAAAGCAGTGTTTAAATATTTCAGCCCATTTTGGATTTTTTGTTTGAGCGAGTTGCTCCATTTTTGACATGAATATTTTTGTTTTTTCAGAAATCATGAACTTCCTTTTTATTCAACTTTATTTAATTCTGTTCATTGAAATAGACGAAAACCTATCTCTTGATCTTCGCCTATTCTATTTTATTTGGTCAAGTCTATTTAGCCTTGTTGTAAGCGTCATAGGCCGCCTGTTGGACTTTGATATACTTGTCAGCCCCAATTTTCTTGAGTGTACTCACATAAGTATTCCAGCTTGAATCGTCCAATTTTGTTTGACCTGTGATGAACTTAGCCTCCATTTGGGTAGCATAAGTCAATAAATCATTTTCCAAAGTTGAGCCCAGTTCCGTTTGCTGCGCTGAAGACATATAAAGCGTAGGCCAAGCTACAACCTCATCCTTCTTCACTTTTGCCATTTCACTATCAATAAATTGAGAGAATTTATCTTCTGTTTGAGCATCGTCTTTATTGGCCAGCACAAGTGCAGGGCGTGCATTAACTTTCGGAGGAACTGTACCATAGTCAGGCGTTACCTTAGCCCGCGCTTCTTCAGATTTTGAGGCCGTAATTCCTTGATTGAGGACCCTTACTTTTTCACCTTTTGAGTTTGTTTCGTAGTGCCAGAAGCCACCATCAGCTTGTTCTGGACCGACATTCAAATATTGTGAACCTGCACTAGAGTAAAAATAATCGACCCAGCGAAGCGCCGCAGCAGGGTTTGAACATTTCGTTGTGATAGCAAAGGCTCCTGTTTTAACGCCATCAGAAGCAATCACTTGTGCTTTACTTGATACAGGAGACGTCAGAGGAAGTCCCATCGGATCGTTCACCGCTTGATCTGGCGTTTTATTAGACGTAAAATAGCTAAACCAATCTGTGTAGGCACCAAGCAAGTTATTCGTTCCTTTCGCTTTCTTTTGGTCATCTGATTGAGTAAAGGTTTGATTATCCAAAAGTCCATTAGTATAAAGCTTATTCATATATTCTAAATAATCTCTATAGCCTGACTGAATCGCACCATAAGTCACTTTTCCTTTACTATCTACTTGTTGTTCTTGATTTAAAACCCCAAATGAATTCATAACCCAATTACGCACAGCATAATATCCGCCTGCTGTTGAAGAAAGTGGAATTTCATCTTTCTTTCCATTTCCATTCGGGTCATCATTTTTAAAGGCCGTCAAAGTATTGAAAAGCTCATCTGTGGTCTTTGGAACTTCCAGATTCAATTTCTTTAGCCAAGCGCCGTTGAGCCAGACTTGTCCTTGATACATCCCAGCTTTTTCAGCAAATGCTTGATCTTTGAAGTCGTATTTGCTATCTAGGAAAGGTAAGCTATAAACTTTACCATCAGGTGTGGTCATTGATTTTAAGACATTGGGATATTTTTCCAAGATGGCCTTTAAGTTTGGAAGGTAACCCGCATCAATATAAGGTTTTAAGTCAATCAAGGTTGATCCACCGTATTGAATCGCTTGAGCATTTGTGAGAGAGGCCGCATAAATAACATCTGGAGCATCTCCAGAGGCCAAGGCCAAATTCAACTTCGTTGCAACATCAGCTGATGGTGGCGTAGTATAAGTAAAGGAAACATTTGTTTTCTTCGCATAATCGTTCAGAACAGCCATTTTACTGTAATCTGTCGTCCCCGAACCAGGCGCGAACATCGTCAGTTTCAGTGGGGACTTAACAATTGGAAAGCCCGATTTTGCTACATCTTTGGCATTCGACGTTACGCCGCCACTTCCTCCCTGAGTAGAAGAATTTGAACAGCCTGCCAGTGCTAAAGCTGCAACGAGTGTTGCTCCCATTAAAAAAACTGTGTTTCTTGTTTTCATTTTTGAAACTCCTTTAAAATATTTTTATAATTTATAAAATCTAATACAAAGCTATGGTTCAAGAATCTTAGCCTTTTAGTGATCCAACGAGCATTCCCTTGACAAAATAACGCTGTAAGAACGGATAAACCACAACAATGGGTAAGGTTGACACAATCATGACGCCATATTTGACAACGGCTGCAAGCTGCGCTTGTTTGTAAGCTGCCATCTGTACGCTGGTTGTCGAGGCTGTATTGTTTGACGATTGATCTTGTAAAATCAAAATTTCACGTAAAATCATTTGCAATGGATACTTACTCCGGTC
>JAIRUS010000015.1 GCA_031254295.1 Streptococcaceae bacterium | reverse complement strand
TTAAGTTCACAGGTACAGGCGAGAAACTCACAGATTTGGAGGTCTTTTATCCTGATCGTATGTCCAGTCGTATTTTGGGTATGGGCGATATGCTGACTCTGATTGAGAAAGCGCAATCGCAATACGACGAAGAACAATCTACCAAGCTCGCCGAGAAGATGATGGAAAATCGCTTTGACTATAGTGATTTCATCGAGCAACTTGATCAGGTTCAGTCGATGGGGCCGATGGATCAGCTTATGAAAATGATTCCAGGCATGTCAGATATTCCAGGGGCTGCAAATGTCAAGATTGATGAAAAAGAAATCGCGCGTAAGAAAGCTATCGTGCTTTCGATGACACGAGCAGAGCGTCAACTTGAGGCTGAGCTTTCACCAGCCCGTCGTCGACGTATTGCGGCAGGGTCTGGAAATTCATTCATCGAGGTCAATAAATTTATCAAACAGTTCAATCAGTCTAAAGACATGATGCAGGGGGTCATGTCTGGAGATATGAGCCAGATGATGTCAGGCATGATGAAGCAGCAAGGCGGCGGTCCTAACGGTAAGAGACCACAAATGCCAGCCGCTATGCCTGATATGTCACAACTAGGTGACCTCAGTGCGCTCATGGGCGGTGGCGCAGGAGGAGATATAGCTGACATGAGCCAAATGTTCGGAGGTGGCCTCAAAGGTAAAGCTACAGGATTTGCCGTGAAGCAAGCCATGAAACGTGCGCAGAAGAAAATGAAAAAAGGTAAAAAGAAATAAAGGCGTGTGGCGTCTTTATTTCTTTTTAGGTGCCATTTCGACTTGGCACTTTAATACCCCCAGTAAGAATGGACATCATATCCAGAGTTGTAGTTATCGGATAAAACTTGCGCAGCAAGTGTCTCCGGAAATAAAGATTTGGGATGTCTTAAAACACTTAACAATTAAAATGATGTGTCAACCATGCACTTCATGGTTAATATCTTCAAAATAAAAATTAAAATTCACAAAATTATTCACGAAAGTAATGTGCACCTCAAAAGTGCTTGTGCAAAATGAGTCCATTTTTATTACGGTAGTCAAAGTTTTTATATATAAAAATTTTATCCTATGTCAATCATGGAACGGTTGTAGGAAAGGTGTATAATGGTCTTAACATAAATAACAAAAGGAAGATACTCATGGATGATCACTCTAGAGGTTTGCTTCGGCAGTTTTCAAATAATTATCGAGACATTTTAAGCGATTTGGCTTTGGGAGTTCGTGATTATGTTATTCAGACTTTGGATGAAAATGGGGAAGCAAGCTATGAACCTCCTGAACAGCTTATTAGACGGGTGGTTAGATATGAATCATTGAGTGGCTACAAGAAATAAAGACAATAATTAAGCAAAGGAGACGCTTATGCCTACAAATATCAGTTCAGACCCAGTTCTAGCTCAGGAGGCGATTGCGGAACTCACAGGGATAAATGCCGCAAGTTTTACCAATCAAACTGTAGATATTGGTACAAGTAATATCACGGCTATGCAAACAGGACGTGACGTAAATAATCAGATGATGGCTAATGTTTCCAACTTTGTCCAAGCAGTGCTTGCTCAGGCAAATAAATTTCCTGAACTTGCGGTACGCATGGAAGCAAACGATAAACAGGATGCCCAGAATTTTGGAGGGTAAAGATGCCAAAAGATATGAGTGCAGATAAGCGGTATGAATTGGGAATGGCAATTCAATATAAGGAGCGTGAGATAGATGAGTTATCTCAGGAAAAACGAAATTTTGAAAATCAGTTAGAGAATTTTCATGGCCAAATGCATCAAAACTTTATGAGAACCGCAGGGCTTTATGAAAAGATGGCACGCTCTGGTAACCGTCAAGCAGAAAATGAACTTTCAACGGATTATGAAGTTGAAAGAACCATGAACCAAATGATGGAGCAACAGCTCTCGGAGTTTGAAGAGGGTTATCGTCAGAAAAGAAATCAGCTTGAAGATGAGATTGAAGCGACACATAGAGAAAGGAATGCGTTGCCATGGGATTAAAATATAACGCTTTGGACTCTCAACTTTTTGTGGACGCTATCAAAAGCAACGCCCAGCAAGGTTTAGAAATCATTGGTCAAGTGGATCACGGGAATCAACATCTTGTGAATTCTCTTGGGAATGGCACAGGTCTTTCAGGTGCGGCTTATACTGCTGGGGAAGGACTGATTCGAGAGATTGTCGTGCCTGCGACTTCACAATTTAGAAGTGCTATTGAAGATGTGCTGTCCGATGTGAGTGCCTATCAAAGTGCGGAGAACTCGGTTTATCAGTATGGGGATTTGGACGAAGATGACCTAGAAGAACAAATCAATAATAAGAAAGTGCAAAAATCGAGTTTTAAAAATCAGATAGAGTATTATACAGAGATGGCTTACTCAAACCCAGCTTTGTATGACTCTATGATGTCTGCGGCTCGACGGGCTCAGCAACTCCTTGATGAGACAGAACGTCAGCTGAATGACCTGCAAAAGCAACTTACTGCATTGCAAGAATTTGAATATCAGACATCATCACTCTTCAAAGACAGTCTGACTGCTTTTTCAGACATAGTGAAAGGTATCTCTGCGCTCAACGGAATCACAGTAGATGCTTCTGGTTATTATTACACCAATGGCGCAGATATGAGTTGGTTGACGAAGTTAGAAGACAAGAGGTTTTCTTCTCATGAAAATAATGAGTATGACTTTATTGAGAACAATTCACTTGATTTAGGGCTCCCGGATGACGCCCAGAAATATTATGATATACTGGCTAAGCAAGAGCTAAAAGGTATCCCTTTTGATGAGTGGGCAAAGAAACTAGACGAACTGAAACAAAGTCTTTATTACGACAACGATGGCAATATTCTTCAAATTTTACCATTCAATGTTGGCGATGGCTCTGGTTTGATGGTCATGAAAAATGGGAAATACGATTCTGAGTTGACCAATCTCGCCAATGAAGAGCAAAATACAGCAAACTGGCAAGCTTTCAAAGATAATTCGGCAGAGCTTCTTACTGGATTGGGGACAGCACTCAGTGGTGTCTTGCTTGGGACAGCAGATTTTGGCGGCACGGTATTTTCAGGAGGAAGTTTAGCTCTTGTAGGTGTGTCGGAAGCTGTAGGATATGTCGCAGCTGGAACCACCGTTACAGGAGCTGGTATTACAGCAGATGCTATCCGAAAAATGGGGAATGCTCCTTCAGGGCAGGAGTTTAGTTTTACCAATAATTATGTTGAACAAAAAGCAAATGTCGGCAAGACAAGTGAGTCAACTGTTAAAAATGTAGAGGGCAAAGTTAACGGGAAGAGTACAAATTTTAGGGTAGATGTAGAACCTGATGGTGATAAAATTCAAGTACAATCTGGCAAAGGAAAGGGATCAATAGATATCAGAGTAGAACCTGAAGGGGTTACAGGAGATGACGATAGTATTATTAACCAAATCAAAGGCAATGAATATGGTGCAAAATTCAATAAGGATGCAATGAATCAACTTGTAAAAGGTGTTCGTAAAGCGATGGATAGGTTAAAATAGGAGATAAAAATGATTGTTTATGGTCAATTAATAAGAAAAGCCGATTTTACGGATTATCAACAATTAGCCGAAAAACTATGGTTTGATAACAAAGATGGTAAAGAAGTAGAATTTTCACATGTATATCAAGAGGAAACCTACACTTTTCAAGTTAGCCTAGATAGATGGCTTAATCATGATGAAGGTTGGGAACCAATTAATGCAGAGTTAGATAGAGAATGGCTCTACTCTTCGGTAACCACGGTTAAGACGTTTGACGAACTTCAGTTTAAGACGAGCCATGTGGAGGTTTTGACAGCAGATAAGCGCGCTTTTTATATTCTTGTGGTTGAGCGAATGAGACTTGCGGATGGTTTAATTAGTGAAGATAACCGTCAAACTTGGATAACAGTTGAAGAATTTGAAGCTCGCCATCAAGATGTTTTGAGTTTAAGCTATGATGAAGCTAATGTTATGAGTCTAGAAGAGGTAAAAACCATGGAAACAGTCAAAGAACGACCGACTGAATGGGATACTGAAGAAGAGAAAAAAAATCTTGAAGAGTTTTGGGAGGAAATTGAAGATGATGAAATCAAAGAAATGAGAGAAGAAATCAAAGAACTTCGAGCGTTCAAGGAAAGAGTAGAAAGTCAGACACATAATAATATTTACCTTGACACTAAAGCTAAAATACAAAAGGCTCTCAAACAAATTAGAGAAATGAATCAAACCATTGATAGTGAGTGGAAAGGGTATGCTTTTAAAGATTATCTGAAACAATATGAGGAGCTAGAGAGTAAAATGCTCGCATTTTCTAGCTTGCTTGATGAGGGGGACAATCTATTGCGAGAATATGAACAAGAGAATCGGTCTATCAGAAGTAACATTTTGGATATAACAAATGCCGTTATAGCTAGTGTCCATGATACAAAGTCATTAGTTGATTCGACAGAAGCCAAGAGACAAATGGACGAGCTTAGTAAATCTGGAGTTGCGACCATTGCGAATGCGGGTGATGTCAAATCTATTTTAAATACAGATAAAAGTATCAAAGACTTTGGTTCTCAGAGCTGTGGCAATGGCAAAATATGAAAAAAGCTACGAGAGGCCGAAGGAGATAAAGAAGACAAAAGGGAGATTAGTTATTCTAATCATCTTTCTTCTCGTACTATTAGCTGTAACCCTCTTTTTTCTGTTTTTTAATAAATCAAAACCTAATAGTCAGCCAACTAATAATTTAGGGCAGAATCCAACAAAAACTAATTCAGGTAATGGCTACATCTCAAACAGTTCGGCTCCTGCCGCAATTGGAACAGCAGAAGTAGTTGCGGATGCTGGCACAGCTCAATGGGTTCAAATTAAGTCAAGCAAAAAAGAGAAAAAATTTACGGACCTTTCAGAAGCTGGGATTAAGATTATTAAGGCAAACAATCCTCTTGTATTGAAGACGGCAACGTCACATAAGACGCCAACTAGGCTCTTGTCGGAGGTCATGGCGGACTATCCAGATGCCGCAATCATGAATGCTTCAGGCTTTGATATGTCAACGGGTTCTGTTTTAGGCTTTCAGATAAATAATGGTAAGCTCTTTGGTGACTGGACTGGCTCAGGAGAAGCAAGTTTTGTCATAAACTCTGACGGAACTTGTGCTGCTTATGATTCGACTAGCTCTGCGAGTGAGATCCTCCAAAAAGGCGCAGCCATGAGTTTCACTTTCTCCAGCATTCTCGTAAAAAATGGAACAGTTCAGCCCAACGATGGCTCCTTTGACTGGAAGAAGCATGCACTGATTGGAAATGATGCCGAGAATAATATCTATTTGATTATTACAGATACGAATTACAGCTATGATATGCTACTCAAAATAGTTTCAGGGTTTAAGATGCAAAATCTTGTTCAGATGGATGGTGGTGGATCAAGCCAACTCGCGCTGAAGGGGAAAGTTCTTTTCCCAAGCGAGGACAATCGAGCTATTCCAGACTATATTGTATTGAAATAACCCATAGTTCTTGGTTCAAGAACTATGAAAAAAGCAGGAACTTTTTCCTGTTTTTTTATTGAAACTCTCAGCTTTTTAATTTAAAGTTTTGAGAAATTGAGCTTTCACCGAGTCAAGTTCTGTTTGTGAGATGAGTTGAGTCGCACTTCCATCGGTTGCGGCGCTAGAATGAACATTCATCTTGTCAAGTGTCAAAGCTGAACGGTAATCCAGTGCAAGCTTGATAAAATCATCAAGGCTAAGATTGGTCTGAACATTGGTCGCGAAAGTAGCAAGTAAGTTTTGGTAATTTTGGAGGGTCGGCATTTTCTTGATATTTTCAAATACAGCCATCGCCACATTTCGGCGACGCTCGGACATGGCTTCAACGTCGGAAGGATTCAGCAGGATCAAGTAAGCTTTCACTTCGGCGGCCTTTGTCAGATGAACGCTTCCTTGAGCAAATTGGTAACCATTCGCTGAGAAAGCTTGAGGGTTTTGAACTGTAATGCCAGAAGTAATCTCTGTGAAATCGCCCAAGCTGTCTAGGTTGAAGACGATGACTTTATTGAAGGTAAGCCCTAAGAGACCTTGCATTTTTTCCTGCAGGGCTGTAGCTCCACCATTTTGATAGGTTTGGAGGAGACTGGAGCCGTCGGGGAGGACTTTGCTTGGGTCGATATTGACTACAGTTGTCTTCTTTGTCTTCGGATTGACAGAGGTGGCGAGCGATGTAGCGACTATTTCCTTATCATTGGCAGTTGTTGTTCCGATGACGAGGATTGAAATTGGGTTAAGCTTGGATAGTTGGGTGTTTGCAGTCTTGAATCTACTTGTTTGTGCCTCGGTAACGGCATTTCTAACGTCTAGATAAACTTTCCCAGCAAATAAACTGATAGAGAGAAAAATAAGGGCTAAGAGGCCTAGGATGATTTTCAGTGTAAGATGTTTTTTCTTGCGTTTTTTCTTTTTCTTGATAACTCTGATTTTACGGTTATGGTGTGCTTCTGTTGATTGTTCAGGTATTTGCTGAGAGTAGTCATCGTTTTCGTTTTCTTCTGACATAAATTTCCTTGTTTTTTTAATTATTAAAAAATTGAGAATTCAAGAATTTGCTAGCAATTATATCATGAATTGGCTAAAAAAGATGTGAGAGTTTTTAAAAAATACGAAAATGAGAATAATGTTGTGAAAAAGTAAAAAAACTGCTTGGAGCTAACAAGGCTTCTTATATTAGAAAAATACAAGGAGTCTAAAAATGATTAGAAAATAATTAAAAGTGGTATAATTGTCATGACAAGTTTAATTTTTAGACTACAGGAGAGGTAATGAACGATAACGAAGGAAATTTTATTAATTTTCTTGAGCTACTGTCAATGCTCAAGAAGCGTATTAAGCTGATAATTGGCATGATTTTACTTGCCACACTCTTTGGCGGTGTTTATAGCTTCTTTCTTACGAAGCCTCTTTATGGTGCAAGAACTCAATTGGTTTTCAAGTTGCCAAACTCGGATACTTCTACTGTAAATGCGGTGGATGTTCAGGGAAATTTGCAGCTTGTGAATACCATCAATCAAGTCATTATCAGTCCTGCAATTTTAAAAAATGTTAAAGAAAATCTGAATCTTACAGAGTCTGTTTCTGCGATTCAGAACAGTATCACGGCGACTAATGCGATGAATTCTACCGTGATTAATATTGATGTGAAAAATGCCAGCCCGACGCTAGCGCGTGATATTGCCAATGAGACGGCCCTCGTTTTCCAGCAGAAAGCTAAATCCATTCTATCAGTGGATAATGTGACAGTTCTTTCGGAGGCGATCGCAGATGGGACACCCGTTAGTCCAAATAAAAAACTCGATCTTGCCATCTCAGCAGTGGTCGGTCTTTTGATTGGTATTGCGCTTGCTTTACTCTTAGAATTCCTTGACAACACGATAAATTCTGAAGAGGACATTGAGAAAATTCTTGGTCAGCCGCTCCTTGGAGTTATCCCACGTATTGACGGAACAGATTCAATTTCTTCCTCTGTTCACTTAGCTGCAGTTGGTAAAGAGAGTTCACGGAAGTTAACAAATAATAAAAGAGGTAGATAATGGTCAAAAATAAGCGCAAAAATTCGGCCTCAAGCGCCAATAATTGGCAGAGCCATGTCATTACTGACTCTGGATCTTTGGTAGCTGAGAGATATCGAACACTCAGAACTAATATTGAGTTCTCCATGCGAGAACGGGAAATCAGAAGCATTCTCGTTGCTTCGGCAGGTCCAGGTGAAGGTAAAACAACCACAGCAGCCAATCTTGCCGTGGTTTATGCGCAGACAGGACGCAACACTGTCTATCTGGACTGTGACCTCAGAAGTCCAGCAGGACATAAAGCCTTTAATGTTGCAAATCCAATGGGGATGACAAATATTCTGACAGGAAAAAGTGTGCCGAGTGAAGTGGTTCAAAAAGTTGAGGCTGTTCCTCACCTTTACGTGATTACCTCAGGCCCCATTCCCCCAAATCCAGCGGAACTTTTGGGTTCTGCAAATATGGTAGAAATCATGCAAACTCTCTATAATATTTTTGATGTCATCATCATTGACTCGCCTCCTATCGTTAATGTGACAGATGCTCAAATTATCAGCCGTCATGTGGACGGAGTGCTAGTGGTAGCAAGAAGTAGAAAGACTGACAAACGTGCGCTTATGAAAGCACGCAAACTTCTGGAACAAGTAAGAGCAAATATCATCGGCTCCGTTATGAATTCCGTTGAAGCTGAAGAAAGTGCCTATTACTATTCCTATTATTATGCGGAGGAGTAAAAAGATATGGAAAATTCATCTGGCGATATCACGCATTCGCACATTTATTATGTACAGGAACTTTTAGATTTGGGATTAGTTGAAGTACGGCCACTTTCACGTGGAGAATTACTTGTGAAAAGGTGCATTGATATTTTAGGGTCTCTCATAGGCTGTTTTCTCTGTCTTCTCTTTATGCTCATCCTTTTTATCCCTTATAAAATAGGGGATAATCGTGGACCCATGTTTTATCGGCAGAAACGTTATGGAAGATTCGGAAAAATCTTTTATATTTACAAATTTCGAACCATGCTCGTCGATGCAGAAAAATATCTTCATAAGAATAAGGAACTCTTTGAAAAATATCAGAGAAATGGAAACAAGCTCAAAAAAGATCCACGGGTCACGGGGCTGGGTCAATTTCTCAGAAGATTCTCCATTGATGAACTCCCTCAATTTTTCAATGTTCTTCTCGGAGATATGTCTCTCATTGGTCCACGACCAATTATAGAAATTGAGCTAGAGGAATATGGTGAGCGACTCCTCTACTTGGAAATTGCCAAACCAGGACTGTCAGGTTATTGGACGACCCATGGACGAAGTAAGGTTTGTTTCCCCGAACGAGCAAATATGGAACTTGAATATCTCAAGCTCCGTTCTACTCGCTATGACATTAGCCTCATCTTTCTAACTCTCAAGCAAATCTTGATTGAAAGAGATACCTACTGATGGCAGTAAAAGGTCTTGTGGACTTACATTGCCATCTTCTACCAAGTTTAGATGACGGGCCAGAAGATTGGAAGCTGACACTTCAGATGCTAAAAAAATTTGCAGCTGAAGGCGTGACCCACATCAATGCAAGTCCTCACTTTGACAGTGACTTCCAGACCTCTCATCAAGATATCTTTCAAAAAGTAGAGCAAATCAACCAACTCTGTGAGGATCAAGCTCTTCCCATAAAAGTCTTCCCCTCACAGGAAGTTCATATCTTTGGAGAACTTGTTGCGGCTTATCAGGCGGGGGAAATCTTAAGTATCGCAAACAGAGGAAACTATCTTTTGCTAGAATTTGAAAGTAATCAAGTTCCGCTCTATGCGGATGAACTCATCTATCAGTTGGCCTTGGAAGGTATTACTCCCGTCATCGCCCATCCTGAGCGTAACTTTGATTTCATGAAACACCCAGAGAAACTTATCCGATTTGTTCAGCGTGGTGCCTTGACACAGCTTACAGCTAGCTGTATCACGGGAGATTTTGGTAGGAAGTTCCATGAGAATGCAGAGAAACTCTTCAAGATGAATCTCGTTCATCTCATAGCGTCTGACGCTCACAATGTGACGAGTCGTGCTTCGAAGATGAGAGAAGCTTTTGAAGTCGTTGAGAGCCAATATGGTAGAAATCTGGCAGAACAGCTTAATGAGAATGCTTGGAAGGTGCTGAATGGTGAAAAAGTTATTGTGGATGAACCACGGGTATTCAAAAAGAAGTGGTTTGGAAGGTTTAAATCTTAGATATTGTGGTTATCTCCAATTAATATAAAAGGCGAGCTTTTTACTTTTTAAACTTTTTATCAATTAATATGGTAATTAATAGATCCTAAATGAGCAATATTTAACTGCTACTCACTCCAGTAGCCGTCATAATATTTTTTTCATAAATTTTCTCCCAAAGCGTGAAGAGTTGAGTTCTAGGCTGAGTGATAATCTTAAAACTATTTTTTATGGAAAAGTTTTCTATATTCTAAAGTTTCGGACGATGATTGTGGGTGCAGAAGATTATCTCGCGAGTCACCCAGACATAAAAAAACTCTATCACGCGGGAGGAAACAAGATTCCAGATGATCCGCGCATCACAAAAGTAGGGAAAATGATTCGCAGAAGATCCATTGATGAATTGCCTCAGTTTCTCAATGTTCTAAACGGTGACATGAGTCTTGTCGGTCCACGCCCATCCGTCCCTTTGAAGCCAAAAAATACGGAGTTGGAGTACGCCTCCTTATTTACTTACCTGTAGACTTGGCATTACAGACTATTGGATTACACACAGAAGAAACAAAATCTTCTTTCCAGAACGTATTGATTTAGAGTTGAGATATCTAAGCGTTCATGACTTCTTGTTTGACCTCATCACAACTCTAACTACCATCCTACAGCAAATCGGAGGAATAAAATATTTTGAAAAATTTGGTAAAAGAAAAGAAAAAAGTATTTCTGATTGCTCAAAGTGCCAGAGGCGGGCTAAGAAAACATCTTTGCGATTTATTAGATAATTTGGATTATCAGAAATTTGAGGTCTGGGTCATCTATAATGACGTGTATGTAGACGAGATTTTTAAGAAACACGTAGATTTTCTCGAAGAAAAAATTCATACATTTGTTATTCACGAACTTGTCCGAGAGATGAACCCTTTAAAAGATATTGTCGCTTATAAAAAGTTGAATCGACTCATGAAAGAAATTCGGCCAGATATCGTTCATTGTCATAGTTCCAAGGCAGGTGTTGCTGGGCGATTAGCAGCAACGAGAAATCACGTCAAAAAAATTTTTTATAGTCCGCATTGGTATGCTTTTTTATCACCTGAGTTTTCTAAGAGAAAAAGAAAGCTATTTATTTTAATTGAGAGGGTATTAAGTAAGTATTTTACAACAAAGACTTTTGCGTGTTCTATGGGGGAAAAAGAAACTGCCATTAGTAATGGAATAGACAAGGAGGAAAAATTTCTAATTATACATAACGGAATACCAGATATACCTTTACCTTCAAGAGAGGAATCGCGCAGAAAATTAAAATTGCCACTGAATGCTTATATTTTAGGAAACGTTGCAAGAATGGTGCCACAGAAAAATCCGTTATTATTCTTTCATCTTTCAAAGCTAATCTTAGAAAAAAATCCATGGATTCACTTTGTTTGGATTGGTGATGGGCCATTATTAGAAATGGTCAAAAATTATATTGATCAGAATGGTTTATCAAATAATATCCATATTTATGGCTATTTATCTGAGGTAGAAATTTTAGTGTCAGCTTTTGATGGAACTCTCACAACAACAGAGGGTGAAGGGTTTAGCTATTCAATATTAGAGTCTCTACGTGTGGGTATTCCAGTATTATCAAGTAATGTTATGGGCAACAACGAAGCAATAATTACCCAAAAGAATGGAATGTTATTTGATTCAGAAACGATAGTTGAAAATCCAAATTTAGTTTTTGACTTTATAGATTGGAGTAAAACGATTACTAGAGAGTCAGTAAAACAGACATTTTTAGATAGATTTCCAGTTGAGGTAATGATAAAAAAAATTAGTGAAGAGTACTTGAGAGATTAAATAATCTTTTATAATTTTAATAAAATCCTGCTCATCTGCCTAAACCAAAGAAGTAGAGGGGATTATTGAAAAAATTAAATAATTATATTCAGTATTTTAAGGTAAAAGTAAAAGCTGGCAGGGAGTTTGGTTTTTCTATTTCTTTTCTGGATAGCATAAGTAGAATAACGTTGAAATTTAGGCTTTATAAAATAACGCAACAATTAGCGAAGAAAAAGAATTATAGAATATTGGATTTTTTAGAAAAAGAATTTGCGGAAATTCCTCATACTAAAAATCAAGAGCAACTCTCATTATCCAAGACAAAAGGTGAGAAAATTGTGTGGACTTGTTGGTGGCAAGGAGAAGAAAATGCACCCGTTCTAGTTAAAAAATGTATGAAGAATCTGAAAAAGAATAATGAGACAGTGGTCATAACAAAATATAATTATAAAAAGTTTGTCCAATTAAGCTCTATATTCATTGAGAAATTGGAAAAAGGGAATATAACACTTACTCATTTTAGTGATATTTTGAGAATTGCTTTGTTAAAAGAGCATGGTGGACTCTGGTTAGATTCAACTTGTTTTACAATTAACAAAATTCCAGATTTTGTTTTTGATTATCCAATTTTTATGGGAAGAGAAAAAGTCAATTTAAAATGTGAGAATTACCAGACATTTCTTAGTCAAGAAGATAATTTATTTTGGCATCTATACGTATTAGGCGGGAAAAAGGATAATTTACTATTTACTATCACGTATAAAATGCTAGAAAAATACTGGCAAAAATATGATACATTGATTGACTATTTCCTAATAGATTATCTTGTGTATTTTGTTTATTTGAATTTTTCTAGTGTGAAAGAAGAAATTGACCGAGTAGGTGAAAATATGGGAGTTGAAAATTTTTTGCAGAGTATGCTGAATTTGTCTTACAATGATGAGCTGATGTCAGAGATAAAAAGAAAAAAAGATATTTTCTTTAAACTGAGTTATAAAAAGGACTTAGAGGAATTAACAAAATCAGGTAAGAAAACTTTTTATAATAAACTTTTCTTGGAGAATTAAAGTCAGTGGAATTGATGGTAAGTGTCATTGTACCGATGTGCAATGCAGAAAAATATCTCATAAGATGTTTGAAAAGTATTCAAAATCAGTCTTATAAAAATTTAGAGATTATATTGATTAATGACGGTTCAAAAGATAAAACAAGCACTATTGCTCATTATTATGAATCTTCAGATGATAGGATAATCGTAATTGATAAAGAGAATAATGGAGTTTCGTCAGCAAGAAATTTTGGCTTAAAAATTGCAACGGGAGATTACATTACTTTTATTGATATAGACGACTACGTTGAACTTGACTATATTGACCGATTTGTTAATGAGTCGGAAATTAAAAAGGTTGATCTTGTAATAGGTGGGCTTAGGCAAGTTAGGGGCAAAAAAAATAGAATACTTACTAACAAAGCAAAAGGCATAAAACTTGAAGGGAAAAAAAATATACATCCCTTGATTTGCGCAATTTTGGATGTCAAATCGGATATAAAGGGAAACTATAATCCACTTATTTTAGGATTTCCATTTGCAAAAATGTATAAGCGGGAATTACTATTGAATATTCAATTTAAAGAAAATATCCCAATTCGAGAAGATGCTATCTTCAATATGGAGGTAATGTTGAAAGCTCGCTCAATTGGAATTTTTGATTATGTTGGATATCATTATTTGCTATCTCCTGACTCTGCCACTGGGAAGTTTAGAGAAAATTTTTCGGAAGAAGTTACTATTTTTTTAAAGACGAGTAAAAACACTTGGCTAAAAAATGATTTGCCTATCAATTCTTACTATACTGGTGTTCTCTATACATATATGAATTGGCTAAAGATATGCATTTTGAATGACAATTCTACATTTACATTTTCTGAGAGAAGGAAAATGATTAAAGAATCTTTTAAAAATGAAATGTGGAAAAAATCATTTTTATCTTTAGAGTACAAAGGATTGACCAAGCCATACCAGACCTTACAATTTTTCTTTAGGAAAAAGAGCAGTATCGGAATTATTGTGCTTTATAAGATATCAGAGTTTTTGAAGAGGATGTGATGAAACAAATAATAAAAGTTAATCTTTATGAAGAATTATCCTTGTTGCAATTTTTGAAATTGCTGAAGAAAGAAGTATCTAACAATGGTTTTGATGGGAAATTGATTCTCATTTGTTACCGATTAAGATGTTTTGCAAGATATTCTCGAATAAATAAAATTATTAGGTTCACTTTGGATGTTATTGGAAAGTTTTTGTCGCTATTAAATAAGTTGTTTAGCTTAATTAATATTAGTTATGAAACGCAGATAGACTGGGGCTGTGAAATCATTCATGGTAATGGGATTTTCATGAGCCCTAGATGTAGTATAGGGAAAAATGCTAAAATATTGCATCAGGTCACGATAGGGTCAAATAATGGTCATGAAGGAACAGATCATATTGCTGCAACAATAGGGGATAATGTATTTATTGGTGCGGGAGCTAAAATTATAGGGAATATTATTATTGGAAATAACGTAAAAATCGGAGCTAATGCAGTAGTTTTTAAAAATATCCCTGATAATTGTACAGTAGTAAAATACAATCAAATCATTAATAGAA
>JAIRUS010000044.1 GCA_031254295.1 Streptococcaceae bacterium | reverse complement strand
GACCGACTGAAAGCGGTTCAAACGAAGATTCCCTTGATTATGATGGGTTACGCCAACCCGATTTATCAATATGGCGTTGAAAAATTTGCGTCAGCGCTGACAGAAACGCCAGTCAAGGGACTGATTGTGCCTGATGTACCCAAGGAAAATCAAGACTTCATCGCGCCCGCGCTTGCCGACACGGACATTGCGCTCGTGCAGCTTGTCAGCTTGACCACGGGGCTTGAACGCCAAAAAGCGCTTGTCAAAAACGCGGAGGGCTTCATTTATGCTGTCGCGGTCAATGGCGTGACGGGCGTGGGAAGCCAGTATTCAGACGCGCTTGACGCTCACATCGCGCAGCTATCAGCTGTTACTGACTTGCCTGTGTGCGTTGGATTTGGTGTCTCAACGCTCGCAGACGTTGCGCGATTTAACAAGGTCGCAAGCGGCGTGATTGTTGGCTCAAAAATCGTGCGTGATTTGCGCGAAGGAAAAATAGAAGAAGTGGTGAATTTTATTGCAATGGCAATAAAATAACGAATAACTGTAAAATAAATAATAAAAATTACATTTTTTCCTTGACAGGGTTTTAGAATTTTGATAAAATAAATTGTTGTCTTGAGACAGCAGTTTCAGGGAGTTTAGCTCAGCTGGGAGAGCATCTGCCTTACAAGCAGAGGGTCAGCGGTTCGATCCCGTTAACTCCCATCAGGTGCCTGGCGGTGCCTGATGTATGATTTTAAATCATACAACTAAAAACAGACGTGAAGTTTGTGTCGACGCTGAAAAACGTCGTGCGATGGCAAAAGTGCCACTGCAGCCAGCAGAAAGCTTTTAGAAGTTTTCTATACGTGGGCGGGAGCCCATGAATCTTTTAGTGCCAGGCGAGAGCTTGACAGGTTCCATAGTATATCGGTTAGTACGCCGCCCTGTCACGGCGGAGAGACGGGTTCGATTCCCGTTGGGACCGTTTGTTTCATCTGAAACTTCGTCAGAAATTCCCTTGCGTATGTCAATACGCGTCGGTCGCTTCTTCCTCGTCTCAGATAAAACAAATTTTTATTTCAACGGCAAGTTGAAAAATAGGACTCCTTAGCTCAGCCGGTAGAGCATTTGACTTTTAATCAAAGGGTCGCGCGTTCGAGCCGCGCAGGGGTCATTACAGAGTTCAAAAAGAATAATGTAAAGCGGATTTGGCGGAATTGGCAGACGCGCAAGATTTAGGTTCTTGTATCGAAAGGTGTGGGGGTTCAAGTCCCTTAATCCGCATGGTGAAAGCCAAACTGGAAAAATCCAAAAAAGCTGACTTAGCTCAGTTGGTAGAGCTTGAAACATTGTTTCAAGGTTGTGGATGAAGGAAACGAAGTTTCCTTCATTACAGATGCTCTACAAAGTGAGAAAAGAAGGTAATAAAAAAACCAAAGAGCCGACTTAGCTCAGTTGGTAGAGCATCTGATTTGTAATCAGAGGGTCGCGTGTTCGAATCATGTAGTCGGCATATTTAATTTTTAGGCGTGGCAAGCTCGCTTGCCTAAGTATAAAAATTAAATATGTTCAATAAATTGTGAATGCGAAGCATTCCGAGCGAAGCGAGCTGACCGCAGGTCAGACAAGATATTGAACATATGTACAGAAGTACAATCATTCTTCTGTACAAGCAAAATCCCTGCGAACGTAGCTCAGGGGTAGAGCTCTACCTTGCCATGGTAGAGGTCGCGGGTTCGAATCCCGTCGTTCGCTGATAAAAAAGTAGAGATTAAAAGAGTCTCTACTTTTCTTTTTTTTAAAGTTAAAATTATATCTAGAAAATAAAAACCGAACGTTTCTGAAGTTAAAGTTAAAATATTCGGGAAAATAGATAAAAATTTTCAAAATTAGCTTAGAATATACATATGATCTCTTTTGAGATTAAAGTATTTAGTTTTATGGAAGCATCAATAACTACGGATAAAATTTAGAGGAGTTTAAAAAAGTGGAAAAATTATTCAAGCTTAAAGAGAATAATACGACTGTATCTCGTGAAATAACTGCGGGAATCACAACATTCTTTGCAATGTCATACATCTTATTTGTGAATCCCTCAGTCCTTGGAACGACTGGAATGCCAGTTCAAGGTGTATTCTTGGCTACGGTTATTGCATCAGTTGTTGGCACACTAGCGATTGGACTGATTGCCAATGTGCCTTATGCTTTAGCACCAGGGATGGGACTTAATGCTTTCTTTGCTTATACAGTTGTTTTGAGTATGGGTTATTCTTGGCAACAAGCACTTGCGATGGTCTTCATCTGTGGTGTAATCAATATTATCATCACCTTTACTTCGCTTCGTAAAAAGATTATGCTTGGTATTCCAATGAGTCTGCAGCATGCAATCGGTGGTGGTATTGGTGTCTTCATCGCCTATATCGGAATTAAAAATACAGGTCTTCTTCAGTTTATTCCAGGAAATTCATATGTGAACAAAGCAACAGGAGCTTTTGACTCTACAATGATTCCAGGTCTTGCCTCTTTCCATGAGCCAGGTGTCATTGTTGCAATTTTAGGTATTTTTATCACTTTATTCTTTGTTTTGAAACAAGTAAAAGGCGGAATTATTCTTTCAATTGCTGCAACTACAATCGTTTATTTGTTCTCAATCACAGTTTTCCATACAGGTCACGCGACACCAAATGCTTTCCAACTTCAAGCGATTGATTGGAATACCTTGTTTTCTTCAAATAGCATTGGCACAGCTTTCCATCAAATGTTTGTCGGGACAGCAAAGGTGCCTGCCCTCTTCATGGCTGCTTTTGGTCATCAAGGAATGTTGTCATTATTCAGCAATTCATCAAAGATTTTTGAAGTTCTGATGACAATTCTTGCCTTTTCATTGACATCTGTATTTGACCCAATCGGTACATTTATCGGAACAGGACGCTCAACTGGAATTTTCACAGACCAAGACTTCAAAGATATGGAAACGTCAAAAGGCTTTTCATCTAAGATGGATAAAGCGTTGTTCTCAGACATGATTGCAACGCCAATCGGAGCCATCTTTGGCACATCAAATACTACAGTATATGTTGAATCAACTGCCGGTATCGGTGCTGGTGGACGTACAGGCTTGACGGCTTTGGCAACGGCTGGAATGTTTGCGATTTCGACTTTCTTCCTTCCTTTGATTGGAATCGTGCCAACTCAAGCTACAGCTCCAATTTTGATTGTCGTCGGCATGATGATGTTGACAACGATGAAAGAAATTAATTGGTCAGATTTGTCTGAAGCTATTCCAGCTTTCTTCGCTTCTGTCTTCATGGGACTTGCCTACTCTATTTCATATGGTATTGCCTTTGGCTTCTTTACCTTTATCCTCTGCAAGGTATTTACTGGTCGTGTC
Source organism: Streptococcaceae bacterium (assembly GCA_031254295.1). Taxonomy (GTDB): domain Bacteria; phylum Bacillota; class Bacilli; order Lactobacillales; family Streptococcaceae; genus Lactovum. The sequence goes on along the minus strand of JAIRUS010000044.1, from coordinate 4,896 downwards.
AAAGAAGTGAAAGCAGTCGTTTGGATTGTGGCGATACTCTTCGCAATAAACTTCGCAACGCTTCATATGTAATAATATAAAAATATAATGAATCAAAAACTCGTCGTCTTGGCGAGTTTTTAGTTTGAAAAGTTATAGATATGTTAAAATATTTATATGACAAACGATTTTCTACTAGTTTTATTGGGAGTGACGACGCTTATTTTTATCGGTCTCGCTTTACTTTCTTATCGGCATTCTTGGAAGCTTAAAGACTTCAGGACGCTAAAGCTAGGACGTAATATTTTACGTGCCATAATTCTTGCCTATATAGGGCTAAATTTTCTAGCCTTAACTCTGGCAAGTTTTTTCCCAGATAATGCTTGGATTCTCTGGGGACTATTGATAGAGGCAGGGATCCTTTTTATAGCACCATTTTTGATTGGTCTGTTTATCATTCTTTCAATCATTATCTTGACAATCAAGATGTGGCGGCGAGAGTCAAAGTCACTTGCAAATTTTCTTTTGCCTTTGACTTTTGTAGTATTTTTGATTTTGACAATTGTGTCAATCCAGATTAGTAATCTAAATCCAGCGCATTTTAATTGGCTACAAATCCTTGCACTGGTCTATCCAGTTCTTACGATTTATCTGACTTGGGAATTTTTGGTATTCTATGTTTCAAGTCGTGCATATGCGAAACGTGTAAAGAATTTTGAAGCTAAATATTATGTAGTACATGGGGCAGGACTGGTAAACGGATCAGAGGTCGGGCGCCTACTCGCAAGCCGTATTGAGTCAGCTGTAAATAATGCAAAAAAAGATACAATCCTTGTTTTATCTGGAGGTAAAGGTGATGATGAACATTTATCAGAAGCCAGCGCCATGCAAAAATATGCGGTTGAAAAATTAAACTTTCCAATAGAGCGTACAATGCTTGAAGATAAATCAACGACGACCTATGAAAATCTGGTAAATTCAGCTCAGATGATCAAGGACAAATTTTTAATATTTACATCAGATTATCATGTTTTCCGAACGGTTTTATTTGCGGCTACCTTAAAACTTGATGCGCAGGGTGGGCAAGGTGGAAAAACAGCTTTTTATTACCGTGTACCAGCTTTTATGCGTGAATTTATTGCCGTGATGAGCTATCAACGGAAAAAGCATATTATTGTAGTGATTTCTATTGTGGCTTTCTTCGCTCTGTTAGCTGGGTTATCATTTGTACTAAAACCTTGATTTGTCAAGGCTTTTTTTATTGTAAGTTGAAACATTTTACAAAATTTTACGTATAAATAAGTAGATGCTAACAGCTTTGAATGAAAATCATAAACTGATTAATCTGCTTGACGGAATTCCGAAAAAGCAAAAGTTTTTTTGTCCTGCTTGTAAATCGGAGGTCAGATTAAGATGTGGTCCGATTAAGATTCCACACTTTGCTCATCTAAGCCTAGAAGTCTGTGAAGTTTGGTCTGAAAACGAATCGGAGCAACATCTATCATTGAAAAAAGCCATTTACGATTGGGTGAAGCCCTATGAAAAAGTTGAAGTCGAAAAATATTTACCTGAGCTTAATCAGACGCCTGACTTGTTAATAAATAATAAAATTGCCATAGAGATTCAGTGCTCACGTCTGTCAATCAAGCGTTTAAAAGAAAGGACTGATACTTATCGCAAATATGGCTATTATGTCGTTTGGATGTTAGGGAAAGATTTGTGGCTCAGCGATAGGATAAGTCCCTTACAAAAACAATTCTTATATTTTTCACAGAATCTTGGCTTTTATTATTGGGAACTAGATCTGACAAAGAAATGCTTGCGAGTGAAATATATGATTCATGAAAATCTGAAAGGAAAACTTACTTGTTTAGAAAAAGATTTTTCATTTTCACGAGAAAATTTTCTAAAAGTGCTTGGATTTCCGTTCCAATGTTGCAAACTAGAACGTTTACAAGTGAAAGTTGATCGGGATTTAAAGGCTTATATCCAGCGGGAGCTTTTTCATCGTAATCCTAAATGGATGAAGTTACAGGAAGATTTATATTTTCGGGGAAAAAATCTTTTGACAGAAAGCTTTCCAGTTCAATGGGCACCAATAGGTTCAAATATTTTAACAGGTAATTTGGAGATGCAATTTTTACAGATAAGAGATGATTTGCCAGCCTACTACAAAGTTTTTCGAGACTATTACACAAAAAATAGTCAGAAAACTTTATTTCCCCCCGCTTATTTGTTAAAATATTGGAATGTTAACTGATGTATATGATAACCATTCAAATCCTATGATGCGTCGCCCGATTGTCAAAGAAGAAGTCGTTTCTTTCATGCGTAATGAGCAAGAGCAACTAACAGGAAAGCTAAAAGAATTACAGGATTTTGCAGTAGAGCATAATGTGCCCATTATCCCACATGAGACGATTGTTTATTTTCAGTTGATGCTTTCATTGTTGAAGCCTAAGCGGATTCTTGAAATTGGGACGGCCATAGGCTTTTCAGCTTTATTATTCAGTGAAATTTGCCCTGAGGCTGAGATTGTGACATTAGAACGTTTTGAGGAGATGCTTAAATACGCCCGACCCAATTTTGAAAAGTACGATGAACGAAAGCAAATCAAACTCATTGAAGGTGAGGCAGCAGAGGTTTTACCAAGTCTAGCTAGTAATGAAGAGAAATTTGACTTTATTTTCATGGATTCTGCTAAGACACAGTATATAAAGTTTTTGCCTTACCTGATAGATAATCTATCAGAATCGGGTTTACTAGCGATTGATGATGTATTGCAAGCAGGAGACATTTTCCGTCCGTTCAAGGAGACACCACGACGCCAGCACAATATACTCAAAGCGTTGAATAAACTTTTTGAAACTGTTCACAATGATAAAAAACTCGAGAGTAGTCTAGTCCCTCTCGGAGATGGGCTTTTGCTTATCAAGTGCAAATAGAACCTGTCTATGCTATAATTGATGTCAGAAAAGGTCATTTCACTTGCTTCGCAGACATTTGTAAATAGGCCAATATTATAAAGGAGTTTTAAATTTGAAGTTAAAAAAAATAGTTCTAGCAGGTGCTTTAGCCTTGAGCTTGGTGACATTGACAGCTTGTAGCCCCAGCGCTTCTTCAAAAGGTGGAACAAATGTTGTGACAATGAAAGGTGACACAATCGAAGAGGTTGATGTTTACGATCAAGCAGCGATGTATCCACAACAAGGGGCGAATAAATTAATACAAGATCTTACTTTTAGTAAAATTTTTGAAAAAGAATTTGCTAGCAAAGTAACAACCTCAGATGTGCAGAAGAAATATGACACTCAAAAAACTCAATATGGCAGTAGCTGGTCAAGTTATTTGAGTCAATCAGGATTTACAGAGACGAGCTACAAGGCATCACTTCGATTACAATTGCTTGAGCAATATGCGATTGATAAAGAGATTGCAGCTACAGAATATACAACAGCTAAGCTGAAAACTGCTTGGACAACTTACTATCCTACAGTTGATGCCTATGTTGTCAGCTCAAGTACAAAAACAGATGTTCAGACAGTACACGATCAGGCAACCAGTGATTTTTCAACATTTAAGTCAACTCAGGACAGTAATGGAACAGAAGTGAAATTTGATTCTTCAAACACAACAATTCCAGCAACTGTTCAAGAAGCAGCTTCAAAATTACAAAATGGTCAATCGTCTGAGGTTATCGCTTATACGGATTCAAACAGCTCATCATCTACTTACGGTCAAACGACTTATTACTTTGTTTATATGATTAGTAATCCAGGTAAAGGCTCTGACTATACAAAATACAAGACACAGTTGCAGAACTATATTAAGTCGCAAAAAGAAAGCGACCAAACCTTTGTAGCCAGTGTGTTTAAGAAATATTTGACAAAGTATAATGTTATCGTGAAAGATAAAAACTTTAGCAGTATCTTCTCTAACTATATTGGCACTTCAAATTGATGAATTAACTGATTTAGTGTCATCAATAAAAGACCATGAAAGTGAGCGGCGACAGTGAAAATCCGCGAAAACAAGTGCTTACAACTAAATTAGAAAATAAAGACGATTCTATCGTGAACAAGGGTGGTACCGCGCGCGAGCGCCCCTTGACTACGATGGGATTTTCTTTTTAAAATGTGATAACTTTCACAAAAAGGAGACTACAATGAAAAACTTAACTTCCGCAGAAATTCGCCAAATGTGGCTTGACTTTTTCAAGTCAAAAGGACACAGCGTTGAGCCGTCGGCGAGCCTTGTGCCAGTCAACGACCCGACTTTGCTTTGGATTAACTCAGGTGTTGCGACCCTCAAAAAATATTTTGACGGCTCGGTCGTCCCTGAAAATCCGCGGATTACCAATGCCCAAAAGGCGATTCGTACGAACGACATTGAAAATGTTGGCAAGACAGCCCGCCATCACACGATGTTTGAAATGCTTGGGAATTTTTCAATTGGAGACTATTTCCGCAACGAAGCCATTGCTTTTGGCTGGGAGCTTTTGACAAGTCCTGAGTGGTTTGACTTGCCAACCGACAAACTTTACGTGACTTACTATCCCGATGATCAGGACACTTATAAGCGCTGGATTGAGGTCGGGCTTGACGCGAGTCATCTGGTGCCGATCGAGGATAATTTCTGGGAAATTGGTGCGGGTCCGTCAGGCCCAGATACAGAAATTTTCTTTGATCGCGGAGAGAAGTACGATCCAGAGCATATTGGTCTTCGTCTTCTAGCGGAAGATATTGAAAATGATCGTTACATTGAGATTTGGAACATTGTTTTGTCACAATTTAATGCGGATCCATCTATTCCGCGCAGTGAATACAAGGAATTGCCGCAGAAAAATATTGATACGGGCGCAGGGCTTGAACGTTTGACGGCGGTCATGCAAGGCGCGAAGACGAATTTTGAGACGGA
>JAIRUS010000020.1 GCA_031254295.1 Streptococcaceae bacterium | reverse complement strand
TATTTTCAGAAGTTGTTCCACGACTTGCCACGTTTAAAATCGCAAGAAAATACTCTAATTCTTGTTTATAATAAATAAACTCTTCTGGTCTCTTTATCTTTTTTGAAGTTTTAGGTCTGTTGTCATCAATAAATTTAAAAATATCTTTTTCTATATTTGAAACAATATCAGGATTAGCCTTCTTTATATCTTCAACCAAATTTTCTCCATAGTATGGAAAATCTTCTCGACTGTCAATGCTATTCTTTATGTATCTTATGACCTTATCCCACGTCTGAAGTCCATAAATATAATTATTCTGCTCCTGTGATAGCTTCAACTGATTCCACTTCCCAGATTCTGTAAGACTAGAAACCGTTCTATAAATTTTATCATTTTTAAAAATTTGATTCCTTTTAATGACAAGTTGTTTTCCCATAGTTGACAATTCCTGCGTTCTCTTAACTGAAATCAACTTGTTTTCACTAATAGAAATAAATGCTTCTTTTTGCTCAAGATAACCTCCGTATTTATTGATGTCAAGAGTAAGTTTACGCCCATTAAACTTTGTTGCAATTGGATTTGGCCCTTGCCCTTTAGGAGCAATTGTTTGTTTATAAAGTTCTTTTCCTTTTTCATTACTTGCTCTATCAGAAAGTTTGTAAGTAACAGTAGCACTCTTTCTTAATTCTTCCAAAATAATCTGCGTCTTGTTAAGTCTACCAATTTCTTTTGCAATACTTTTTGAAAGATTCAGCCAAACCTGCCGCTCTTTTGTCGCTTTATGAGTATCTTTAAACCAAGTTGATTTATCAATTTTTCCATAAACAAACTTACCTTCAAGATGAGGGTAACTTTTCAATAGTTGTTCAGCTACTACCGCATTCAAATAAGCATCGTGTGCATGATGATAATCATTAATTTCACGGACTTTAAATAGATTCAGATTCTTCCTCAGTTGACTTGCTAGTGCCGATTTAATCGTAATAATTTGAGTTTCTTCTTCGCTAAAATAGTCATTTAAGATACGTGCAACATGTTTGGTTATTTGTCTTGTCTCTACGAGTTGCCTCTCAATAAAACCAGTTTTGTCTTTATCTGTAAGTCCGCCCCTTATAGCCTTACTCAAATTGTCAAATTTACGTTTTGAAATTCGCTTTTGCTCTTTCCATCTTTCCCAAGTAGGAAACATTCTCTTTACAACTTTTAAGCTTGGAACATCGTCTAGTTTCCCTCGGTTCATTTTACTTGAAGTTAAAACCTTATTTGAAATAGAATCATCTTTAATAAAATTCTGGGGAATAATGTGATCAACGTCATAATTGGAGAGTGGCCCTTTAATTTCCTCCCCAGTATAGGCATCAAGTCCATCTTGAAGATAATAGAGAAATAACTTTTCGTTTGCCAAATCATCGTTTGTTGCTTCTTTCCACTGAGCATTAAAAATTTCTTGGAGGACTTTCAAACGTGTTTTTGATTTTGTCTTCCCTTTTTTCGTCGTCTGATTCTCTCTTGCCATTTCAATTACGATATTTTTGGGAGAATAGCCTTTATAGTTTCTAATTTCTTCTACTAATTTTAAACTTTGTAAAATTCCTCGTTTTATAGCAGGGCTACCTGCTAATTCAGCAACTAGATCCTCAAAACTTTCATTTTTTTCTTTCCTATAAGAATCTTCAATTTGCTTTTTAAACGTTAAATGATTGTCGGTTATTAATTCTTGAAAATTACGGTTAAATCTATCCTTTTCCAAGAAGTCAATGATTGTCCAACTTTCTCCAAAGCCATCACTTGTATTTGAACTCCTTAAACCAGCCATTCCCAAACCCAGCATTTTTCCAGAGAGTCGCCCATATCCAGAAAATTTCTTCTTTGATAGTTCTTTAATAACTCGACTATCCAAAATTTCTATTCCAGAGATTGATTTCAAGACTTTTTCTTTCATTTCTCTATCTTCTGGAAGAATGGTTAATACTTTGATTATTTCTTCTAACAATTCCGTTTTCGTTTCATCATCTAATATTTCAACTGGAACGCCAATTTTCTTTGTCTTATTTAAATCTCGCAGATCTTGATAACTTGAAAATTGAGCATTGAATGTTTTTTCATCCTCCGAATTCTCCCCAATTCCCTTAATATCATCGGTATCAATCTGGAGGTATGTTTTCAAATATTTTTTAAATCTATCTTTTGTTATCTTTTTGTGTTTCTTAAATAAACCATTAAAAATCTGCTGTCTAATTTCTGGCGCTAAAACATTTCCATTAATCCTAATCTTTGTTAATTCATTGAGTACTTCATATTTCTGATAAGTTAATGAGTTTTTAGGAAGTGTTTTTTCACCAAATAAATAAGTGTCATCATTTTGCATTCGCTCAATGAATTTTTGGGCAGATTTTTCTTGATCTACAACCGCAGAAAAATTCCATGGTCTTACTTTATCTGTCTTTACTACCCACGGAGATTTTTGTTTTGTATCATTTTTCAACTCAACATTTCTTAATGGCCCAACAAAATAAGGAATTCTAAATTTAAAAATTGCATAAATTGCTTTTTCGTTTGTTATTGAATTATCCTCTTGAAAATCTGCATTCATAAACTCCTTGAAATCCGCATTAACTTCTTTTTGATGTTTGATAATCGCTTTTAATTCAAAAAGTTGAAGTTGATAAGGAATAGAACCATTGTCAAAAGTTCTCTGTTTTTGTAAGAACGTTCCTGCTTCAATTTTTTGTAGGAATTCCTCTCTAATTTTCTTATCTTCCTCAGAGAGATTAACCAAGTTTTCAAGAAGTTTTTTGGTATACTTATAAAATCTTTCTTGGTTTGCAAACTTTTGACTGAAAGGTTTTCTTGAAATATCTGCTAAGATTTTCCCCTTAGCCTTTAAAAAAGTCCTGTAAGTTTCCTTAGGAATTCCAACATATCCTGCATAATTTGCCTTAATTACTTTTTGACCATTTTCTTTAAGAGTTTCGACTGAGTAGAAAAATCATCATACTCTTTTGAGCTATTATCCTTCAAAAGTAGTTTTAACTGTTTCAAATCTTTTGCATGATTTTCATATCGTTCAACCATACTTGCAGATAGCTTTGTTGGTGAATTTTTGTAAGCATCGTTTTTAATATCTAAAATCCGAGATAATAATAAGGCATTGTTCACATTTCGAGCAGCTTCAAAAAGATCAATAAACTTATCTCCAATTACTCCAAGCAATTTTTCTAATTCTTCATCAAATTTTTCGTCCGAAAATTGAAGTTTTGCCTCCTCATCAAGCCCAAAAGTTGATTTAAAATTAGCTTTAAGATCAAATATAAGTTTCATAAACTGATAAAAAGTTCCTGTTCTTGAATTCTCAAAAATATCTCCAAGAGTTTTTGCATCATCATCTTTTCCAGAATTTAGTAACCTTTCAACTTCAGAAGAATAATCTTCAAGATTTATTTCTGCGTCATCAAACGTTTCGTTATATTTATTTATGAAGTACTCAAATTCTGGTTTTATCTCGATTTTGGAAAAATCTCCATACGCCTCATCGCCAGCATCTTGATTAACAAAGTGACCACGATTCTTAAAAATATGATTTAAAGCAAGAAAAATATAGCGAATATCATATATCTCATTTGATTCAGCTAATGTTTTTCTTAAATGATAAACAGTTGGAAAACTAGCATGATATTTTTTCTCAAGATTCACTGTCGGAAATAAAGGAAATTGTGCTGCTACCTCAGTGCTCCTATCTCCTCCTTGTAGGAAACTTTCATCTAATCGCAAAAAGAAATTTGGATCAACTTCATAAACTTTATCTTGAAAGATTAATCTTAAATATTCAAGACGCTTTTTACGTCGTGCAATCCGTCGTCTCGCACCACGCTTCAACCGCCTATCCGCTGCCGTCTCGCCCGCGTCAAATAATCTCGCGCCCCAGAGATTTGTGCGCGAGTTGCGTTTTTTGACAGTTCCATCAGCCGCAATCTCGGTGATTTTCTTCTTGCCTTGTACGAGGTTAAAATCGTCGTCAATGACTGCCCAACCGACAGAGTTGGTGCCGATGTCAAGTCCGATGGTGTAGTTCTTTTTTTCTTTCATCATATTTCTCCAAAAACTTATTTCGTTCATTATATCACATAAAATATCGTTTTCATGTTTTGGAGTATAAAAAAACTAATCCAAATGAATTAGCCTTTTTCAATTCACGCGCTCTACCCTATATAGAGCGCGACATACTTACTGTGTTCTTACAATATAACAAAGCAGATTTCAATCCACACACTCTAAAATCACTAAAATGATAGAGTGTGACCGTGAAATTAGGATTTTCTAAGCTCTTGATAGAGAGCTACAACTATCCAATTTCACCATATTTTCGCCGAAGCGATCTATAATAATTCCATTATATCATCAAAATAATTACTCGTAACTTTAGAATCCTTCAATTATTTCAGGTTCTAATCCTTCAAATGACTTTACTGTGATGATGTAATCGTCAATAGAGTGGGGATTCGTTATATTTTCCTTACGCTCTATATGAACAGAGCGATGCACTTTATCAGATGAATGTTGCCCTAGCTTACTTGAGTGTTCCCACCAATAAATCTTCTCAACTGTCATTGAGCCATCTGGCCGTGCCGCTGAGGCATCATTTTCAAACAGAGTTCGGAGTGCTTCTTTGATTTTATCTGCATCTTCACTCGAGAATCCAGTTTTTTCTGCCAACTGTACATTGATACTTCCATTGAAACGATAGAGGCCAAAGTCAACAAAATGTTTCATTCCTATAGTGTCACTGGCTCGGCCGACTGTATCTTCAGAATTTACACTTTTTGTAATCTGCATAGAAGTAATCGTGATTGGGTCTATACTGACTGCTTGCTGCACCGAGACAGGCCCACGAATTCCCACAGACAGTGATATTCCTTTAAAAGCAAACACCTGTCCAAAACTTCGAGTATCCATCCACTCTGCACAAGCAATTTTGGCAAATTTATCTGTGTCTGCATTTTTCTTATCTGCCATTATCTCTTTCAGAGCTTTTACAGAATCGACACGTGTTTTCAGACTTTTATAACCATCCTCTGCATGATCTGCCGACTGAACGAAAATCTTTTCGCCTCCGTCTTGAAGACGGTTACGAATTTTTCTTTTGATGCTAACATCTGAAATTTCTCCTAAACCGTCAAAATTTTGGCGTGGTCGGTTCCCATTCAATGGATCTCCATTTGGGTTCGCATTTGTCACCGTGAAAATTACTGTGAAATCAATTTTATGTTCTAGAATCATATTTGCTACATGCTCCCCTTATTTGTTGATACGTTATTTTTTGTGATTATTCATCTCGATTCGTTGGGCAGAATATCCTAAAAGAAATCTTCCGTCCAAGGCTCTATCATCAAAGTCATCAAGTTTTGCAAAAAGTCCCATAATCTCATCTATTTGCCCTTGACCGTCACTATAATGATTTTTCCGTTGAATCCTTCGATATGGCTCTAAAGCCTCATAAATGGTCATCCAACTTGTTCTTGGTTTTATACTAAAAGTAGTCATGAGGCGCTCGGCATTTGTTCCATTTGGTACATTATACTTTCTGGCACGTTCCTCAATGATATCGGCAACCCCTAGTAAACGCCCACATAGATAACTTCGATCTGTTTCAGTTTTGTCAAGCATCGTTTCAGCCTTTCTTTCTCTTATTTTATGTCGAGAGTATTTTTCATAAAGCACCGCACAAGCCACTCTTAATTGTTCTTCAAAGTCATTTCTTGATGTAAAGCTCATGCGTTGGCAAGTTCTCAGAAAAATACTTCTACTGATATCCTCTGGAATCAGCTTTCCCTCGACAATCGCAGGGTACAGATGGGTTCGGATATTTTTTAGCAGCTCGTCCTGAGAGTCCCCTCCAAGTAAACAACCCCTTGCAATCTTCCATAAAGCTGGTGCCCCATGATAGTTATGAGGTTTCTTCTCAGAATCAAAATCTATCTGTAACCACCAACATCTTTTTTGCCAAGCCTGTAAGTTCTGAAGATATCTGCTTAATTCCATATTCTGGTAGTAAACAACGGCCATACGCCCAGATGTTGCAGCATCTAACACTAGAACCGTTACTCTACCTTGATTTTCTGTATATTTTTCAGAATTTTTAGATAATTCATCTAAACAAATCATCTTGCTCATACCATTATCAGGCTGATATGAAATTCCATACGGATTATCTTCTGGGCTTATCAGTCCTGTTGTTTTTCCAGAGTTCCAGACGAGAAAATAGCGACTTCCAACTGTTTTGGCCTGCTTACTTAACAACCAATCCAGAGTATTATGAGCCTTCTGTGAGGCTTCAAAACTAATTGTCACAGCATCTCTAGTCTCAGAAAATCTACCCGTATAGGCCAACTCTGTCTGATTGGCCGAAATTAGTTTGGGATTCCCCTTAATTTTCATATGCTTCTCTTGAATGGGGAGTTCCTTACCAGATATATAATCAATCGCTCTGTCTTGGAGTTTTGTCTGATAAAATAGGAGCCAGTTCTGAAAAAGAAGCTTATCTTCCCACGGTCTATCCAGACCTTCCACATAAATACGAACAAAAGTTTTTTCTGTAATCTTTTCAACAGTCTTTTGAATATCTTGGAATAAACTACCTTCTTTTAGATACTTACGTATTATTTTGAGTATTGAAATCCCATCTGCAAACTCTGACCACTCTGAAAGCAATGACAAGTAACTTTCAAAGAACTCAGGCTTTTGTCCTGAATCGCGTGCAAGATATTTTATCTGATCATGTAGGGGATAGGCAGACACACCTGATGACCTTGAGACCGCATCTACAGTTGCTGGTATGACTGTTGCACGCTGATTTTCAGGGAGTTCTGTACATCTCAAGAATTTTCCTTCTTGACTAATCTCGACTTCAAGGTCAACATTTTTAGTGATATGTCCGACTGGAGCTAGTACGACAGTTTTTCCATATTTATTTTTCTCGTATTTTCCTATATTTTCAAAATTATTTTCAAAGGTGTTATATAAGTCACTAAACCAGCTCATCCCCCACCCCTTTTTACTTCGCTCTCTACAATTTCAGAGTATAGTTTATCGACAGACTCAATCTTTTCCAATGTAAAGTTTTTCATTTGCATCTCATTGATATTTTTTTTGATACATGCTTCTGGACGACAAAATCTAATTCTTCCATTCTCGGCTTTTGCCTCCCAAAGATTAACCTGCATATGGTCAAGACCTGTCTCATCAGGATAGGAAATCCCATGAACCATCATCCCAAATAGAAGCTCCCCATCGCAATCATAGTAGCCTTCTTTTACCCCATAGTCATCTGGCTTTATATATTCTACATAGGCCTGACATTCTCGTGTCCCAAGAAAAATATCTCTGCGCCCCCCTGCTTTGATGCAACGTTTCAAGATTTCGTAATGTTTATTTTCATCCCAATCATTTTTCAAGTCTGGTCGCTGACGATTAAATTCAAAATGAACTTTTACTTCGTATTCCGGATTACGAAGATATGTATAGTAGGCCAGATCATTTTTACTGGACTGATTATAATTCATCAGTCGAACCCCTTTCGACTCTGTCTGAATTGGATTCATAATCCGAACTTCATCAATATAATAAATGAGTGTCGGTTTCCAATAAATACTCTCAGTAATTCCTTTCAAAGCTTGATAGGTGGGAATCTGATAACTCATTTTTTCGCCACCAATTTTTGTTAATGGATCTGTAAAAAGACCAAAATCTCCCCAAACTCGAAATGCGATTTGATTTCTCATACCTGTCACCTCCCCTTAAATAATCTATCAAGTAAACGCTAACTATAAGTTTCCCCAAACTTATATTGAGTATTATATCACAAAAAATATCGCTTTCAGTAAATAAAAATAAAAATAAAAATAAAAATAAAAAGCTAGGCCTAGAAGGCCTAGCTTTTTATTTCAATTAAAGTTTGCTTTCTAGCGCCACAATTGCATTCGCAACGGCTGTTTTTTGTCCCTCAACAAGCGTCACACGGGCTGTGATTTCTTTGATGGCCATATTGATGCCACGCTCAAGTCCAAGCTCGTTTTTATGTTGTCCAAAGAAATCTGTAGCATCTGCTAGCATTTCAGCCGTCTTAAAGGCATTGCCAGAATAGGTAATATAATGGTCAAAACTCATGTCGCCGCCAAGTTTGTCAACAACCCAAGTCCAGTTTTCTTTCAGCCAGTTCCAGATTTTCTTTTGTGTGAAATCTTTTCTTACCAGATAAGCGTACCAGAAGAAGAGATCTTGTGGTTTGATTTTCTCTGCGTTTTTTTGGCTCGCAAGGATCATCTCAATATTGTCATCAAGTTTTGTGTTGGCCAAGGCACTGCCGAGTTCGCGCTTATAGAAAGCTTCGCTGCTCTTAGCATAGTCAGCCATGAATTTATTGGCAAGCTCTGTTGAATCCGCCTGTTTGATTTGATTTATCAACACGATAGGTCGGACATCGGCAGGTATTTTGCTGGTATCACTTTCATGTTGCGCATAGAGTGCCTTAGCTTTAGCCACAGCATCGGCATTCTCCCCTGCAATCAGATTGGACAAGACAAGCGTGCGGAGCGCTTCATCATCTGAGCTTTCCCCCTCTACCTTGCTCCAGCCTAGCTTTGCATATTCTTTCGCAAAGAGCTTATTGCGCAAGGCTTTAAAGGCTATATCAGCTTCTGTGTCTTCGTCAATAAAGAGAGAAAGATCTGCCAATACTTGATTGACCGCATTGGCTACAGTGTATGATTTCTTATCCGCATAGTAGCTCAGTAACTCAATGACTTTACTATATTCGATACGTTCTGCTCTAGCCAAAAGTTTCAAGTCTTGAAGAAGTTGGAACTTCGTCAAGTCAGTCTGAGTTTCCAGATTTTTAACGATTGCATCAAGCAAGACATCATCATAGTTGACAATATAATGTGCTGTATTTTCTTGATTAATCAAAAGTGGTTTCGCTTCGTCGAACTTGAAGTTTGGAATTTCCAAACGCTCTGTTGTCATGACTTCTGGTAGCTCTGCATAGTTTGAGCGGAGAGGAATTTGCCAGGTACGTCCTTTTCCCTCGCCTTCGCCCACAAAGAACTGCTCTTGAGACAATACTAATGTGCCATCAGAGTAGTTGACAGTCAAGACTGGGTAGCCTGGTTGCTCTAGCCATGAGTCCATAAAGGCTGCAACATCTCGACCTGATGCTTCAGATAAGGCAGACCAAAGGTCTTTACCTTGTGTATTGCCGTATTTATGCATCTCAAAGTAAGCATGCAATCCTTTGGAGAAGTTCTCATCGCCAAGCCAGAAACGAAGCATCACCATGAGACGCGCGCCTTTGGCGTAGACAATGGCAGGGTCAAATAAAGTATTGATTTCTTCTGGTTCATTGACCTCCACATGGACGGATTGTACACCGTCTGTTGCATCACGGTTCAAGGCCATATTTGCCTCTGACGCTGAAAATTGAGACCAAAGGTTCCATTCTGGGTGGATTGAGTCAACAGCCACATATTCCATCATATTGGCAAATGATTCGTTCAACCACAAGTCATCCCACCACTTCATCGTCACGAGGTCACCAAACCATTGGTGAGCCAGCTCATGTGCAACGACCGTAGCGACATATTGCTTCGTTGACTGAGTTGCATGAGGCTCTGCAATCAAGCAAGCCTCACGATAGGTAATACAGCCCCAGTTTTCCATGGCGCCAGCTGAGAAGTCTGGGAGTGCAATATGCCAGCTATGAGCCAGAGGATAGGGTACACCGAAATAGTCCTCATAGAACTCAATCGCTTTGATGGCAAGATCTTTTGCAAATTCAAGCGCTTCTGGTGCATGCACCCTTGTTGAGAAAATCCCAACTTCAACACCATTCTTTGTCTTGCCTTTGACAGCCTGCATATCGCCAAAAACGAAAGCAAGCAAGTAGCTTGACATTTTAACCGTAC
>JAIRUS010000011.1 GCA_031254295.1 Streptococcaceae bacterium | reverse complement strand
ATCCACATAAGTTTTCTGACCCAGATTTTTTACACGGATAGGCTTGCCATCTGCATCTTTTGTCAGCTCAACTTCATAAAGTGACATAAAGTGAGACATATCACCTGTCTGCACCATCTTAATGGCAATTGCGACGTCTGGTGTATGAACAGGCAGGGCACGGCTAATAAGCACCAAAAGCGCCTCAAAGACTTGACGTGCTTGCTCCGCAAACTCTCCCTTAATCTGAACTGTTTCACCACGATAGTTAACAGAAACTTTCAATGCTTCTTCGACAAATTTCAACAATTTATCTTCAGCACCAAAAAGTAATGCTGCATCATCAGGATTTTTTAAAGTAAATTCAACTTGCTTTTCTGCCAAATCTTATTTATTTCCTTCTGTTTCTTTGTCTTGTGTCACTACTTCTTTTTTCTTGTACCACATCTTGCCACTTGGATTATATTTCAAAAGCAATTCTTCCACTTTATCAGGTTGCCAATAATCCGCCGAGGCAACAAAATTTCCATCTTTATCTCGATTTGAAATAATTTTAAATCCCATCTTTATTTTACCCCTTTAAATGATAAAAATTTAGTCAACAAATTCAAACTCAAATTTGACAAGACGCACGGTGTCGCCGTCCTTTGCACCTCGTTTGCGTAACTCATCGTCTACACCCATTGAGCGGAGTTGACGCGCAAACTTCATGACAGATTCATCATGGTCAAAATTCGTCATCTTAAAGAGACGCTCGAGTTTCTCACCGCCAAGTACCCATGTCGATTGATTTTCACGATAAATTGAAAAGTCAATCGTATCTGTCTCATCATCAAATCCATAATAGGCACTGTCTGACTCAACAAACTGACTCTCATCATAGAGCTTAAATTCATCAGTATTTTCAACTAGCTCAGCCGTTGCATTCAGTAGGCTCATTAAGCCTTCTTTCGTCAAGGCTGACACTTCAAAAATCCGTGGAAGTTCACCAAATTCGCCAAATTTTTTAGCTAATTTCTTCTTGAACTCTTTTAAATTTTCTTGAGCTTCAGGTAAATCCATCTTATTGGCCACAATAATCTGTGGGCGCTCCATCAAACGAAGATTGTAACTTTCAAGCTCATTATTTATCGTCTCGTAGTCCTCAAAAGGATCTCGTCCATCTGTCGCCGACATATCAATCACATGTAACAAGACACGTGTACGCTCAATATGACGGAGAAACTCAATACCAAGCCCTGCTCCTTGATGAGCGCCCTCAATCAATCCAGGCATATCAGCTACAACAAAACTCGAGCCGTATCCAACATGTACCATGCCAATATTTGGCACTAGCGTCGTAAAGTGGTAAGCGCCAATCTTTGGTCGAGCATTTGAAATGACGGACAACAAAGTAGATTTACCAACTGATGGAAAACCAACTAAACCAACATCTGCAAGTACACGAAGTTCTAGCAAGAGTGTTTTTTCTTGACCTGGTTCACCATTTTCGGCTACCTCTGGTGCAGGATTATTATGCGTCGCAAAGCGCATGTTACCACGTCCACCACGCCCACCTTTAGCCGCGATGAATTCTTCACCATTTTCACGTAAGTCTGCCAACACTTCCCCAGTTTCAAGGTCTTTTACAGTTGTACCTTCTGGTACTTTAAGATAAATATTTTCTGCACCTCTACCGTGCATCCCTTTGGTCATCCCTTTTTCGCCAGGATTACCTTTCCAGATGCGGTGATATCGAAAATCCATCAGGGTATTGAGACCTTCATCAACGACGAGAATAATATCACCACCACGGCCACCATCACCACCCCATGGTCCACCATCTGGAACAAACTTTTCATGACGAAAAGAAACAGCGCCATCGCCGCCCTTACCCGCACGAACTTCAATTTTTGCTACATCTAAGAATAAAGCCATGTGCTTATTATAACACAATATAAAAATCGCTATTAGGGCATATAAAAAACCGCCGAAGCGGTTTATGATTTCAATTATTTAGTCAAAGCTGCCTTGCGAAGAAAACGATAGCCTGTGATACCTAGATACATACCAAGAACTGTTCCAAGGATGTAAATTACATAGCCAGCCCAAAGATTTTTACCTGCTGTTTCAAATGCACCGATTGTCAATGCAATAGCTGGATTCATAATAGCTGTTGAACCTGCAAGACTTGCAGCTGCAAACAAGCCAAATCCTACTGAGAAGCCTGTTTCCCACATTGGTTTGTCTTCTGCGTAGATAGCGTGACCGATACCAAGACCAAAGATAGCTGAACCAAAGATTTCTGTTGCAAGTGTCATCCATTCAGTTCCTAGTGCTACTGTAGCATTGATAAATGTCAAGCCGAGCTTTTTACCAAGTTCTAGAACTGTAAGATTGTTTTGTTTTGCAAATTCTGCAACAGCGCTCACGCTAGCAGGTGGATTTGTAACTCCCATTTGTGATCCATATTGTGCCAAATATTTGAAGATTGACATATCAAGATTTGCACGCCAAATCGCATGGAACACCAAGAGCGCTACTGCTGCACCAATAAGTTGAGCAATGATATAAGCCAATGCCTTGATCCAACTTATTTTTTTATTGATAGCAAGCGCTAGTGAAATTGCAGGATTAAGATGTGCTCCTGAAATATTTCCAAAGACAATCACCAAAAATACGAGGACAAAGCCAACTGCTAGCATGCCAACAGGGGCTGAAAGGCCTGCAAGATAAATTACTGCACCCGCTAGTAAGAACGTCCCAATAAGTTCACCAATAAGGGCGCTGATTTTCAATGTTTCTTCAGTTGCTTGTGTTTCAACTGTTTCCGTCATTTTTTTCTCCTTTAATAATTATAATTAAAATAACCAACTCATTATATCACACGGTCAGAATAGCTTCAACAATTAGGAATTAACTGTCGATTTTGTTAAGTTAATTTTCAGCAATCCGAAGCATTATTTTTCTGTCAATCGTTCAACAAGTTTTGATAAACCCATTCCATTAGAAGCTTTTAGTAGTATCTGATCTTTCGGTTTTAAATTCGCTTGAACGGCACTTGATAGCTCTTCAAAATTAGTGAAATACAAAGCTTCGGGTAATCTCTCAGCCAAATATTTCATCATCGGACCATAGAGAAAAATTTGATCCAACTTATCAGCTTGTATTACCTCTGCAATGCTGGCATGCATTTCGGGAGATTTCTCGCCCAACTCAAGCATATCAGCCAAAACGACTAACTTTCTCCCTCCAGAATTCGCTTCAAATGATTGAAAAGTCTCCAGAATCAATTTCATCGCAGTCGGATTCGCATTGTAAACATCCGATAAGATATCAGCCCCTATACTTGATTTCAGCCATTCAGTACGATTACGTGTTAGCTCGACTTCGGATAAGGCTTTATGAATCTTATCTTCTGGAACCTTTTCAAGTCTCCCAACATAAGCTGCAAGCATGGCGTTTGTCGCGTTAAATTTTCCCGGTACAGGAATCGTCACCGCTTTATCAAGAAAATTCGTTTCAAAAGTAAGATGATCTTTATGCTCTATCAATTTTGTAATATAGATATCTTCATCAGATACACCAAATCGAACTAGTTTCTGGCCTTCTGGAATAAATTCATCAATAATTGGATCAGCTGGCGCAATCAGCAAATTTTCTCGCAATAGGCCTTTTGTAATGCCCATCTTTCCTCGGGCAATTTCACGACGTGAGCCAAAAAATTCAAGATGCGACTCACCAATCAGAGTAATTAAAGCAATTTTTGGCTCCGCAAGCTCAGATAGAAAATCAATCTCTCCAGGACGATCCATTCCCATTTCAAGAACTAGTTTCTCTGTATCATCAGGCATAGAGAGAATCGTATAAGGCAGCCCAATTTCATTATTATAGTTTCCCTGAGTTTTGTAAGTCTTGAAATGACTAGACAAAACTGCTGCCGTCATATCTTTAGTCGTTGTTTTTCCATTTGAGCCTGTTATTGCAATAACATCTGGCTTTTGCTTTTTTAGATAATAATGCGCCAAACTTTGCAAAGCTACTTTACAGTCCGCAACCTGCAAAAAAGGCCATCCTTTGATTGGAGCTTCTGTGAAGGCAACACCAGCTCCTTTACGAAAAGCTGTACCTATAAAATCATGACCATCCCGCGCACCTTTAAGAGGCAGGAAAATATCTCCCTCTTCAATTTTTCGACTGTCAAATTCTAGTTTATTAATCTTTGTGTCATTAAATTTTTCAAAATCATTGATCGCACCAACTGCCCGACCAATTTCGTGTAAGGTTAAATTCATACTTTCATTTTACCAAAAAAACAAGAGCTAAGTCTTGTTTTATTTATCTGAATTTAAAAATTATTATCTTGACCTAAACATTAGTCTGTTAGATGAGCCTCACGAAGCTCGAAAGCTGACTTTGCAAGACTAACGAGTTGTTCAATCAGGTCAGCATAAGTCAAGCCCATATTCTCCCAGAGAAGTGGGTACATTGACCATTGTGTAAAGCCTGGTATTGAATTGATTTCATTGAGATACAAGTTTTCATCTTTATCCATGAAGAAGTCACAGCGTGACATGCCTGAGCCATTTACGGCTTTGTAAGCTTTAATCGCATAGTCTTGAATCTTTTTCGCTGTTGCCTCAGAAATATCTGCTGGAATCGCCATTTCAATCTTGTTATCAATGTATTTTGACTTGTAGTCATAAAATTCAACATCTTTGACCACTTCTCCTGGAAAGGCAGCCTTGGCATCTGCGCCATTTCCAAGGACAGCACACTCAATCTCACGTGCATTCACCCCTTGCTCGACCACAACTCGTGTATCAAACTTAAAAGCTTCTTCCAAAGCTGGATTAAGTTGGCTGACATTCTCTACTTTTGTAATCCCAACACTTGACCCCATATTGGCTGGTTTTACAAAGACTGGAAATTTCAGTTTTGTCGCAACTTCTTCGACGATTTGCCACTTTTCAGTTCCAGCTATCGCAGCTACATAAGGGACTTGTGGAATTTCAAGAGACTGAAAGACGAGCTTTGCCAGTAATTTATCCATTGTACTAGAGGCAGCTAGGATACTTGGCCCAGCATAGGGCATACGAAGAATTTCTAAAAAGCCTTGAATTGTACCATCTTCACCCATCGGACCATGAAGAATCGGAAGTACAACTGCGTTTTCCTCATAGATATCACCAGGCAGAATTTTTGCTGAAGAGTCAAGCGTCTCATTCGTCATAAGCGAAGAAAGATCTTTAATCTGGTAGAAATTCCCTTTATCTGAAATAAAATAAGCTTTTACCTCAAACTTTTCTTTATCTGTTGCCTCAATGACATTTTTAGCAGAGAGGACTGAGACTTCCTTTTCTGCACTGCGTCCGCCATAAAGCACGATAAGTTTTTCTTTCAATTTCAAATCTCCTGTCTATTTTCTACTGCTTTAATCAATGTGACTTCATTTGCATATTCGATATCTGAACCGACCGCTAAGCCGTGGGCAAGTCGTGTTACTTTGATGCCTGCTGGTTTAATCAGACGTGAGAGGTACATGGCTGTAGTTTCTCCCTCACTGCTTGCATTCGTTGCTAAGATAACTTCTTGCACCGTTTGATCCATTAAGCGCGAAATTAGGCTCTTGATATTGATATCATCTGGTGTGACATTGTTAAAAACAGAAATTGTGCCATGAAGAACATGGTAAAGACCATGATATTCCCCGACCCGCTCAAAAACCGTGACATCTCTGACTTCTTCAACTACGAGAATTTGAGTTTTATCACGCGTTGAATCTGCGCAGATTTCACATATTTCACCACTTGCTAGATTTCCGCAGATTTTACAATACTGTAGCTCACGCTTGACGGCGAGTAAGTTCGCAGCGAAATCATTGACATCTTGATCTGCCATACCAATGGTATGAAAAGCCAAGCGAGTTGCTGTCTTTTGTCCGATTCCGGGTAATTTTTGATAAGACTCGATTAATTTTGCTATTTGTTCTGGATAATACATTTATTTTATAATTTTCATTTGAACGGCTAGGTTGACAATGTCTCTAACCATATCTTGATTGACATGGCTGACAACAGAGGTGTCTGGCACCATAATACCAACGGCAATTTGAGGGCTTGGTCCAGGCGCAAAGGCAATGGCATTGTTTACGGTTATGGCATCGCCATTTGAAGCAAAGCCTTCTGATGTACCTGTCTTAGCATAAATCTCAGTTAAAGCACCTTGACCAATCAGTCCACCAGTTGTCAATGAATGTCCACCATAGACAACATCATGCATTCCTTGATGGATAGTGTCCATATTTGCCTGTGTGATATTGACCTTATCCATGGTTTTAGATTGAACAGCTGATGCTAACGTGCCTAGGCTACTATCTGTACTTGTATAAACTCCATCTACAATGTGCGGCGCAAGACGCACTCCATTATTGGCAATTGTCTGAGCGTACTGTGCAAGCTGCAAAGGTGAATAGTTATCAAACTGACCAAAAGCTTCTTGTAGGAGTTTACCCGTTGTTGCCCCCTCACTGCCTGTTGACGGAACAAGTCCAGTTGTTTCACCTGGAATATCAATACCTGTCGAGGTTCCGAGTCCATATTGGGCATAAGCCCCACGTAACTCATCATAGACTTTAGGCGTATTGGTTGAATTAATTGTCATATTTGGGCTATAGGGTTGCCCTAACATCTTTAATGCGACTTGTACCATATAGGTATTGGAAGAATATTCAAGTGCCTGCTGAGCCGTGATTGGCATCGGAGAACTACTTCCCCAGTAAGACGTAATGGGATTTGATCCCTGAATCTGGATAATTTGATCATCTTGAATTTGATTCCCTGAAATCGCATTTGATGCCCATCCTGCTGTTAGAGTCCCAGGCTTCACCGTGGAGCCTGGAATAAAGGAATCAATCATTGGCGCAAGTGAATTGTTCGTCAATGTTCCTGTTGTTGTATCACGGTCAAGACCATTCATCGAAAGAATCGCACCAGTCTGCGAATTCAAGACAACAGCATAAGCACCACGGACATGGCTATTAGTAGCGTTCAAAACCTTGCTTAAATCATTCTGTAAAATTTGCTGGACTCCATTTTCAAAATCCAAATTAACAGTCAACTTAAGATTTTTACCATTAGCTCCTGCTTGTACAAGCGTCTTTTCTTTAGCCTGACCTTTTGAATCAACGGCAATTTGAGTGATTTCTTTTTTACCTTGCAAATCAGACTCATAGCCTTTTTCAAGATAGGATAATCCCACTCGATCGTTCAAAGAATAACCTTGCTTTAACAAGCTAGCTACCTCGTCTTTGGGGAGGCCACTCTTTGTTGTGGAGATTGTCCCCAATAATGGTGACAATAGGTTCGATTGATCAATACTATGTTCCCAATCAGAACCGAAAGAAATTCCAGGTAAACTGCTTAATTGTCCTGCAATAGCTGCTTGTTGCTCTGAGCTGATATCGCCAGATACAATATTAGAACTTGCATAGAGCTTGGTTCCATTCATCATTTTATAAAGCTCAGCTGCAACTAAGTCATCTCCAGAATATTGAATTTGACTATCTTTGACTAAATTTATCAATTTACTATAAATTGTGGCCTCACTCAGTCGGCGTCCCTGACTATCCACTTGTTTGCTGGCTGGTAATTCAGCATTTATCAGACTTAGATTTTTAGGATCTGATAAGAAATAATCTTTTAAATCTCGGCTAGTTAGACCTGACGTGTCTACAAAACTTTGCAAGATTGGTACTAGTTTCACAGCATTTTGGCGCATTTCATCTGCCGTGATTGAGGCCTTTCTTTCAAATGTGATTGATGGAACAGTACTTGTTGATGCCAAAAGTTTTCCTGTTGCATCAAAAATCTGACCGCGTGGCATACTCGTCGTTACTGTCGTATTTGCTCCAGTCTCTTTTAGCTTATCTGCATAAAAACTTTTATCAATAACCTGCATATAATAAAGCCGTCCCAGCAAAACTAAAAACAAAGAAAAAATCACTGCAAACAAGATGTTCACGCGGAGTTTAATGTTTAATTTTTTTTCTTTTTCTGGCTTCTTCGGCACTGATTTGGAATCCAGTTTACTTATTTTTTTTCCTTTAAGCATTAGTGTTATTTTAACATAATTCAACCTAAAAATTTAATGTAAAACAAAAAGTAAAAAAGCCCATTTTTGATGTGCACCCCAAAACATAAACTTTTGAAATCAAGTATTTGATACTTGATTTTTTTGTTATTTTGAATGCATTAAACGATATTGAACAGGACTCATCCAGTTCAATTTCTTTTTAAT
>JAIRUS010000006.1 GCA_031254295.1 Streptococcaceae bacterium | reverse complement strand
CTGGCGAAGGAGTTTGCCTATGTTTCTGATGGCGATGTTTATTTTCGAGTAGCAAAGGCGCAGGATTATGCCAAGCTCGCTGGGAAAAATCTGTCAGAGCTGATAGAGGGCGCGTCGGGTCGCACGGACGCTGAGACGGCGCGCAAGGAGAGCTCGGCTGATTTTGCACTTTGGAAAGCGGCAAAAGCGACCGAAATTTCATGGGAAACGCCGTGGGGCAGGGGACGCCCAGGCTGGCATTTGGAGTGCTCGGTCATGTCTGGCGAGCTGTTGGGCGAGACGCTAGATATTCATGGCGGTGGTCAGGATTTGGAATTTCCCCATCATACAAACGAAATTGCCCAGTCTGAAGCCCACACAGGCAAGAAGTTTGTCAATGTCTGGATGCATAATGCCTTTGTTAATGTTGAGGGTGAAAAAATGTCGAAATCACTCGGCAATTTCAAAACAGTGCACGAGATGTTGGAAGCAGGACTTGATTCACAAGTTTTGCGATTCTTCCTTGCGACAACGCATTATAGGAAGCCTCTCGATTTTACTGATGAAGCCCTTGAACGGGCGGCGAATAATCTGAAAAAGATTGAAAATGCCTATCGGAATCTGTCAAACGAAGGTTCGGCTGACCCATCAGAGTTTAGGCTAAAATTTATTGATGCGATGGATGAGGATTTCCATGTTGCCAATGGCCTTAGTGTTTTCTATGATTTCATAAGCTGGGTTAACTCAGGTAATTCTGGTAAAAAGGTCAAGCAATTTTTTGACGAGGTGCTTGAAATTCTAGGCATCAGATTTGAGACGCAGGTAGTAGATCCTGAAATTGATGCGCAGGTGGCAGAATATGACCAGCTCCGCGTGAAGAAAGACTTTGCCAGTTCTGATAAGATTCGAGCTGACTTGAAGACTCAAGGGATTGTGCTTGAGACGACAAAAGAAGGGACGAAGTGGTATCGTGCATAAAATTGAAGCTGAAAAGGGAAAATTATTGAACGGAATTGCTCTCGCCTATATCGGCGATGCAGTTTGGGAAGTTTATGTAAGAGATCATTTGCTTTCACTTGGACTGACAAAGCCAGCGCAACTACAAAAAGAAGCAACCAAATACGTTTCAGCAAAAGCTCAAGCGAAACTTGTTGAAGACTGGATCTTGACAGAGGAAGAGCAAGTCTATTTTCTCCGTGGTCGTAATGCACACTCTAAGACGACAGCTAAAAATACAGATGTTGTGACTTACCGGATTTCGACTGGATTTGAGGCAGTATTTGGATTTTTGCATATCACGAACCAGCTAAAACGAGAGGCAGAATTAGCTGCCTTTTGTATTCAGGAAGTTTTGTCAGAAAGTAATTAAGAGATAAATAAGAAAAATGTTATAAAATACCTCCATAGACATAAAATATAAGGAGGTTTTTTTCTTGTCAATAAATAAAAACAGAAAAAGAAAAATCGTCTTGACGGGTGGCGCGGTACTCGCAGGTGCGGCGATCATAGCAGGAACCCCCAGTGTTGGTAAAGCTACAACAATTGAAAAGCCAGTTGCAGAGCTAAGAATCAAAAAAATGGACGATAGTGAACATGAAGAACTGGGAATTGTTCTTACGGAAGTTCAGGCGGAAACAGTCATAGAGCCTGAAAATCTAGTAACAGCTGTCATGGACTTAACAGAAGCTCCAGATTTCACTTTTAATAATGAGATTGATATGAGAGAATTTGAAACACAGCAACAACTAGCAGTTTTTTCAAGTGCTGTTTTAGCTGCAAATCATCTCGTTTTTGATTTTGATCTCAAGAATCTTTCTTTAAAAGATCAAGTCTTGATACATAATGAGGCCGTTCGTCATTTTGAAGAAGTCTTAAAGGCGCAATATCAAAATGGTGAAATCACTTATGAGTTTTTAAATAATGCTTTTTTGGAACTTCAATCATCTTATGTTAGTTTGACTGCTGCTTATGAAAACTGGTTAGCACGTGAAGCTGAGGAAAGAATTGCACATTATGAGTCAGAAATCTTGAAGAAGAAAGAAGCGAAAGAATTACATAGAGAGGCTGAAGAAAGACGAAAAGCTGAAGAGAAAGAGGCTCATGATAAGTTGCAGGCAGAGAGGGAGACTGAGCATAAAGCGGAGTATCTCGCAGGCAAAAAGGCGGCTCAGATTAAATTCTTAGAGGATCATAAATTTTTAGTAGACTTTAATCCAGAGTCAGCTGAAGCAGATAGAATTTTTGATGAAGCCTGGGCGCTTTATGAAGCGGCACTAGCTAAGTGGAAAGATTGGAATCAAGGAGGAGAAGAACTTGCAAAGGCAGAAGCATTGAAAAGTCAAATTGAATTTTTGATTGAGCATCGTTATCTACCAGCTGATTATGATTTTGAGCAAAATCCGGAGATGCTTCAGCAAGCTTGGCAAGATTATGAAGCGGCTCATTTATATTTTGTGAATTGGGACAGAGAGATTGAGCAGGCCAAAGCTGATGAGGCGGCTCTGATTGCATTTTTGATTGCACATGATTTTTTAGCAAGTGAGGACAGGGAAAATCCAATAGCCATTGATCTAGCTAAGGCAGAATGGCAGCGTCATAAAGAGATTTATGATAATTTTGATCATACACAGTATGCCAAAGATTTGGCTGCATATAAGGGCTTCATTTCTCCTTACTTACCTGATGGGGTGACATTTGAGGAAGCGACTGCTGAACAAAGACGAGCTGCATTTTTAAAGGCTGAAGAAGCTGGAATGAAGAATCTTGATCATTTACTAAATGATGAATTTCAAGGCTCCTCTAACTCTGAGCTTACAAATGGAGACCTTGTATTAAATTATGAATGGGGGGCTTCAAAAACAATTACGAGTCCAAGTCAGATGACTTCATCAAGCTCTAATGCAACGGAGCTCTTGGGACTTGGGATTGAGCTTTTCAATGATATCGGAAGCCAACACCCATCTATTCGCTTTACGAAAGATGCCAGAGCAGGTTTCTATGAGTTCTACTATCAAACGACTGGAAATATCGTCTATGTTGTGGTTTATTTGAGTGAGGCAGATGTAGAAAAGATTGCAAACTCGGAGTTTGGCTGGTTGATTGTGAGCTTTGATGGGGGAACAAAAAATCATACCCAAGCGATTATGGCCAATCCAAAGACAATGTTTACAGCTATCTTAGATCCAGGGGATGCACCAAAAGATCTTACCGTTCCTGACACAGTAGTTGAGAAACCGATAATGCCTAATCTTTTTGTACCTTTAGAAGTAAGTCCTCCTGAAGAGGCTGCAACTTTTTCTTATGATGCTTTTACCTTTGTTGCAGATGTATTTGTATTTAACCCAGCCGAATTTACATTTGAAGTCACTCCTTTTCTTGGAGGGGAAGATATAGAGATATTGGAGGCAGTCTTATCAAGCTCTGCAGATTCAAGTGCGTCGTCAAGTGCTTCATCAGAAGCGTCCAGTAGTGCGTCGTCAAGTGCTTCGTCAGAAGCGTCCAGTAGTGCCTCGTCGAGTGCTTCATCAGAAGCGTCCAGTAGTGCCTCGTCAAGCACTTCGTCAGAAGCGTCCAGTAGTGCCTCGTCAAGCATTTCATCAGAAGCGTCCAGTAGTGCCTCGTCAAGCATTTCATCAGAAGCGTCCAGTAGTGCCTCGTCAAGCATTTCATCGGAACCTTCATCAGAATTTGATAATTCTGATGAAGGTTCCTCAATTAATTCAGATAATATCTCTAAATTTGAAGTCCTTGAAGAGACCAGAGTAAGTCCATTAACTTACAAAATCTTACCTAATACTTCAATGACTTTTAGGCCTAATAATACCAGATTTAATGGTATTCACGGAATTTGGGGACTCTATCTCCTTGTTTTTAAAGAAAAAAGAGAGCAGATAGTAAATGAGGGATAAGCGTAAAAAATTATTAAGAAAGAAAATTTTTAGCAAGAGTTGGATAATATTGACTTTAATTTTAGGAGCATTCTCGCTCTGGAAATTTGGCTTTGTAGCAAATGAAATTTCAACTGGAGGAGTTGCGGCCGAATCAGCCTACAATAGTCAAGGAATCTCAAGTTTAGACGAACTTGTAGGGGAGCGTGGACTGAATGAACAGTTAGAGATGGTTGGCGCTATTACGATTCCTGATTTGAAGATTAATTTACCGATTTTTAGGGGAGATGGCGAGAAACAGCTAGATCATGGAGCTGGGACGGTCGGAGAAAAAGATTTTGCGAGTGAAAATTTTTCTCTGGCAGCTCATCAAGTTTTTGGAAGGCCCAATGCGAACAACTTGTTTTTTGGCCCATTAGTCTCGGCTCAAAAAGGTCAATTGGTTTTCGTTGCAGATAAAGAAAATATCTACGAGTATCAGATTGCAGAGACTTTTATTGTTAATATTTCGGATGTCGAAGTTCTTGAAACAGTAGCAAATCGGAAAGTTTTGACTTTGATTTATTGTACAGATGAGGATTCAGACCGCCGTACTATTGTTCGGGCTGACTTTATCTCGGCAAAAGTAATATCAGAAATGAATTCTCAGAAAATCAATTATTTTAGAACGTTTTGGAATGTCTTGTCTAAAACAGTACAAACTGCAAGCTAATTGTTTGTTTGTGAAAAATAATTTTGGTATGATTACATTTGTAAACATTAAAGAAAGTTGGTCAACCAAATATGTCATTTACTGATACTCTTAAAAAACGCCGTAGCGTCTATGTGCTTGGTCGCAATGTTCAAAACGAAGAAGAAGTTCTAGAAACAATCAAAACAGCTATCAAATATAGCCCAACGGCTTTCAATAGCCAATCACATCGTGCAAAGATTTTGCTTGGTGCAGCTCAAGATAAACTGTGGGGAGAAATCGTTCCAACAGCGCTTGAAGCAGTTATGAAAGAGCAAGGCGCTCCAGACGAAGCTATTGCAGCGACTAAAGAAAAACTTGCTGGTTTCCAAGCTGGTTACGGAACAGTATTGTTCTTTGAAGATCAAGATGTTGTAAACAAGCTTAAAGTTGATTTTGCATTCTATGCAGATAAGTTTGATGGCTTCTCAGCACAAGCTACAGGTATCGTAGCTGCAAATACTTGGTCAGCCTTGGCAGATCTTGGCGTTGGCGCAAACCTACAACATTACAATCCAGTTATTGATGAAGCTGTTGCAGCTGCCTTCAATATCCCAGCAAGCTACAAGCTTGAAAGCCAATTGGTATTTGGTTCTATCGAAGCACCAGCAGGCGACAAAGATTTCGTAGCTGATGATGTACACTTTGAAGTAATTAAGTAATTAAGTAATTAAGTAATTAAGTAATTAAGTAATTAAGTAATTAAGTAATTAAGTAATTAAGTAATTAAGTAATTAAGTAATTTATCAAAGTTAAAATATTAAACAAAATAGCTCATAATTATGATGTGCACCCCAAAACATAAACTTTTGAAATCAAGTATTTGATACTTGATTTTTTTGTTATTTTGAATGCATTAAACGATATTGAACAGGACTCATCCAGTTCAATTTCTTTTTAAT
>JAIRUS010000144.1 GCA_031254295.1 Streptococcaceae bacterium | reverse complement strand
GATGTTTGAGGTGGAGGATAAGCTTAATCCTGAAACAATCATGAAACTCGTGATGGATTATGGGAAACATGGAAAGCTTTATCCTCTAGCGGAAAAATCTTATGCTGTAACGTGTGATTTATCAAATAATATCATTTATCTTCAAGACGTCAGTGATGAAAATAAGTTTAAACATGATTTATTGCAACGGCGGCCAATCATTGCGATTATCGCGATTGATAATTATGATGATGTGACAGATTCTTTGTCTGACGGTGATAAATCAAGTATTAATAGTTTCATTGCTAACTTTTTAGATCAGTTTGCTAAGAATCGTCAGCTTTATTTACGACGTCTGACTTCGGATCGTTATATTATTTTTGCTAACTATCAAGTGTTATCAGAGTTAATGAGCGAAAAGTTTTCGCAACTGCTGGATCAATTTAGAGAACGAGCGCTGGCTCAAAAAATTCCTCTGACTTTATCTATCGGGGTTAGCTATGGAATTGTTGATTTCACTGCTATTGGTCGAACGGCAATGAACAATCTTGAGCTTGCTTTAATACGTGGGGGAGATCAGGTTGTAGTCAAAGAAAATGAGAATAACGCACGTGCTATTTACTTTGGGGGCAACTCGGAGTCACGGATTGAAAAATCCCGTACGCGTGTCCGAGCGATTGCTTCTTTGCTTAATACAACTGTGTCAGAAGCAAATCAAGTCTTTATTGTAGGGCATAGATATCCGGATATGGATGCATTAGGAGCGGCTGTTGTAATGAGAAATTTTGCCGCAGCGGCAGGAAAAGAAGCCTTTATCGTCTATAATCCGGATCAGCTTCAAGACGATACAAGGCGTGCAATTAGCAGGTTAAATGAGCTTGAGGAGCTTTATTCTCATGTTGTTCGGATAAATTCAGCTAAAAAGCTGAAAACGGAGAATGCCTTACTTATTATGGTAGATCACTCCAAAATTAGTCAAACAATGGATCGGGAATTTTATGAAAGCTTTGATAAAGTAGTGGTAATAGATCACCACCGTCGTGATGATGACTTTCCAGAGAATGCTCTTCTGTCCTACATCGAATCAGGAGCAAGTTCAGCAACCGAAATGGCAGTTGAGATTCTTCGTTTTCAGAATAAAATGCTTGCAAAAATGACTGCAATCGAGGCATCGGTGGCTTTGGCTGGAATTTCAGTTGACACTAAATCGTTCACGAAAGCAACAACTGCGAACACTTTTGAATCAGCTTCTTTCCTGAGAGGGCAAGGGGCTGATAATGAGCTTGTTCAAAAATTTTTAGCGACAGATTTTCAGACTTTTAAGCAGGTGAACGAAGTGGTTCTCGCTGCTGAAATTCTTGAAGGAGGTATTGCAATTGCGCTAGGAGTACCAGCTCAGCCCTATTCTAAAGTGATTTTGGCTAAGGCGGCAGATGAGTTACTCACGATGCAAGGAGTTACGGCAAGCTTTACTTTGGCAATAAACGATTTAAATGATGTTATTGTTTCAGCACGAAGCAATGGGAAATATAATGTCCAAACAATCATGGAAGATCTAGGCGGCGGTGGTCACTTTGATATGGCAGCAACTCAGATTTCCAATAAGACAGTTGGGGCAGTAAAAGATGAATTGATTCAGGTAATCAAAGAAAGGAAAAGCAAATGAAAGTAATTTTTTTAGAGGACGTAAAAGGAAAAGGGAAAAAAGGTGAGATAAAAGAAGTTCCAGATGGCTATGCTCAAAACTTTTTAATTAAAAAGAATTTGGCTAAAGCTGCTAATGCAGCTAACGTGGCAACATTGGCTGGACAAAAGAAGGCTAAAGAACGTGACGAAGCTGATGCGCTAGCTGATGCTCAACTCTTGAAGATTCAACTTGAAGATGAAAAGGTTGTGATTGAGCTAAAAGAAAAGGTTGGTCCAGATAATCATCTCTTTGGGGCAATTAATTCTAAAAAAATTGCAGATGCTTTGAATGCCCAATATGAGTTGAAACTTGATAAGCATAAAATTCTTCTTGACAATCCATTACGCGCCCTAGGCGAACGGGATGTTCCAATAAAGCTTCATCCGCAGGTTACTGCAACTGTACGCGTGAGAGTATCTGAGGCATAATGGCAGATTTTGATGTTGTAAAACAGATGCCCAGAGACCTACAAGCCGAAAAAGCAGTGCTAGGAAGTATTTTACTCGAAAACGAACGTCTCCTTGATGTCAAGGAGTTTATTTCGTTGGAAGACTTTTACTTGCCTGCTCATCGTATTGTATTCTCTGTTATGGAGAGATTAAGCGATAATTCTGAACCTATTGATATCGTCACTTTGACTGCTAAGTTGGAAGCTCAATCGGATCTAGAGTTGGTTGGAGGAATTGCAGGCTTAAATGAGCTGACAGATGAGTATCCGCTGCCATCGCGTGCGACTTATTATGCTCAGATTATTAAAGAACGTTCCCAGCAACGGGCTGTTATTCGGGAATTATCTGAGACAATTGATCGTGCTTATAGCATGGAAGATAGTGTTGAAGACTTAATTGCTAACGCAGAAACGCAAATCACTAAAATTTCGGAGGGGCAAAGCCGATCAGGTTTCATAAAGATGCCTGATATCATTAATGATAGTTTTGCGACAATCGAGGAACGAGCAAAGAATAAGTCAAGTATTACAGGACTTGCAACTCGCTTCTTTGAGCTAGATAAATTGACGACTGGTTTTCATAATGAGGAGTTAATTATCTTAGCTGCTCGTCCTGGTGTAGGCAAAACGGCCTTTGCTTTGAATATTGCAGAAAATGTTGCGACGACACAGGACAAAGCAGTTGCGGTTTTCTCACTAGAAATGGGTGTAGAAAGCTTGGTTGACCGTATGATAGCGGCAACTGGTCCGATAAATGGTATGAATATCCGTACAGGACAACTTCAGGAGCAAGAATGGGAAAATCTTATTCATGCGACGAATACTCTGTCAAAGGCGCAAATCTATATGGACGATACGCCAGGTATTAAAGCTTCTGAAATTCGGGCAAAATGTCGCCGTTTGGCACATGAGATTGATAATCTCGGACTAATTGTGATTGATTATTTGCAGTTGATTCAAGGCTCTGGTCGTGAGGGACGCCAACAAGAAGTTTCAGAGATTTCGCGTCAGCTAAAAATCTTGGCAAAAGAATTAAAAGTCCCAGTTATTGCGCTTTCCCAGCTTTCGCGTTCGGTTGAACAGCGTGACAATAAGCGTCCGCGTCTGTCAGATCTTCGTGAATCGGGTTCGATTGAGCAAGATGCTGATATAGTGGCCTTTCTCTATCGTGAGGATTACTATGCGCGTGAGGGTGAAGAAGTACCAGAAGATCTTGATGACTCAGTTGAAGTAATCATCGAAAAAAACCGTTCTGGTAGTCGTGGAACAGCAAAGTTAAGATTTATCAAAGAATATAATAAATTTGCAAATATTGAAGTAAATCATATGGAGAATTAGAAATAAGACCAGATTCATGATATAATTGACAGTAATTGAATTTTGGAAAGTGGTCTTATTAACAACCGAACAAAATATCAGAGCTTAGGTGAAGCATATAAGCAGGAAATGAGGATAATAAGTGGAACAAGAAGTAGGAAAAATTGTAGATATTCGTAAACAAGTTGAAGCTCATTTGGGACAAACTATTGAGATTACATCTCAATATGGTCGCAAAAGAGAAAATCGCCATAAGGTGACTTTACTTGAAGCTTACGCAACACACTTTATCGTTGAGAATGTACCAACACGTGGTCCTAAAATTCGTGAGTCTTATCAATATGCAGATATTTTGACTCAAACGATTTTGATTCATTATTAAGCGTAAGCATGGAAGAATTTATATTGGTTAAAGTGACCAAGAAATTAAAGATTTAGAATTCTAAAGGAGTTGAGATGCTAGCGCAAGAACCGTCTATTAACTGGCAAATGCGTGTCATTGACAGTAGTTCAGGAAACTCTTATATGGGAGAGTTTGGGAATCAGCGGGTTTTCATCAAGTTGAATGCAAGCCTTCTTTTGCCTAGCCTTTCATCAGAGGGAATTGTACCAAAAATTCAATGGATTCGTAAGACTGATAACGGAGAGACGTTAACAGCTCAAACTTGGATAGAGGGGCATACACTTTCAGTTGACGAAATGTCAGATATTCAAGTTTATGATACTTTGAAAAAATTGCATACAAATCGCACTTTGCATGATTCATTGTCAAACTTTGATCGTTCTGTTTCGCGTCCTTCAGAGATGTTAGCTCATTTGCTTAATAAGCCTAATTCAGTTGTGGCAACGAATACCTTTCTAAGTAAAATAGCTTCAGATATGCTGAGAACAGTTCCAATTTTAAATAATCTTGCAATGGTAGTGGTGCATGGAAATATTTCACCGGACAATTGGCTTAAGGACGAAAAAACTGGCAAGGTTTATCTGATTGACTGGAAAACAGTCAGTCTTGGCGATGCTTATATAGACGATGCTTTTCTACTCTCTCATTATATTCCTTCAAAAGATTGGGGGGCTTGGTTAGCGAGATCTGGAGAGCGTCTAGCCGACGTTGCGACGCTATCAAAAGTGATTTGGTATGGGAAGCTATCTTTCTTGCGTCAGATTGATTTCTATCTCGAAAGAGGTAATACAAGTGCTGCAAATGCTGAGATTCAGGGATTGCGAAGATTTATGGATATGTTTTAAATGAGAGTTAAGAAAAGAAAAGGGGCAGCAGAACTCATTGCTTCTCGCCCAGATATTGTAGCCACTGAACGGACAGGTTGGGCAAGATATTTTGGAAATGAAAATCCAGTTCATATTGAAGTTGGTTGTGGCAAAGGTGATTTTGTTGTTGGAATGGCGGCAAAGCATCCTGAAATTAATTATATTGGGATTGATTTACAAGAAACTGTTATTTCATTTGCTCTTGATAAAGTTATTGAAAGTGGTCTGACAAATGTTAAGTTGATTTATGGCAATGGCCGTGATTTGAATGAATATTTTGACGAGCATGAAATAGCGTTGATTTATCTTAATTTTTCAGATCCGTGGCCAAAAACTCGTCATGAAAAACGTCGATTGACTTATAAAGATTTCCTAAAGAGCTATGAGAAAACCCTTGTTCCAAACGGTGAGATACACTTTAAGACAGATAATCGAGGTCTCTTTGAGTATAGCTTAGCTTCAATGAGCCACTACGGTATGGTCTTCAAACAGGTTTGGCTAGATCTTCATAAAGATGAAGAATTTGCACAACAAAATGTTTTGACTGAATATGAGAGAAAATGGTCAGAAAAAGGCTATCCGATTTATCGGATGGAGGCGCAATTTGATGCACAGCAGTAGTTACTGCAATCAGTTTAAATTAAGTTAGATTATTTATAAAAAAGAGTTAATAAAATCTAGAAGTGAATAAGAAACTTCTAGTAGGAGATTCTTATATGAAATGCCCAAAATGTCAGTCTGAGAATTTTAAAGTTCTGGATACTCGTGCAAGCGATGATTCGGTACGGCGCCGTCGTGAATGTCTTTCATGCGGTTTTAGATTTACCACTTATGAACGGATTGAACAACCGACCTTGCTTGTCGTGAAGAAAGATAATACGCGTGAAGTATTTGATCGCGAAAAGATTACTCGAGGAATTGTTCGCAGTGCGCAAAAACGCCCGATTTCTTCAGAAAAAATTGAAGAGATCGTTGAGGACGTTGAGCGAAAGGTTCGATCCCTAGGAGAAAATGAAATTCACAGTGATCAGATTGGTGAGTATGTTATGAATGCTTTGGCAGGATTAGATGAAATCACTTATGTTCGCTTTGCTTCGGTTTATCGGTCATTTAAGGATGTCAGTGAGCTTGAGGATTTGCTTAAAAATATTACAAAAAAGTAATATAAAAAAGATAAAAATAAGAGGAACTCAGATTTGAGACCAGGGAATAGATACTCTATTGTAAATATGGGAAAAACAAGCTTTGACGAATCAACGTTCGCAAAGCTTTATTTGCCAATCTTGGGAAAAACTGCCTTTACTCTATATGGTCTCTTACGCTCTTTGTCAGAGGCCAAATTTTCTATCTTACTGGAATATCTGAATATTGGTCAAACACGACTTGAGACAGCTTTTGATAAGTTATCTGCGATGTCATTGATTAAGATTTATGAACAAAGCTCAAAGTTTCAAATTTTGCTTAAGAGTCCGAAGAATTTTGAAGATTTCTTAGCTGACGAGTTGTTCAAGCAACTATTGGTGTCAAAAATTGGTGAATCCCAAGTCAAACGTTTCATGACCCAACAGCCCGACGGATTGGATATCTCTAAGAAATTTTTTGAAGTTTTTGAGCTCTCCGAAGAGAGTTTTGATAGTTCGTTGAAGCTCTCTTCAACTGAACCTCTGGAGACTAGTGTGAAGCCTGATCTGCTAGATATTGCTAGCTTTAAACAGCTAATGGCTAATAAGGGATATAGATTTGCGGATGAAAGTAACGATATCATCCATCTTTATAGTATGGCTGAGAAGTTTTCTCTTGACTGGTATGCACTTTTTAAGCTGGCTGAGGAAACAGCTAATGCAGACTATACTTTCAATAGTGCGGCGATGATTCGTAAGCAAATTGCTTTGAGCGAGCCCCTTCCAAAGGTTGATGAAGGATTTGCAGAACTCGTAAGAGTGGCAAAAGCCATGGCACCGCAAGACTTTTTGACGCAACTCAAGCGACAAGTTGGCGGATTTGTTGACAATAATGAGCTGAAACTTCTTTCAAACTTTAGTAATCAAAAAATCTTGCCAGAAGTTCAGAATATTTTGATTCATTATGCTTTGATTCAACAAGGAAATCCAAGCCTGACTGCAAATTTTGTGAATCGCATTGCCAATGATTGGATGCGCCACAAAGTTATGACAGCTGAAGCGGCAATTGAGCGCATTAACAACTTTGAAGCAAAGGCAAAGGCTCCGCGAAATACTAAAAAGTCTGTTCCAGTCAAGGCAGAGCCGAAATGGTCGAATCCTGATTATCATGAAGTAGCGAGTGACGATGAGGTTGCAGAGTTTAAAAAGCAGCTTGATAACTTAGAAAAAGGCTAGAAGAAAACAGAGGAAGAAAATGGAATCAATTTCTGATATATTAGGAAGTCGTCCTAGCAATGACATAGAGTTAGCTCGCCTAAAGACAAAAATTTTGATGAACTATGATGTAGCTGATTTCATTTTGAAAAATCAGCTGTCAGATGAGCAAGTCGCAAATGGACTGTCAAAGCTTAATGAATATGTCAAAGAGATAGAGAAATTTAGTGAATCGAAATCAAACTACATGCCAGTGCTTGTAGTGAGCGATGGCTTGATTGATGTGAGTTATCGTGAGACAGATATCCTTATGAAACGTCGACAACAACGTGATATTAGTCAGCGTGTTTCAATGGTTGGACTTCCACAAACTTTGAAAAATGCCTCGTGGCAACGAGACGTCTATGATCAGATTGCCAATCGGGATAAGGGACGCATGCAGGCGATTCGAGCTATTCATGAGTTTATCCTAAAAGGCAATGTCGAGCATGCAAAGGCGATTTATCTCTACGGAGATTTTGGAGTAGGTAAGTCCTTTCTACTTGCAGCAATGGTTAATGCGCTGGCAGAACAAGGAGTACATAGTCAGATGTTGCACTATCCAACTTTCATTTCTCAGCCTAACTTTGCGGCCGCTGAACAAGTCGATGAAATCAAAATAAGCGAACTACTTGTGATTGATGATATTGGAGGAGAGATTAATACAGCTTGGTCACGAGATAATATATTACAAGTCATCTTGCAATATCGTATGGATAATGTGCTTCCGACTTTCTTTACATCAAATTATTCGTTGAAAGATTTGGAAGAGAGATTGGCTCAGACAAGCCAAGGTATTGACAGTTGGGCAGCGAAACGTGTAATGGAGCGTGTGAAGTTTTTGACTCAGGAAATTCATCTGGAAGGAGAAAATCGTCGTCATGGTTGATTCATCAAGTTTTATCGAGCTTATGAAGTCTCATAGCTCAGTGCGCAAGTTTACCGAAGAAGTGATTCCAGATGAGAAGATTCGCGACTTTATAGAAGCTGGACGTGCGGCAGGAAATTGGAAGAATTTTCAGTCCTATAGTATCATCATCGTGAAGTCTAGCGAAACCAAAGAGAGAATCTATGCAGCACATCAGGTGCCTGCGACAAAAGCAATTCTCGGAAGTTCTCACTTTCTCGTTTTTGTAGGAGATTTAAATCGCGCTGAAAAAGCAGTTAAGATGCATGGGGGGACTTTCAACCTGCGGGCCTTGAGTCTATCCTGATTTCCTCAGTTGATGCGGCCTTGGCAGCTGAAAATGTTCTATTAGCCGCAGAGGCAGAAGGCTATGGCGGTGTGATGATGGGACTGTTACGTGAGAAGTCAGCAGAAATTTCAGAAATTCTTGGTCTGCCTGACTATACTTATCCTTTGTTTGGAATTGCCCTTGGAAAACCAGCTAAAATCAATCCTGTAAAGCCTCGTCTTCCTTATGAGGCTATGGTTTTTGAAGAAAAATATGTCCAGCAAGGTGAGACCATAATCAGAGCCTATGATGAGATGCAAGCAGACTATGCCGGCGCTCGCCGAGAAGGCTCATCTTGGTCGGAGCGTATGCTTGAACAATGGGGCAAAGCAGAGGATAGTTCATCTACTGAAAACTTAAAAGAGAAGAAGCTATGGAAATGAAAACATTTGTAGACGTTGAGAAGCTCATGACAAAACTAGAGATTTCTTATGAGATTGTCAATCACCCTGCAAGTCATTCAACGGAAGAATCAGATAGATATATTGAGGGTCATGAAGGTTGTCGTAGTAAGACACTTGTTCTGGTCAATAAAAAATCAACTGAATATTATATGGTTATCATGGACGATGCCAAAAAGATTGATATGGCTTTGCTGGCTGACTTGTTAGGTGGCGTGAAGCGTCTGCATTTTATGTCTGAAGAACGTCTTCAAGACGTATTTGGTTTGACCTCGGGCATTGTGAGTCAGTTTGGACTGATTGATACGCATTATGACAATCTCCATATCTATTTTGATAAGAAGATGCTTGAAGAGCATAAGATTCAAACTTATCATCCAAATGATAATACGAAAACAATTTTCTTTCCAATGGAAGCCTGCTTCAAAATATTAGAAGCTCAAGGTTATTCTTATGAAATACTTGATTTGGAATAATTGAACTAAAAAATCAGATTGCTGTTAAATTGAATAGAGTTTCTGCAAAAGGCACAGCTACAAGGCAGGCGAATGCAGATGCCACTCGACTTGCGGCGACCATTCACTCTAAAATACTAAAGTATTTAGGCGAATCGCAGCCGCTTAGCGAGAGTGGACAGCGTAGCCAAAGGCGAAGTAGTATTGGTATACAGCAAAAGAGCCTAACGCTGTAATGTGCGTTTCGCAGAAACTCTAATGTTAATGTAATCTGATAAGAAAAAATGAAAGGTAAGAGACCATGTCCCTACCCACTGTTGCCATCGTCGGTCGCCCGAATGTAGGCAAATCGACTATTTTTAATCGTATCGCTGGTGAGCGTATTTCGATTGTGGAGAATACACCTGGTGTGACACGAGACCGCATTTACGCGACAGCTAACTGGCTGACGCGAGATTTCGCCATCATTGATACTGGTGGTATCGAAATGAATGACCTACCATTTATGGCACAAATTCGGGCTCAGGCTGAGATTGCCATGAATGAAGCAGATGTCATCGTGTTTGTTGTAGATGGTGAGACTGGCTTGACAGACGCTGATCAAGATGTCGCTCAGCTTCTCTATCGTTCTAATAAACCAGTTATTTTGGTAGTAAATAAAACTGATAATCCAGAGCGTCGCCTAGAAATTTATAATTTCTATTCTCTAGGTCTAGGAGATCCATATCCTGTTTCAGCTGTGCATGGTATTGGGACGGGTGACTTGCTTGACGCTATCGTCGCTGCTTTTCCAGAAAATACCAATCCAGATGAAAATCCAGATCTTATCAAGTTCAGCTTTATTGGTCGTCCGAACGTTGGTAAGAGCTCTCTTGTTAATGCCATGCTAGGAGAAGAGCGCGTGATTGCCAGCCCTCTTGCAGGAACAACCCGTGATGCGATTGATACGCGCTTTGTTGATAAAGACGGTCAAGAATTTTTAATGATTGACACGGCAGGCATGCGCAAGTCTGGTAAAGTTTATGAATCAACTGAAAAATACTCAGTTTTGCGTGCAATGCGCGCAATTGACCGCTCAGATATTGTTTGTTTAGTCGTCAATGCTGAAGAAGGCATTCACGACTATGATAAGCGTATTGCAGGATTTGCACACGATGCTGGAAAAGGCATTCTGCTTGTTGTAAATAAATGGGACACGCTTGAAAAAGACGATAAGACCATGAAAAAATGGGAAGATGATATGCGCTATGAGTTCCAGTTCTTGGATTATGCTCCTATCGTCTATGTCTCAGCCATGACAAAGCAACGTCTATCACAAATACCGGAAAAAGTTAAGACAATACATCAATCACAAAATATTCGAATTGGTAGTTCGGTCTTGAACGAAGTTCTGATGGACGCCATCGCAACCAATCCAACGCCAAGCGATAAGGGAAAACGTCTGCGCATTTACTATGGCACTCAGGTCTCTACCAAGCCGCCAACATTTGTCATTTTTGTTAATGAAGTCGAATTGATGCATTTCAGTTATGTACGTTTCTTGGAAAATCAGATTCGGAAAGCTTTCGTATTTGAAGGCACACCGATAAAGATTTTGGTGAGAAGAAGAAAGTAAGAAAGCTGTGAATTTCACAGCTTTTTACGAAAAAATGGGAAGAAGCATCATTTTACATAAATAAATTTATGTAAAATGATGCTTTCTAATAAATGTGGTGGAACTAAAAAAGCAGATTTCCAAAAATCTGTTTTTTATCTGTTAATTCACTAAACACTTTCACTTAACAATTTGTTATAATACGTGTATAACGAAATCAAGAATTTAAATTACTGCTCAGCTTTTAAAAAATCTTGAATTAAATTTCTTAGTTTCAGACGCATTGTCTTATCAAGCTTATAATCTTGGTAAGAATCAGCTCGCTCAATCATTGAGTCAAGGTCTGTTGTCTGAGGTTTATAACTTGTATCTAAATCAGATTTTTCAATACCAAAAAAGTCTGCCATCTTTTGTATCACACCGTGCGACGGAAGCGTCCGGAGCTTGAGATAGTCGGTCAGTGACGATGGAGCAATCCCACACGCCTTAGCAAACTCTATTTGGGAAATCTTACGTTGATGGAGATTAGCTAAGATATTTTCTGCAATTATTGCATTATGTTCTTTTTTATCCACGTGACTATTATATCACAAAAAGCTGAAGAGCTATATCTATTTTGCAAATAAACATATTATTTTACATTCTCTTTGAGAATGACAAAGCGTCGAAAGGCTGGGAGCTATGAGAGAGAGATTTACCATTAGAAAACTGCGTGAGTCAAAAGGTTTAGATATTGTTTTTTTAGCAAGGCAGTTTGAAGCATCCGAAAGACAGATAGAACATTTAGAAGTTGACTCGAGTGAGATTTCTTACAAGTTATTAGACGACTATTTGGACTTTTTTCAGATCTCTTATGATGTGATTTATATCGGAAATGACGAATCAGTGCTGAACTCTATCGCTAACGCTGGTCAAGAAGTTGGACTATTAAAAAAGTTTGAGTCTTATTTAGACGAGTTCGTGATAAGTCAGCCAAGAAATGCTAGAAATCTATTTTACAGTCTTTTTAGTCTGATTGTGGGAAAGCTCACTCCTTTTCTGGGACTTGTGAGATTACCGATGTATTTGTTCTTTATCATTCACGAGCTCTATCACTTTCTCAGCTCGTTCTTTTTGAAGTCAGATAAGAATAATCCTAGATTTGCCTTGGCTAGGCTTTTTGTCCTGATGCGGACAGCAAAGATTACTAAGTTAGTTCAAGTCAGTTTTATTCTGGGGACGACTTTACCCACAATCTTTGGGCTTTTTATCTTCCATGAACTTCCCCATAATGGTTATGGCTATTTTTACGCCTGGCCTTCTAACCTAGTAGGAGTTTTGGTTGTATTTTCTCTTTGGAAGAAAATCAAAGTAAATTATTTTGAAAAAGATCAAAAAAATTACTTTGAGGTTTTAGAACAATACTTCCCTCCTTTTATTCGAATCTTTATTCCAGCACTTTTCATTTATCTCGCCATGATGATTTTTAAGTATCCCCAGTCTAATCCTTATCTTTTGACAAATTATGTGAATCTTTTTCCCTTTCTGTTGAATCTATTTTTTATCAACCTATTACTTTTTTTGTTCTTCCTACCTATGATTAGCCTAAAATATCCACTAAAAAGTACACTTCAAGAGCTTTACCCTTTTCCTACTTTATTTCTCGGAATAATTTTTATGGTGATCTCTCCCTTATGGGATTTGATTTATCGGCATTATGATAATCTCAATATTTTTTATGTCAATTCCATGGCTCTGCTCTTGACTTTCTGGTCTAGTTATTGGCTGATACGTTATCGTATGCGTGGGTTAGGCTTGAGAAGAGCTAAGAAAAAGGATAAGACAACTCTGTTTCTTGGAATTGCTAGCCTTGTAGATTCGATTTATATAGTTGCAGTCGGTATTGGCACGCGCGGGCATAGTTTCAATCCAAGACAGAATTTTGTTTTTATTCCCTTCGTTGGTGCTGCTATATTTTTCTTGATTCTATTCCTCAGTTTGATGAGACGGCGCAAACGAGGGGAGGGGAGACTCACTTGACATCGTCAGAGATTAGTGTATGAAAATGCGTCTGTGACGCATTTTTTTTGCGCTTTTCTTACGGGAAAGCAAGGAAAAAATTTTTTAAACTGATTTTACGTAAATGCCATAAAGAGATAAATTTCTCACCAAAATTGTCAGTCTTCGAGATGCCTACAGGACAAGCGTTGATATATGACTGTAACTTTTGGAGTGAGAAAAAATTTTATTTAAATCGTGCGTTTTTTTCGTAAAATAAGGTGCTAATAAAAATTTCTTAAATTAGGAGAAAAAATGAAAAAGACACTTATTCACTCAGAATTGCTATCAAAGAAAGCAATAGAAGCAGTAAAGCACAACAACTTCCGCAGCTGGAAGTCAGGTAAAAGTTGGCTCTTTGCAGGCGCAATGGTTACGGTCGCTTTAGTAGGTGGAGGATTAAAAGTTTCAGCCGCAACAACAGCCGCTACATCTGTGGCTCCTGCAGCGATTGCACCTGTTACAGCAGTTGCGACTCCAACACCGGCTGTGGCTACACAAAGTGCAACGCCGAGCGCTACTGCATCAGCGACACCTAGTACAGCTACACTTTCGAGTGTAGCTGCATCAAATAGTTCAAGTTCAGCAACTTTGAGTTCAGTGGTAGCTTCAACCATAATAAGTTCTTCAGCTACCACAAATCAACCAATCATGTCGACTAACATGGTAACTACAGCTGTAACAGCAGGATTGCCAAAAAATTACATTCAGACAGTAGCAGATGCAATAACTGTGGGGACACCATATGATGTTTCAAATCTTTTGTCAGTAGCGACTGACTATCTTGGTAATCCAATAACTCTTGCGGATGGGAGCAGTAACTTTGAAGCTGTTATTTATCAAGTTAATCAATCTTATCCAAGTGGAACTATTTTGACAGCTCTTTCTGGAGAAAACACTTCCTTCACTCCAACACAAGAGGGGATATACTCAGTAGATTTTCGATATT
Source organism: Streptococcaceae bacterium (assembly GCA_031254295.1). Lineage (GTDB taxonomy): Bacteria > Bacillota > Bacilli > Lactobacillales > Streptococcaceae > Lactovum. The sequence continues at coordinate 3,990 of JAIRUS010000144.1, read as the reverse complement.
TTGACCCTATTACAGACCAAACTACTCATAATGTTGCACCACTAATAGTAAATAGTGATGGAATCAATAACGATAATGCTTCCATGCAAATTGACTCTAATGGAACAGCCTATATCGGAGAAAAAATAGATTTAAGTACAGCACTTCGTGAAAATTCTGAATATACATTTGACTATTATGGAAATCGCATTGATCTTTCAAATGGGGTCACAGCAACTGTAAAAGATTTGGCTGGAAATATAATTTCAACTGCTAATAATATTTTTACTCCAACGACTTCAGGGGTCTATACAGTTGAGTATTCACATCATTTTCCTGTTAGTGTTGGAAATTTCACTTTAGCACTGAGTAGAGAAATAATTGTAGGTCCTTTTATTAATGCGCCAAAGCAAGTGCAAAATTTGGTAAATCAGCCTTATGATACTAAAAATAGTGTGCTTATTGTAGATAGCGCTGGTTACATAGTTCCATTTGATCAGGGAGTAATTATTACAGTTACAGATCCTAATAATAAGCCAGTTGCTGTGACCGATTTTAGTTTCATGCCAGTAATTCCAGGCCTTTATACAGTGAATTATAGTTATATGGATCCAGAAACAAATAAAACCATCCAAGGCACTACAGCCGTTGCTGTCGGCAACAAATATGTGACAGTCACTTCTCCAGCGGTTGCTGTTATTAATGATGGGAAGGCTTACGATTTAGCTAATGGTCTTGTTATTAATGATAGTAATGGAGCTCCAGTTAGTTTTAATAATGGAAATGTTATCGCGACCGTAACAAGTCCTAACGGAAAAGAAGTATCAGTTGTAAAGGGTCAATTTGTACCAGCTGAGAATGGGACATACACAGTTGTTTATACTTATACTGATCCGATTTCTGGAGCAGTTGTCACAAGCACTACCCAAGTCAACATCTCTGGGGTTGTTACCGTGACGCCAACTTCAAATAAAATCAAAAAAATGACCCTTCCTGAAACAGGTGATGGTGACATGATGGCACCATATATCGGTTTTGCGGCCTTAGCATTGGCTGGTGGTTTTGCCTACAAAACACGCCGTGTGGTGGCTATGCCAAAGAAGAAGTAAATAGCTAAATACGATTTCTATAATTGGGAGAAAAATTTAACAGTTGAAAGTCCAATATTTTGGGCTTTCTCTATGATGAGATAAATAAGAACTGAGCGTTTTTGACGGCCAGATATTTAGAAAACTTACTAGGAGTACTTGATGACAGATGGAAAGCATATTACTTATGAAGATAGAAAACTGATTGAGAAATATTTAAAAGAAGGAAAGTCAAAGACTGAAATCTCGAGATTGCTCAATCGGAGTCGGCAGTCGATAACGAGAGAAATATCTCGCTATGCCCAAAAGATAAGTGTTGAGGGTGGAGACCAGCCGATGATTTATAAGGCAGAAAAATCTTTCGAGCGATTCAAGATGGAGCACACACAGTCTTTACGTCCTAGGGTCATGACGGATGAAATAATCGACATAATCGAGAAAATGGAAAAATCTGACCATCGACCAAAAGAAATTTACTTGACCTTATTTGAATGCTATGGAGAAGACGCACCGAGTGTCGCGACAGTTTATCGGAAACTCTCTCAGCTCAAAACGATAGAAGAATCGATGGTGAAAAAGCTCTTACTGGCAGGAGATAACTGTTTTGCGGTGGGAAATTATAATCGAGCTTTTACAAAATACAAACAGGGTGCAGAGCTTGGAGAGGCTGACTGTATCTATAATCTAGGACTGATGTATTTACTTGGACTTGGAACAGAACAGAGTAAGTCTAAAGCTATTAGAGCTTTCAAAGCGGCGTCTAAACAAGACAATCCTAAAGCGCATTGGCAATTGGGGCTTTGCTATCATAACGGCTATGGCGTCCAGAGTGATTATAAACAGGCCTTTCACTACTTTCAGATGGCAGCAGAAGCAGGCAATGAAAACGGTCAAGTCTATCTGGCCTACTATTACGAGCATGGTCTCGCCATGATACACTCCACGCGCGATGCCAGAATTTGGTACAACAAGGCAGCAGAGCAGGGCAATTCCTACGCAAAAAACTGGCTTCTTGATTATCCCATCATTGATTTCCACAGCAGTAAACGGCCTCTCCTCAAAGAAGAATGGCTAAAATTGTTTAAGTTTAACAAACATCGTGAACCGTCGGAAGCCGAGATTGAAGCAGCACGACTGGGTGGAGAATTTGCAGAACTGGTGGAGTGAGAGGTTGAAATAAGGTCACACTAGCAAGTCATCTTATCCCTAGACTTTTTAAACAGCTGATAGGCTTCTATACTTTGAAAGTTCATCTTTGACAACTTAAATTAAAAGTATAAATGTGCAATCCTGAATCACAATAAAAGCTGTGAAGGAGACAAATATGAACTTTGGAATCATTATTTTTGTGTTAGTGGGGCTACTTATCCTCCTATTGGTTTTAGGTAGTATCATGGCAAGCAAAGTCAACACGCATTATCTTATTAGCTTTAAGAGCGAAATGAGCCGCGAACAGCAAGAAACGCTGATAAATGAAATTGGTAATAAGTTTGTATTAAGTGGCTACAAACAGGTCCGTCCTGAGAATGGCGCGCAACTTGGTTTTCAGAAAGGTCTAATTCGTAAATGGCCTGCTATGGGAATTTTTAATAACGGCAACAGTATTGAATTTTGCGCTACAAGTTGGAAATACAGAAAACAACTATTTGTAGAATTTCCAACTAACCCAGGGATTTTCAGAATGGATAGTTTTTGCAAACAAATCTTGGAAGAATATGCAACAAGAGGATACGCAACCGACGTGGTGCCAGGTCTGAAAAACGCAAGATAAAAAAGAAGAAATATAAAGGAGCAATTATTATGGGATTATTTAATCGTGTAAAATATGACAAATTGGATATTACCGTATTTTATTACGAGAGACGTTTTGACATCAACAGCATTTCAGAACAGCTAAACTTTTTTCAAGAAGCAATCAGTCTCCACGGACTAGACTTAGGCAGCGAGCTAGAAAACAATTTCTCGGCTAATTATGGAAACTACCGCCAACAAGTGGAGGGCGGTGGTGAGATGTCCATCCAATATACCGATGTTGATAATAGCAGTGTCATAATTTTCAGCCTAAGATTTCCTAAATTAGAAAATTCTAATAACAAAAATAGTCTTAATCAAATTTTCTTCATTTTGACAATGTTATTAGAAAAATGGGGAGATAACAATGACGCATTTAAGTATGGTAAAAAAGAATGGAAAGGTGAATTTTGGAACTTAGTTTCCGATGATTTCCGTGAATCTGTTGGCAAATATATTTATGGCGACAAATGGTAATTGTAATTCTTAAATCCATCAGATAGAACTTTGCGAAGGGAGGACAAATCTATGCCATTTAGAGCAACCGCAGAATCAAGTTTGCACGGGAATTATACAATCCCAATGCGTTGTAGCCATTGCCAAGCAGACAATTATATTTCAGACAGAAACAACTTCTGGAAATGTTGGCATTGCGATTGGGAGTTATGAAAAAACAAGTAAATTAAAAATCACTGTTCCATGAATCGTGATTTCTTGGCATCATAGTTCTATAAAAATTCTATTACTATGGTGGTTACGGTGACATAATTTCAGAAAAAAATTATAATCGAAAAACTCCCAAAACGTGCTATGTTATTATGACTCGACACACTATGATTCACAGACAGCATTAGCGGAGGCGATTCAAATAGCTTATCCAGAAATAAAAATAAATTTTAAGGAGACATTCTATATAAAAAGTCAAGAAAAAAGTAATTTCTAAGGAAATAAAAAAATACCCCCTCTGCGATAAACTTGTTAGCCAAGTTAGGAAATCGTCTGGGGGATGCGACATCATTTTATCATTTTTGGTAGTGAAATGCCAGCTGAGGAACGCAAAAAATCTTGCGTTGAAGCAAGTTTTTGAAACGATTCTGTCATAAATCATTCTATCTTAACTTTGTTTCGTCAA
>JAIRUS010000102.1 GCA_031254295.1 Streptococcaceae bacterium | reverse complement strand
GTTTGTTTAAAGAGATAGAAGCCTGTTGAAAGACCTGTAAAGTCTGCAAGACCTGTAGAATCTGTTGTTACAGAAGTCACAGTTCCGTTCCAAGAGGCGCTCGAACCATCAACATCTGTCTGAGATGGTGCCGCTGCTCCCGTCCATTTTGTAGCTGTGAAGACTACACCAGACATTACTGAAGGAGTAGTCCCTTGAAGACTTGCTTGGGCAGATCCATCATTGACAGTTGATCCTTGGTTACCCGCTTGAGCTGGTGTTTGATTATTTGAAATACCTGTATCAGTATTTGTTCCGTCATTGTTAGTAGTTGTCGCCGTATTTCCAGCTGCTGACTGAGCAAAAATCTTCACTTCGCCATTTGAGATAGAGTTAGCTGAATTTGCAACCGCCCCTATCTTAACATTGGCAAGTCCTGCAAGTGCTGTAGCTGTAATCAATCCAACCGAGAGCAAAGCAACTTTTTTATTGAGTGTTTTAAGTGTCATTTTCATAATTTCCTTCTAGTTGATTTATTTTAAAAAATTGTTTTTTCTATAGAATACTTATTAATAGTACTAACAAGAAACATCCCCACGCTTGGAAAGTTCTCGTTTTTGACCCTTTCTCTGTGTGGCTTTCCTAGTAATAATCGACCAATTAAAAGACATCCTAAACTCCTTTCTTGTTAGTAAAATTGAGTAATTCAACTTTGCAATTTAATTTTAACATATTGTAAAGTTTTGGCAAGTAAAACACCTGTGAAAACCATAACTTCTCACAATCTTTATAAAAATTTTCTCTAATTTGATTTTTTCTTAATCTAGTTCAACTAAACAGGAAGCTTCATCTTTTGCTAATCTGGTTCAGAGAAGCTAAAGCTAGGAAAGAAGATAAAATGAAACCCGCACTACATGCAGAACCGTGACTTCTCCTTATTTTTAGGAAGCCAACCTTAAACTATCCCCCAGACAGTTTAAGTCCTATCTTTCTCCGCTTCAAAGCGCTTCCCTTCACCTTTTGTTATAATATCAGCATGACGACTAAAAATATGACCTTTAAGATGGAAAAGGCGAAGGCTTTTGAGGATTATTTCACAGATCCACGTATGTCTGAGATGCAACTCGACTTCTTTGCGAAAGTTCGCCTGATGGTACGTGAGATTTTACCTGATGTTGAGGAACGTGTTGGCTATGCTATGCCCGGATTTTATGCCAAAATGGCTAAAAATCTCAAAGAGACTTTATTTTTCATTACGCCAGCAGAAAACTGGGTTACACTGAGTGGAGTCCAAGGAATCAATCAGGACTTGATTCTACCTTGGAAAGAATCTGGTGTCAAGACTGTCGGAACAGGCAGTCTACGTGTCCCTTATATACTATCTGACGAACAACTTCGCGCATTATTTCAAGTTGTCATCAATTATAATCTTGAGCGTTATCTGGTATGACATTTAAAACTTTTCTTAATTTCACACGCATTCAGACCTTACCTGCCGCACTCCTATCTCCTATTGCAGGTGTCATGTTTGCACTCTATCGTTTCGGAAGCTTCCACTGGCTCCAGACCTTGCTTTTCTTTATCGGACTTTGCGCCATCAATCTTTTTGTTTCAGCTTGGAACAATCTCATGGATTATAAAAAAGCACTCGACCCGGACTACAAAAGCTGGAACATTATCGCTCATGAAAAAATTTCTTTGAGGCTTGCTTGGACTGTCTGTCTTGGCTTGTTGCTGCTTGATTTAGTTATTGGTATAGCCGTTATTTTTTTGACGAACTTAGCGATTTTACCTGTCGGTGGAGTGGCCTTTCTCATTGCGGTCTTCTATACTTATGGTCCTTTTGCCTTTAGCCGTTTTCCATTGGGAGAACTTCTCGCTGGACTATGTGAAGGTGCGATTGGCTTTTTCATGGGAATTTATATCAATTCTTTTGATGCCCACTATTTTTTCATTCAGTTTAATGGTTGGAATATGACTTGGACTTGGAACTTGGCTGTTTTGATTCCTATTGTACTTGTGGCGATTATGCCTTTCTGTATGAATTTCAACATCATGTTATCAGATAATATTTGCGATCTTGAGCAAGACCAGCGCAATCTTCGTTATACATTGGTTTATTATTTGAAAGTGCCACTGGCTTTGAAGCTTTACACTTGGATTTACATGCTTGCAAGTCTTGCAATATTGCTGGCTATCGTTTTTCAAGTTTTGCCAGTCTGGTCACTTTTGATTTTATTGATTGCACCATTTGTGTTAAAAAACATGAAAAAATTCCTAAAGCTACAAAAGAAGTCAGAAACTTTTATCTTGCAAGTCCGTAATCTCATGCTCTTCAATGCCGCACTGGCTTTAACATTAGTTCTTGGAGTATTATTTAAATGAACGATATTTTGGCACAACGTCTTTACAGTTCCGGGCTTTTAGGACAATTTGAAGATCCATTAGAGGTGATTCAAAATACGGTTGGGATCCAATCTCAGGAACAAGTACATGCTGCAGAGATGGGTATTCTCTTGCGTAGCAATGATTTTCACCAAGAAGATTTAGATGACCTCTATACAAGTCAAAAGGTCGTTCTAGCTTGGGCTAACCGTTGGACTTTGCATCTGTTTGATTTTAAAGATTGGGAGCTTTTAATTAATGCCCGTCAAGACGAGCATCTACCAGATAGTTACTTTGGTGGCAAAAAAAGCGAAGCCTTAGAATTTTTGAGGCTTTTGAAATCTGAAGTCAAAAAATTTGGCGAGATAAGCAAAAAGAAAATTATCGAAATGATTGAGCAAGAATTGCCTGATTTTGATAAGAAAGCTTATACGCACTATGGTATCATGCATCGGCTCGTTGCTTCTGGCACAGCCTATATTGATCCTGCTTCTCCTGTCAATGACCGATGTTTTATCTATGCTGCAGATTTTAAACGTGACTCCTCAGAAAAAGCTCTTGAAAAGTTGATTCCACGTTATCTGTCAGGCTTTTCACCAGCTTCCATAGAAGATTTTGTTAAATGGTCTGGAATCAAGAAAACGACTGTTAAGCCTGTTTGGGAGCGACTTCAAATCGCTGATATATCTGATAGCTCTCGTATTTCCGATCTTTCTGAGCTTATTCGAGAAAAGACTATTCTGGGCTCACGCTTTGACAGTCTTATGACGGGGTATCTTGACAAAACTTGGCTCGTTCCTGAAGATAAGATTTCTACAATGTGGACGAAAAATGGCTTTCTCCTTGCTCCTATCATTTACGACGGAAAACTTGCTGGACATTGGAACTACAAAATCTCTGGGAAAAAAATTCAATTTACAAGCGATATCTGGGGAAGACATAACTCTAAGCAACTCGAAGAAAAGTTTGAAAAAATTGCAGATAAATTAAAAAAGGTGATCAGCTAACTAAGTAGCTGGATCACTTTTTCTTTATCCTTTTGCTCCTTGATAAATATAACTTTGTCATTCTTATCAAACTTATCAACCAAGGCCTGAATACGCACTTCACTTTTCTTTGAAAAATTCCAAATGTACTTCATGAACTCCCAATAATCTTTGTCAAATTTTTCTTTGAAGTTTGTC
>JAIRUS010000030.1 GCA_031254295.1 Streptococcaceae bacterium | reverse complement strand
ACGAAATTTCTAATGCTTCAGAGTCTGACATTGATAATTTGACAGCCTCTGATTCAGATTCTATCAATGAAACTGCAACGACGACGGAATTGGAGGTTGAGAGAGATTCTGAATCTTTCAACGAAATTTCTAATGCTTCAGAGTCTGACATTGATAATTTGGCAGCCTCTGATTCAGATTCTATCAATGAAACTGCAACAACGACGGAATTGGAGGTCGAATGATAAAGAGAATCAGAAATTTCATGAATTTCGTTTGAAGTAGCAACTGACTCCAACTCACTTTCCATGGTCGCAATAGAAAATGATCCTGATGCCACAGCTGACTGAAATTCTGATTCGGATTCTGAATAATCAACAGTTGATTTTTCCTCTAGTGAGAGGGATTCCGAGTCTGAAAGACTTAAAAAGTCTGAGTATGAATTATTCTCTGAAATAGACTGTGATTCAATAGTTGATAACGAGAACTCCAAAGAAAGGTTGGCTGAGTCACGAAGTGAAATTGCAGTTGATTGAGTCTGCAAATATGACTCACTGAGCGATAGAGAATACTGCTCAGCAGCACGAAGGCGGTCAAAATCTGAATGCATCAGTGATTCATAAACTTCAGATTCACCTAATGTACTCAGCAACTGGCTTTCAGACTGCGAATTACGCTCAGACATAAGTTGCTGAACTTGTTCCCATTCGGCAGCCGAATTAAGCAATGAAAGCTCAGGATTATCTAGTTCCTGAACGCGTTGCGATTGATGAAGCTGTTCTTCTTCAAATAATTTCAGAGAGAACTCTGTTGAGGCAATTTGACTTTCATTTTGGTGCTGATAAAGCACCTCCATTGATTGACTGATAACTTGACTATTCAAAAATGAAGTTGAATTGATAAGACTATCAAAAGTTAAAGTTGATTGTGAATCAGACTCTGAACGGTGTTCTGAGTGTACATAAAAGGCTGAAATTGATTCTGATTCAGAATTTTTCTCAGACGCTTCTCTCTTATCGAACTCTAAAGAAGAAAGATAATCCGATTCACTAATAGACTCTAGGATTGAGGCTGAAATAACATCGGATTCTTGCATTGAATTACTAAAAGCTACCCAATTCAAGGTTGATTCTGATAATGACTCTGAAGCCAAAGTCGAGCCAATCATTGACTGTGACGTTGAAGACGAATCAGAAACTGAAGCTTCTTCTGAAATATGAAGTGAGTCAGTTCTCTCTGTAGAGGCTAGTTCACTTTCCTCTTCTGAGACCGATAGGTAATCATTTTCAGAAAAAGACTGGCTCTCATAAGCCCGTCGCTCATCTGACTCGGACAAAGAATCTAAAAACAACTGATAGTCTGATTGTGACAAAGAATCTGAAGCTGAAGCTGATTCTGAAATTTCTTCTTGATCTTCTTGTTGAAGTTTAGTCTGAACTTGCGATTGAGCCTCGATTACTGAGGCTTCATCTTCATTCAAAAATTCAGTTGTTACAGTCTCTATGTCCTTAGAATGGTTAGACGACAAAATAGGCTCTTCAATCTCGTAAGAGTCAGAAATTATTGCACTTCCGTATTTATTTTCTAAATTTGCCTCATAAAGGTCTTCTGCCATTCCTGCTCCTGTAAGTAGATATACTGTACTATTTTATCACAATTTTTATAGAATTTCTTTCTTAAATTGTTGTCTTACCTGAATCTACTCCGTTTCATTCTTCTCAAAAGTTCTATCTGGATTCTTATCTGGATAATGAGGAGATTGCTGAGTGTACCAGTTATAAAAATGCGTGATGATAACCTTCAAAGTAGCATAAATCGGAATGCCTAGAAATACTCCCCAGACACCAAAGAATGAACCTGCTGTCAGCAAGATAAATAAGATTGAAATTGGATGAATTTTCATCTGTGATCCAATCACCAAAGGTTGAATGAAACGTCCTTCAATTGTCTGCTCAATGATAAAGACAATGACAACTTTAAGAATCATCCAAGGATCAACCATTGCTCCTACTGCTAAGGCTAAAGCAAATGCCAGAAATGATCCCAGATAAGGAATAAGATTGAAAATTCCTGCCACGATTGCAATGGTAATAGCAAAAGGTAACTTAATAATTGATAAACCAATACTAAACATGATTGCAACAGTAATCGCAACTAAAATTTCACCACGAATAAAACTCGAAAGCTGTTTATTTACATCTATAAGGACTTGAAGAGAACTCTCACGCCATTTATTAGGAAAGAAACCTGTAATAAATTTTCCAATTGATTTTCCATCGCGTAAAAGATAAAAAAGAATAAAAGGGAAAATGATAATATCTATAACAAGACTTGTTGCAGTTGTAATAAAACTTCCGATTCCAGAAACAGCTGTCTTATAAAAACCACGCACGAGATCCAGAGTCTGGGCACCAACCTTTGTCACGATATCATCAACATTAATATTTAACTTTTGTAGACTATAGTCTCTAACAAATTGATTTCCTTGTTGTTCTGCCTTTGAAAGGTACGAAGGAAAATTCTTAATGAAATTATCTGCAGCACCTACAATAGCTGGAATCAAAACTGCCAATGCCCATGCAATGAGTGCAAGCAATACCGCAAATAAAATCGAAATCGAAAGTGTTCGTGGAACTTTTTTTCTCTCAGCAAAATCAACAATAGGATTCAACAAATAGTAGAAAATCGCTGCCAATACAATTGGCAAAAGAACAATCCCAAGAAAGCTCATAATTGGCTTAAAAATAAAGTTGATCTTATACAATAAGAAAAGATTCAACAAAATTAAAAGCATTCCAAAAAAGAAGGAAATGACTTTATTATCAATTATCCATTTATAAAACCAGCTTAGACTGAAATGTTTTTCTCTATCTTCCATAGGTATTCCTTTTTATTTTCTTACTTTGGCCAACTCATAGTATTGGATTTGTCTTGAAATTTTTTTCTTTGAAATTTCCCAACCATTCTCAATAAAAAGCAATTGAAGCTCTCGAGTTGAATAAATTTTTACGTCGCCTTCATAACTATGGTCTGTAATTAAGCGATTATAAAGCTGTGTTATGAGGGGGATCCGTATTTCTGCAATGATAAGTCGACCATCTTCTTTTAATATTTTCCTGGCACTTTGCAAAAATTCAGCCGGTTCTGGAAAATGATGAAAACTGGCCGAACAGATTATGATATCAAAGCTGGAGGCAATGAACGACATATTTTGCGCACTTCCAGCCACAAAATTAAAATTGGGATGCAGCTCTTGTGCTACTCTCACCATTTCTGGTGAAATATCAAGACCTGTACCATTAATTTTTCTCTTCTCATTTAACATTGCCAACAGTTTTCCATTGGCACAGCCAATATCAAGAACACTTTCCCCTTCTTTTATTACAAGGTGTTTCACAATAAATCGTTTGAAAAATCCTGATAAAAAGCCATCCCAACTCTGATCAAAACGGTTGGCAATATCATCATAATGCTGAATTGAATCGCGTTCAGCGTTAAAAGAGTTTGGGTGAAAAGGTTCATGATATTTTTTGCTTGACATAATTAAATTTTCGTAAATTTAGATACTAACTCTACATGATGTGTTTGAGGGAAAAGATCAACTGGTTGAACTTTTTCAAGTCTGTAACCCAGTCTTTGAAAATGGGCTGCATCGCGCGCAAAACTGGCAGGATTACATGAAATATAGATGACAGCTCGTGGTCCTGTCTCGACAGTCGCCGTGATAAATGATTCATCTAAGCCTTTTCTCGGTGGATCTACAAAGACAACGTCTGCTGTTATTCCATTACTGAGCCATTTTGCCATGATATCTTCTGCTTTTCCGACTTCATAATGAGTATTAGTTAGATGATTTAGCTTCGCGTTACAATCAGCATTTTCAACGGCCTGCGAAATAACTTCCATCCCATAAACCTTGGCTACCTTATCTGCTATACAAATCCCAATCGTGCCAATACCCGAATAGGCATCTATAATAACATCGTTCATCTGCAAATCGGCTTCGTCATATGCCAACTGATAAAGTACCTCTGCTTGTTCTGAATTGACTTGATAAAAACTTTGAGCAGAGATTTTGAATTTCTTTCCTAAGAGTTCATCACTGATAAAATCTTGGCCATAAATCAACTTAAAGCTTTTACCTAAAATTGCATTGCCTTTGTCCGTTTTGATTGACAACATGATAGAATTTATATTTGGAAATCCTGCAATTAAAGCCTCAAAGTTGATTTTAGTCATTTTTGATAAAACTAAAACAAGCATGAGTTCATTTGTTTGATGCGCCCAGCGAATTACAATATTACGTACTAATCCCGTATTAGTCCTTTCATCATAAGCTGTCAACTTTTCACGGTGCAACAAATCTCTCACAGCTAAGATAAGCTGATCAATTTCTGGATTTTGGATATAAAAATCTGTAATGGGAACTAAATCATGTGAGTTTTTTCTGAAAAATCCTGTTTCAAGCTGCCCATCTTTTTCTCGAACCGGGATTTGCGCCTTATTTCGATAAGCCAGAATGTGTTCTGCACCAATGGTATCCTCAACTGGAAGCTCAATTCCTACTTTACTTAAAACCGTCTCAACTTGTGCTTTTTTAAATTTTAGTTGCTCAGAGTAAGTCAAATGGGCTAAATCTGCAATCCCTGTTCTTAAAAAGGTTAAGTCAGCAGATTCTACACGATTTGCTGATTTTTTTATGAGTTCTAATAACTTCCCAAAACCAAATGTTTTTCCTAGTTTTATTACTTTAAACTTAATCAGTTCACCAGGCAAAGCATTTTCTATAAAAAAGGGAAAGCCTTCAACTCTAACTACTCCTAAGGCTTCATGAGTTAAATCTAGAACTTCAGCCTCGAATATATCGTTTTTCTGCATGTTATAATTATAACACATGCTTCGCTCTGTTTTAAACAAGCTAAATAAAAAAACCACAATTGCGGTTTTTTTATTTAGCAGCTACTGGATAAACAGAAACCTGTTTTTTCCCTTGCTTCATTTCAAATTTAACTGCACCTTCGATTTTTGCGAAAAGTGTGTCGTCTCCTCCACGTCCAACGTTAACACCTGGATGAATATGTGTTCCGCGTTGACGGAAAAGGATAGTTCCTCCAGTTACGACCTGACCATCAGAAGCCTTAGCGCCAAGACGCTTTGCCTGTGAGTCACGGCCATTGGAAGTTGATCCTCCACCTTTTTTGTGGGCGAAGAGTTGTGAATTAAGTTTCAACATTTAGTTGCCCTCCATTATCAATTTTATATATTGAGGATATTCTCCAACAACTTCTTCCATTGCATTCACAAATGCTTGGAAAAGAAATTGTGTATTTTCCTCTTGTTTTTTAGGAAGCGTGATTGGCAACTCTACATAGAGATAACCCTCTTCCATTTCGGCGATTGGCTTAACATTGCACATTTTGTGAAAATTATTTGCTGTCGTGATTGAGAGAACACTAACGTCCGCACAAACAAGATCAAATTCATTTGCACCATTTGCACCTGCATGCCCGCTAATCTCATATGAGACAAAACGTCCGCCTTTTTTCTTAATTACCGCCTTAATCATAAGATTAAGCGTTGATAGACTTGATCATTACCTTAGTATAAGGTTGACGATGTCCTTGCTTGCGGTGACTGTGCTTTTTAGGTTTGTATTGATAAGTGACAACTTTCTTTTGTTTGCCTTGCTTTTCAACTTCACCTACAACTGTTGCGCCCTTAACAAAAGGTGCGCCGATTACAGCCTTGGCACCACCAACGAGGATAACTTCCTCAAAAGTTACTGTATCACCTGCTTCTGCGTCAAGTTTTTCAACGTATACAGGCTCTCCTACCATAACTTTTACTTGCTTACCACCAGTTTTAATAATTGCATAAGTATCTGCCATTGTGTTTCTCCTTTCGTAAATATAGTCAGACTCGCCGTCCTGTGTGGGCTTGCGCCACTTAGACACATTTCCGTGCGGTTGCACTCTGTGAAACGATTATTCGAGAACACAAAGACAACATTTATATTATACACTTTCTCTGAACAATTGCAAGTGCTTAGCTATCATTTCTATATGGTTTATTTTTTCAATAAATACTAAAGTTCACTTTTTAAATTTTCTAGTTCAAAATGGAAAATGACTAAGACAAGTGAAAGAAGAATCGCTGAACCATATAGAGTCCACTCTCCAATAAAACGCTGGCTAAGGGTTGAGACAGTTGAACCCACAAAGAAACTGACAACTAATATAAGATAGACTGATGAGTTTTTCAACTTCTCTTTATCTTTAGTCAAGAAAAATTGTGCAATATTCTGAGCAAATGAACGCATATTGGCAGTTGAGAAAATCGAGCCATAGCTCAATCCTCGTGTCACTGAGAAATTATTCATCTGAATAGCCATGATAAAACTTAAAGCTGATATGGCCACCGTTGGTTTAAAATCAAAGAAAAATATATATAAGGTCACAAAAATTAGAATAAAAATCATCTGAACCCAAAGTAAATAAGTCGTTGCCCTCCGGCCATGTTTGATCCGGAAATATGAAACTACTGTACGAAATATAATTCCAAGCATAAAAAAGAAAATCGGCAACAAGAAATCCCCTAACAGCCCCCATTTCCCTTGCGCAATAGCAATGCCTGCTTGAACTAGATTTCCTGTCTGTGCACCTGCAAATCTTGCATCATAATGAAAAAATGTATAGGCGTCAATAAAGCCAGCATTTATTGCCAATAAAGCCGCAATTCTCAACTTTTCTTTGATAATTTTTAAATTTGAAGTCAATTTTATATTCTTTTCTTATATTTTATTCTTATTTATAAGCCTTTAGCAAGTTCTAATATCTTTCTAAAACGATGATTCACTGCTGATTTACTCAAAATAGGATCGTGCATTTGCCCAAGTTCTAGCAGGCTCGCTTCTGGAAAGTCTAACCTTAATTGAGCTAATTTTAAATAGCTTGCTGGAAGTTCATTGCTGTCTGCCAGATTTTGAATGGCTTTTATTATCTGCTGGGAGGCTTCAACTGTTTTATTGATATTAGCGGATTGAAAATTTGACTGACGATTGGCAAGGCCACGCATTTCATGCACAATTTTTTGATTTTCAAACTGTAAACGAGAAGTCATTGCCCCTATTACCGTGATAAAATCAGCAATCTCTTCCGCATGTGTGAGGTAAGCTAGATAACGCCCTCTTTGTTCAGTTATTTTGGCCTCAAGACCAAAATTTTTCATAATCTCTGTTATATCCTGAGCATGTTCCTGATAAACATTACGGATAGTTAGCTGATAATTCGGTTTATCAATATTGCTGATTGAGCCCGATGACAAAAAAGCTCCCCTTAGATAGTCCGCTTGTAAGATTTTGTCTTCTTTGATAATTTCAGGGATACCAGAGTCGAGCATCAAACTATCCGCCAATGACAATTCATCTAGCAATTCCGCAACATTATCCTCAATCAAGATATCATAAATGCGGTTTTTTGAGAGGTTTGATTTTTGATAGACTTGTAACTCCGCTCGAACTTCGAACAGTTCGCCCAATGCCTTATAGATATATTGCGCAATTGCCGAATTTTCTGTGCGAATTGAGAGTGTCAGACTTCTTCCAATGCCTAGGCTACCATTCATCCGCACAAGCGCTATTAAAGCTCCTGTTGTGGCTGGCATTGAGGTCAATTCTTTTTTTAAATCCGAGCTAAATGTCATTCGTTACGATACTCACTGATTTTTAAAATTTCTTCGGTTACTGCCTCTCCATTGTGAAAAGCGCCACCATCTCGTAGTTTCAAAAAATTACTTGAAATGACACGACTTCCCTCTTTTTGCAGACCTTTAAAGTCATGGCAAACCTGAACCAAATACTCATCAAACTTGTTCGTATTCATATATTCTTGCGGTACCGGCTCAGAATTAATCAGCACAGTATCAATGAACTTCATTTTTAGATGTTCATGAAGTACACGGACGTGATCACTATCCGAGAACTGTTCTGTCTCACCACGTTGCGTCATAATGTTACAAACATAAATAACTTGCGCTTTCGTCTGACGCAAGGCCTCTCCAATCTCTGGAATCACCAAACTCGGTAAAATCGAAGTAAATAATGATCCAGGACCAAGCACAATGCTATCAGCTTCCAAGATGGATTGCACTACCTTACGTGAGGCTACTGGTACCTTTCCTGTCAAAGTTTCCTCAACATAGACATGATCAATTAGCCCCTTGTGCCCCGCAATCTGTGACTCGCCTTTGACATCTATATGGTCTTTAAAAACAGCATGTAAAGTCAGGGCCTTTTCACTTGCTGGATATATTTTTCCTTCAGTATGAAAAAATTGAGCCAGCATTTGAATGGCATTATAGGTTGAGCCTCGCATTTCCGACACACCTGCAATGATTAAGTTGCCAAGAGGATGGCCTGACAAGGCACCGTCGTCTTCTTTGAAACGATACTGGAAGATCTGCTCATATAGACGCGGCATATCCGACATGGCAATAAGAACATTTCTCAAATCTCCTGGCGGTGCCATGTCAATGACCGAGCGTAATTTTCCTGAGGAACCTCCATCATCGGCTACGGTCACAATTGCCGTCAGCTCTACATTTTCTTTACGTAAAGAGTTAAGAATGACTGGAATACCTGTCCCGCCACCGATAACTACTATTTTTGGTTTTTTCATTTCTCTCTGATCCTAACTTTATCAAGAACGGTTGACAGTCTCTTTACGCTTGTCCTTATCACGATGCGATACATTAACACGCCAATCGGCCCGCAAAGCTTTTGATACACGCTCAGCAAAGGCAACTGAGCGATGTTGACCGCCAGTACACCCAAAAGCCACTGTCAAGACAGATTTTCCTTCTTTTTCATAGGCAGGAATAATTGGCAACAGGAGCGCCATCAAATGAGTGTTGAAAGACTCAGAATCATCACTGTCCATTACATAATCATAAACTGGCTTATCAAGCCCTGTGAAATTACGAAGCTCTGAAATATAGTATGGATTTGGTAAAAAACGGACATCAAAAACTAAATCCGCATCTAAGGGGATACCATATTTGAAGCCAAACGACATCACTTCAATCCGGAAGTTATTTTCCATAGTCGTTGAAAAGTCTTGTTGAATCTCAGCGCGGAGTTGGCGTGGAGACAGATGCGACGTATCAATAATAGTGTCAGCCAAGCTCTTAAATGGCTCTAGGATTTCACGCTCTCGTAAAATTCCGTTAAGTGTTGGCTCATCTTGTGCTAAAGGATGACTTCTCCGAGTTTCTTTATATCTAGAAACCAACTCTTCATTGCTAGAGTCAAGATATAAGAGCTTAAAATCAAGACGGGCATCGTCTGAAAGCTCGATTACGATTTCTTGCACATGGTCAAAGAAAGAACGACTCCGCATATCCACAACCAAAGCCAACTTATCAATTTTCGTTGAATCCGTCGTAAGAAGTTCTACGAATTTTTCAATTAGATTTGGTGGCATATTATCAACAGTAAAATATCCCATATCTTCAAAGGA
>JAIRUS010000017.1 GCA_031254295.1 Streptococcaceae bacterium | reverse complement strand
CTGACGCTGAGGTTAGAAAATAGCGGGCATCAACCCCGCGACTTTCTTTGCGAGATATACCAGTTAGTATACCCCTTTTATTTTTGTTTGTCAAGAATCTTTTATCTTTTTCTCATCTTTTGTAAATAAAATACTGTTTGTGAGTATGAGTTACCCAGATAGTTTCTGTATGATAAGCTTTCTCCTTGTTAGAATTTCAATATAAAAAGCCGAACAAACCTGATTTGTTCGGCTTTTTCCAAAGTCTTGAAACTTTGTTTATTTTTCATCGTTTAAACAAGTTCAATGATTGCCATCGGCGCGGCATCACCACGGCGTGGTTCTGTTTTAAGAACACGCGTATAACCGCCGTTGCGGCCTTCGTAGCGTTTTGCAATATCATTGAAAAGTTTTTGAAGAGCTGTTGGGAAGACTTCCTTTTCCTCGTCAAAGTCATTCAATGCGACTTCGTTGCGGACAAACGCAGCGGCCTGACGGCGTGCGTGGAGGTCTCCTTTCTTGCCAAGTGTAATCATTTTCTCAACTGTGCGACGCACTTCTTTGGCGCGCGCCTCTGTCGTCACAATGTATTCATTGATAATCAAATCTGTCGTTAAGTCACGCAGCAGCGCTTTACGCTGATCCGCTTTACGACCCAATTTACGTTGTGTCATCTCAATTCCTTTCGTTATTTCTTGATTTTAATGCCGAGTTCAGCCATTTTGTCTTTGACCTCGTCATACGATTTTTTGCCTAAGTTTTTGATTTTGGCAAGTTCAACATCTGTCATATCGGCGATATCAGCAACGATATTCATCCCATTGCGCTTCAAGCTATTGTAAGCACGAACGGATAAGTCAAGTTCTTCAATTGTACGATCCAATACACGTTCTGGCTTTTCAATAGTCGGCGTCGCTGAAATCGTTGTGATTTGTTGCGCGGTTTCCGACAAGTCAACTAGAAGCGACAAATGATCCATGAGAATCTTGGCTGCGTGCGACAAAGCCTCTTCTGATTCAATGGTTCCATTGGTCGAAATTTCAAGTGTCAACTTGTCATAATTGTCACGATCGCCCACGCGCGCTGGCTCAACTTGATAATTGACTTTTGTGACAGGCGAGTAGAGTGAATCAATCGCAATCGTTCCAATCGGCTGGCTCTCGCTCTTGTTGTCGTTGGCAAGCGTATAACCGCGACCTTTATTGACCGTCATGCGGGCATGAAATTCGTGATCTTTTGCAAGTGTGAAGAGATAGTGATCTTTGTTGACGATTTCGATATCACTATCCGTCAAAATATCACCAGCTGTGACCGTTGCAGGCCCTGTCATATCAAGCTCAATGATCTTGTCTTCATCTGAATATGACTTGATAGCGAGACCTTTAATCGCCAAGATAATTTGCACCACGTCCTCACGAACGCCAGGAACCGTCGCAAATTCATGCTGAACACCGTCAATGTTGATTGACGTAACCGCAGCTCCTGTCAGAGATGACAGAAGTACACGACGTAATGAATTTCCGAGCGTTGTGCCGTAGCCGCGCTCAAGTGGCGTGATGACGAACTTGCTGTTTATGCCGTCTTCGTCAATTTTTTGAATTTTTGGCATTTCAAACGTTATCATTTTTTCCCCTTTATATTTAGATTTTATGCGTTAAATGTAACTTCTAAAAGGCGAAAAATTAGACGCGACGACGTTTTGGTGGGCGAGCGCCGTTATGCGGCACAGGTGTCACGTCAGAAATTGCTGTCACATTAAGACCTGCAGCCGCAAGTGCGCGGATTGCTGATTCACGTCCTGGGCCAGGGCCTTTGACGCTGACAGAAACTGTCTTCACACCTTGGTCTTTGGCTGCATTGGCTGCAGCTTCTGATGCTGCTTGCGCAGCAAATGGTGTCGATTTACGCGAGCCTTTAAAGCCTAAAGCACCCGCTGATGACCATGCCAAAGCGTTGCCTTGAGGGTCTGTAATCATAACGATTGTGTTGTTGAAAGTCGAGTGAATGTGTGCAACACCAGTTTCGATGTTCTTTTTCACGCGGCGTTTACGAGTCGTTTTAGCCATTTTTATTCACTCCTTCCTTATTTCTTCTTGCCTGCAATTGCTTTAGCAGGTCCTTTGCGTGTACGCGCGTTGTTCTTCGTGTTTTGTCCGCGAACAGGAAGTCCACGACGGTGACGCATACCACGGTAGCTACCAATTTCCATCAAACGTTTGATGTTAAGGTTGATTTCACGACGAAGATCGCCCTCAAGCTTCAAAGCATCAAGTTCACGACGAATTGCGTCTTCTTGATCAGATGTCAAATCTTTAGTACGTACATCTTCTGATATACCAGCAGCAGCAAGTACTTTTTTAGCAGTTGTAGGACCAACACCAAATACATATGTTAGTGAAATAACGATACGTTTTTCGTTTGGAACATCAACTCCAGCAAAACGAGCCATTTAGTTCTCCTTTCTTGATTCTATCCCTGACGTTGTTTGTGTTTTGGATTTACAGGGCAGATTACCATAACACGTCCATTACGACGAATAACTTTGCAGTCATCGCACATCGGCTTTACAGATGGTCTAACTTTCATTGTTTCCCTCCTTGCGATATTTGATGGGTTATTTGACGAAGCGGTATGTGATGCGTCCGCGCGTCAAATCGTAAGGACTCATCTCTACTTGTACTCGATCACCCGTTAAAATACGTATGTAGTTCTTGCGCATTTTCCCAGAGATCGTAGCCAAGATTTGATGACCATTTTCCAATTGAACCGTGAACATCGCGTTAGGCATCGTATCTACTACGCGGCCTTCGATTTCTATTACATCATCTTTTGCCAAAGACTGGCACCTCCTCAAATTTCCCGAAAGACGCCAAAAAAGCGCCTAAAAGTCGGACTTGAGTATTTTATCATACTTTATCAGTTTTGGCAATACGAAAAGCTCAGACTTCTCTTATCATGAAAATATTTTGCTTTTTGACCGTCTAATGTACTGACAAAATATCATTTCATTGGTTAGTTTATTAAATTGCGCTGAGAATTTCTTTCACGGAAGTTTTTATCTCATCAATCTTACCCATTCCACTTACATCTTTTACAAGACCTAGTTCACGATAATGCGTAAGAATTGGGGCAGATTGTTTTTCATTGATGTCAATACGAGTTGCGACTGTTTCTGGATTATCATCTGCACGTTGATAGAAATCGCGGCTACCACAGACATCACAAACACCTTCCACTTTTGGAAGCTTATTTAGCTTATGATAAGTTGCTCCACAGTTGCGACAAATAAAGCGTCCTGAGATACGTTCTACAAGAATTGACGGATCGACATCTATGTTTAGCACGACGTCAAGCTTCAAACCCAAGTCTGCCATCATTTCATCAAGTGCTGCAGCTTGTTCTATTGTACGTGGGTAGCCATCAAGCAAAACACCTTTTTCACGGATATCTGCCTTCGCTAAACGCTCTTTCACAATACCGTTTGTCACTTCATCTGGAACAAGCTCACCTTTGTCAATGAAAGCTTTAGCTTGTTTGCCCATTTCAGTTTCATCTTTCATAGCTTCACGGAACATATCACCTGTTGAAACATGCATCACCCCATATTCTGAGACAATCATCTCTGCTTGAGTGCCTTTGCCTGCGCCAGGAAGACCCATTATGAGTAAATTCATTAAATTCTCCTTGAAATTTTCATTTTTCATGAACTCTGATGGTCCATGCCATTACGACTTTTAATTATAAAGAAAAACCTTGCAAATAGCAAGGTTTTCACGCTTTAATAGTCAGTAATTGGAGCATCCATAAAACCAACATATTTCTTTTTCAGCATATAGCCTTCAAGCTGTTGAACACCCTGAATAGCTGTCATGATGATAATCAATAATGATGTCCCCCCCAAAGCAACGATTTTTGGGAGCCCCCAAATATTTGAGGCGATAATTGGCACGATTGAAATAATTCCTAAGAACAATGAACCAACTGTTGAAAGTCGTATCAAAAGTCCTGAGATATATTTCTCTGTTCCTTTACCTGGACGCACCGATGGAATATAAGCACCAGATTGTGTGAGTTGTTCAGCCATCTTTTCAGGATTGATCTGTACAAATGAGTAGAAGAAAGTGAAAAGTATGATAAGAGTAGCATATACCAGCATTCCCTGCCAAGTTGTGTAATCAAATAGTTGTTGAACTGTCAACAGCCATGGTGCATCTACATTTGCAACTTTGAAAAATTGCAAAATTGTCTGTGGTGCAGATGTGATTGTTGAGGCAAAGATAACTGGAATAACACCTGCAGGATTGACACGCAGTGGCAAGTAAGAGCTTGATGCAGCTCCTTGAACCAATTTTGTGTATTGAATTGGCACTTTACGCTCCGCCTGTTGTACCCAAGTTGAGATAAAGATAATAAAGATAGCTGCAGCAATCAAGATACCTGTGTTTATCCAGCCTGTTTGAATTTGGCTTGGACGAACATTTTCAAACCAAGCTACCCGCACTTCAGTTACAGTTGCTGGAATCGCTGACACAATACCCGCGAAGATAATCAGTGAAACACCTGAACCAAATCCTTTATCGTTGATTTGTTCACCCATCCATGTTACAACCATTGAACCTGCTGTAAGTAGAATACCAATCATGACATAAGTTTGCCATGTTGGATTAGGTACTACTTTTGTCTGCGCAAGTGCCTGAAAAGCTGCTGTGATACCTATAGATTGTCCCATCGCAAGCGCTAATGTAATGTAACGTGTGGTTTGATTTAGCTTTCTACGTCCAATTTCACCTTGTTTAGACCACTCAACAAATTTAGGCAATATATCCATCTGCAAGAGCTGCACAATGATAGATGCCGTAATATATGGCGATACACCCATCGCAAAAAGTGAATAAGTTTGCAAAGCATTACCCGAAACTAGATTGAACATCTGTAAAAAAGGTACGTTCAGATTTTTGAGCGCAACCGCATTGACACCCGGAACTGTGATATGGGCTCCTAAGCGAAAGACAAAGAGAATGAAAATCGTAAAAATAACACGATTTCTAACTTCTTTCAACTTAAAGCCATCAAATAAAAGTTTAAAAAACATAGTCCTCCAAAACATCCATTAGCTCTTAACCTACCCTTTTTATATCAAATAAATGAGGAAGGAAGTTTGGCAATATGAATGCAAAGTTTAATTTAGTCTGTTATAAAATTCCTTCTCATTTATCTTTTTTGATTCACAAGTGATTCGGAGTTTATTATACCAAGACTTATTTATTTGAGCCTAAAATTACAAAGAAGCGGTTGAAATTTCAACCGCCAATAAATTAGTCTTTGTTTGAAAGAACTGTTACAGAACCACCGTTCTTCTCAATCGCAGCTTTTGCTGAGGCCGAGGCTTTTTCAACAGAAACTTTAAGATTTTTCACTTTAAGTTGACCGTTACCAAGAATCTTAACGCCATCTTTTACAGCCTTGATGATTTTAGCGTCAAGCAATGCCTGCGCATTCACTTCTGCACCTTCAGCAAGTTTGTTCAAGCTATCAAGATTAATGATCGCATATTCTTTGTGATTTACATTTAAGAATCCACGTTTTGGCATACGACGGAACAATGGAGTTTGTCCGCCTTCAAAACCAAGACGTACACCGCCACCTGAACGTGCCTTTTGGCCCTTTTGACCACGACCTGATGTTTTACCATTACCTGATGATGTACCACGTCCTACACGGTTACGAGCCTTACGAGAGCCTTCTGGGGCTGTTAATTCATGAAGTTTCATTTATTTAATTTCCTTTCGCTGTCTGACTAACGCTCAAAATTCTCGAAAGGTGAAAATTTTGAGCTCGCCGACAATAAATTCACGCTTGCTTTATACCAAGCTATAAGTCTAAGCGGAAAAATTTGCGCTTATGATTGTTTTAGATAAGAGTAAGCAAATCAGCTTTCTTTGCTGCTGAATTGTATTTGATTCCTTCAGCATCAAGATAAGCCTTAATTTCTGCTATTTTACTTGCTGAAGTTGGCTTTGTAACTGATGCAGTCTTAGGAGTTGCTACTTTTTTAGTTGGAGCTTTCTTAACTGTTTCAGAACCTGCTTCAACTTCAGTAACTGTTACAAGGTGAGAAACAGATGCTGCCATCGCACGTACTGCTGCTGTATCTTCTTTGATTGTGCTTGAACCCATTTTTCCGAGACCGAGCGCTACAACAGTTTTACGTTGTGCAGGAATACGGCTAATAGGAGACTTTGTCAATGTAATTTTAATTTGAGCCATTTTCTAATTCTCCTTTCTTAGTCAAAATCAGAAACTGATTTGTTACGAAGTGCTGCAACATCTTCAGCTTTTTTAAGTTGTTTCAATCCATCAACAGTTGCGCGAACAACATTGATAGGAGTGTTTGAGCCAAGTGATTTAGATGTGATATCTGCAACACCTGCAAGCTCGATTACGGCACGAACAGCACCACCTGCTGCTACTCCGGCACCTTCTACAGCTGGCTTAAGCATAATCTTACCACCACCAAATACACCATGTACCTCGTGAGGAATTGTTGTGCCAACCATTGGCACTTCGATCAAGTTCTTTTTAGCTGCTTCGATAGCTTTGCGGATAGCTTCTGGAACTTCTTGAGCCTTACCTGTACCGAATCCTACACGACCTTTGCGGTCACCAACAACAACGAGTGCTGCAAAGCGAAGACGACGTCCACCTTTAACAACTTTTGTTACACGGTTAATTCCAACAACGCGTTCTTCAAACTCTTTAACTTCGTTGCGGTCATTTTTTCTATTTTCTGCCATTTTTGATTATCTCCTTCCTTTAGAATTTCAAGCCATTTTCGCGAGCAGCCTCTGCAAGAGCCTGTACACGTCCATGATAGAGATAACCACCACGATCGAAGACAACTTCTTCAACCTTGACAGCCTTGGCAGCTTTAGCGATTGCAGCACCAACTTTTGCAGCTTGTTCTGTTTTCGTACCTGTCTCTTTCATTGATGATGCAGATGCAAGTGTTACGCCTGCTACGTCATCGATGAGCTGAGCATAGATATTAGTATTAGAACGGAACACATTCAAACGTGGACGCTCAGCAGTACCAGAAATTTTACCACGAACACGTGTGTGACGTTTCTGGCGATTTTTGTTTTTATCGATTTTAGAAATCACAATTTTTCCTCATTTAATTTATTTCGATAGTTTTAGCCATCGATAAGCGTGTCATAGAGACACGATGGAAGCTCTTTGTATTCACAAAGAATTTGGCAAACAGACCGGAAAGCCTGTCCACCAACCAAATACTATCTGGATTAAAAGATAGTATTCGGTAAATAATTTTGCTAAGCAAATGCGCGCGAAATTATTTACCAGTTTTACCTTCTTTACGGCGAACAAATTCACCGACATAGCGGATACCTTTACCTTTATATGGTTCTGGTGAACGACGGCTACGAATGTATGCTGCCATTTGTCCTACAGCTTCTTTGCTTGCGCCCGAAACTGTGATATGTGTTGGGTCTGTGACTTCAAACTTGATGCCTTCTGGTGCTTCAACATCATCTGGATGAGACTTACCAACTGAAAGAACAAGCTTAGTACCTTGCAATTGAGCACGGTATCCGACACCAATCATTTCAAGCTTCTTTTCGAAACCTTCTGATACACCTACAACCATATTGTGGAAGAGGGCACGAGTAGTTCCGTGAAGCGCCTTGCTTTCTTTAGTATCATCTGGACGTGTTACTGTTGCTTCTACGCCTTCGATATTAATTTTGATTTGTTCTACGAACGTACGTGTCAATTCGCCTTTAGGACCTTTGACTGTTACTACGTTACCATCTTGCTTAACTTCTACGCCAGCAGGAATGACAACGACTTTGTTACCAATACGTGACATTTTGTATTTTCCTTTACCTGTTAAATTTTCGCCCAAGGGCGTTTTCACGGGAGAGAATTTTAAATCTCTGAATGGATAAGTGCCGTGACACCTATATTTTTTCACCTGAATCATTGCAATTTATCTTGAGTTTCGTGCAATCTAAGTAAGCAATGAAATGACGGGTTAACTCCCCGAGCAAACCTTAGTCATAAATGACTAAAGTTCGTCAATCCTGGAAACACCTTTCACTGCGTTTCAGGTGAAAGATATCTCTAAGTCGCTGCGATTTGTCTCGGCACTTTAGTGCCATAGAACAAATGGACTGCGACGAGAGCTATCTTACCAAATGTAAGCGAGGACTTCTCCACCAATTTTCTTGGCACGAGCAGTTTTATCTGTTACAACGCCTTCAGATGTTGAGATGATTGCTGTTCCTAGACCATTCAAAACTTTAGGAACATCTGTAGATTTAGCATATACACGCAAACCTGGCTTAGAAATACGCTTCAAGTTAGTGATAACTTTTTCACCATTTTTTCCGTATTTCAAGAATACACGGATGATGCCTTGTTTGTTGTCTTCAGCATACTCTACGTCTTTTACATAGCCTTCTGCTTTGAGGATTTCAGCGATTTCACGCTTAATTTTTGATGCAGGTGCTTCTACCACGTCAAATTTACGCATGTTAGCGTTACGAATACGTGTCAAAAAGTCTGCAATTGGATCTGTCATAACCATTTATAGGTTCTCCTTTTTTACTTGCAGTTCAGCAGAGGCCTAGAAATCTGGGTCTAGAGAGCTGGTTCCATAAGCTGCTTGCAAATTAATTTATTCATATTTTGGCATAAAAGTATGCAAAAAGACCGAACTTAGTTATTATAGCAGAGTCCCTATACCTTGTCAAGATATAGATTCGGGTGTATCATGATAACTTTTTCTCGTGAAACAAGCAAAAAAAATCCGCAATTGCCGATTTTTTTTGATACTTAATGTATATTTTCAGGTTACAATGTTATATTAAAGCCCTTTTCCAGAAGGCGAAACAAGAATTTTAACAGCTGTTTCATTATGATGAATAAGTGTATCAAATCCTTTATCAATCAGATCCTCAAGGCCGATTTTACTTGTAATGAATTTATCAAGTTTAATTTTTCCACTTGCAACCAAATCAATTGTTTTCGGATGCGTGTTATTATAGGCGATAGTGCCAACTAGCTTCGCCTCTTTTATGACAAGTTTCGCCATATCCATTTGAGCTATTTTCCCCCAAATTGCAACCACTACAATAGTTCCGCCCATACGAATTGCATCCATACAAGCGTTCAGCCCAGTTTGTACTGAGCTGCATTCAAAAGCCGCATCGACTCCATGCCCTGTAATTTCACGAACTCGACCGACAACATCTTCTTCAATAGGATTGATAAGATAGTGTGCCACTCCTGTTTCAGAAGCTTTTTGGCGTCGCAGAGAGCTGGGCTCGCTAATAATTACCGTGTGTCCTTGAGCCTTGGCAACAGCAGCGGTCAAAAGACCAATGGGTCCCGCTCCTACAACTAAAATAGAACTGTGTGGAGAGAGTTCAGCTTTTTCAACAGCATGATAACCGACAGAGAGTGGCTCGATTAAAGCTGCTTCATCAAGTGGGATATTATCAGGAATCGGATGTACCCAGCGGCGATCAACAGAAATTTTTTCTCCTAATCCGCCACCATTTCCGCCAAGCCCGATAAAATTTGAACCTTCAGCTAGATTATAATGATCATTTGGACCTGTAGGTTCTCCTTGTGGAACAATGTAGGGTTCCACAACAATGTGTTGACCTACTTTCAAATCTGTAACTCCCTCGCCAAGTGCTATTACAGTTCCTGACATTTCATGCCCGAGAGTAACTGGGGGTATTTCTCCTGTAATAGGATTCGGATGACTAGCTGATGGACAGAAAATAGGTCCATCAAGAAACTCATGCAAATCTGTCCCACAGATACCACACCAAGCAACTTCAATACCTACCTGCCCTGATTTAACAACGGGCTCCTCAACTTCGTCAATGCGGATGTCTCCGCGGTCATAAAAACGTGCTGCTCGCATTTTATATCCTTTCTTTTAAAGATGTGATTTTAGTCACATTTGCTATTCAATCGACATCTCTATTCTAATCCTTTTGTCTTCAGACATCAATTGAAGACTTTAAAATATTTGAATGGATAATGCTTTATTTTTACCAACTTTCTGTAAGCTTTGGCAGGTTTATTTCTCCATCAATAAATTCATTTATTATAGTCGTTTTGGCTTTCAATTTCAGTTTCAACAAATGAGAGCAATTCTTTTGCAATGTCAATATTACAAGCATGATGCATCTTACGGAGCTCTGATAAAGATTTCCACTCAGGCCTTTTAGCATAGATTTTCTCGGCCTCATCAAAGCCTTTTGTAGAAATCTTTCCTCCAATAATTTCGACCAAGTAAAAGATTAAAAGAGATTGATCTTTTATCTTATAGGCTTCGTCGCAAAAAAAGCTGTCATAGATTCTTAATAATTTAATCGGGTTAATATCAAGCCCTGTTTCCTCATGAAACTCACGGATTAGTGTTTCATAGTGTGTCTCTCCGATTTCCAATGTTCCACCTGGAAATCCATAGCCACCATATTCTGGTAAAATCAAAACTTTATCTTTTTTAGTAACTACTCCATAAACATGTATGCTTAGACTTAATTCACCAATATTTAAAAGATGTTTTTTACGATGCACATCGAAAGCTTCAACTTGATTTGTCATGCTTATATTTTACCATTTGAGACAAAACAATTGGACTATATAGAACAAAATATAAAATAAAAAACCACTATCAGTGGTTTTTTATACGTTGATAACACCTTTCGCTTACGCTTCAGGTGAAAGATATCTCTAAGCCGCTAAAGCGGCAAGAGTTATCTTACCAGCTTGCTTTTTTAACGCCTGGCAATTGACCTTTGTAGGCCAATTCGCGAAGGCAGATACGGCAAAGTTTGAATTTGCGGTATACAGAGTGTGGACGTCCGCAACGTTCGCAACGTGTGTATTCTTGCGTTGAGAATTTTGCAGGGCGTTTGTTCTTATTAACCATTGAAGTTTTAGCCATTTATATTCTCCTTATTTTGCGAACGGCATGCCCATTTGAGCAAGCAACTCGTGTGCTTCAGCATCTGATTTAGCTGTTGTTACGATAACAACATCCATACCACGTACTTTATCGACATTATCAAAGTTGATTTCTGGGAAAATCAATTGCTCTTTTACACCCAATGTGTAGTTTCCACGACCATCAAAGGCCTTGTTAGAAACACCGTGGAAGTCACGGACACGTGGAAGTGAAACGGATACCAATTTATCCAAGAATTCATACATACGCTCGCCACGAAGTGTAACCTTCGCACCAATAGCTTGTCCTTCACGGAGACGGAAAGCAGCGATAGATTTCTTAGCCTTAGTAATCAAAGGTTTTTGACCTGAGATAAGTGCTAATTCTTCTACGGCTTTGTCAAGGTTCTTGCTGTTAGATACAGCATCACCAACACCCATGTTAAGAACGATTTTGTCCACTTTGGGAACAGCCATAATCGTAGTGTAGCCAAACTTTTCAGTAAGGGCAGCCACGACTTCATTGTTATATTTTTCTTTCAAACGATTTGTCATTTTACTTTACCCTTTCTATTAGTCTAGTACTTCACCAGATTTTTTGTTGTAGCGTACTTTCTTGCCATCAACTTCTTTGTAACCTACACGTCCTGCAACGCCGTTCTTATCAAGAACTTGTACGTTAGAAACGTGGATAGGCATTGCGATTTCAATGATCGCGCCTGATGGGTTAGCTGAATTAGGTTTTTGATGCTTTTTAGCAATCGCAACACCTTCAACAACAACTTTGTTTACTTTTGGCAAAGCTTTAACAACTTTACCAGTTACACCACGGTCTTTACCTGTGATGACTTTAACTGTATCACCAGTTTTTACAAACATTTTCATGTTCCTTTCTTACGCCCATTTGGACACCCTGAGTGACCTCAGGGGACTAATAAACTTATTTCATAAGCCATTTTGCTTTTGAGGGCTAAACTCGCTTTGCGTTTATTTACTCGGCGTCTTGCGCCGAGCGCTAAATCGTGGTAAGCAGACCGTTGGCGCTTCAGCGTCGTACGGCTCGCTTTCCTACTTGGTTAGACGAAAAAGCAGGCTTATGAAACAGATTCAATTTGATTTTCTAATTAAAGAACCTCAGGTGCAAGTGACACGATCTTCATGTAGCCACCTTCGCGAAGTTCGCGGGCAACTGGGCCAAAGATACGTGTGCCACGAGGTGTTTTATCATCTTTAATGAGAACGGCTGCGTTCTCATCAAACTTGATGTATGAACCATCAGCACGCTTAGCACCTTTTTTAGTACGAACGATAACTGCTTTCACAACATCGCTCTTCTTTACAGCTCCACCAGGAGCAGCTTGCTTAACAGATGCTACGACAACATCACCAATGCCAGCGAATTTATGCTTTGAGCCACCGAGTACACGGATAACAAGCAATTCTTTAGCACCAGAGTTATCGGCAACTTTCAAGCGACTTTCGTTTTGAATCATTGCTTTCTCCTCCTAGTAGATTATAAAATTACAGCTTCTTCAACGATCTTAACAAGACGGAAATGTTTATCCTTTGAAAGAGGACGAGTTTCCATGATTTGCACGATATCGCCTTCTTTTGCCTTGTTTTCTTCGTCGTGAGCTTTATATTTCTTTGAGTAGTTTACGCGTTTGCCATAGACAGGGTGGTTACGCTTTGTTTCTACAACGACAGTGATAGTTTTATCCATCTTGTCAGAAACCACGCGGCCTTGCAAAACTTTACGTTGATTACGTTCCATTTTTTCCTCCCTTATTATTTAGCTAGTTCAGCTTGAACTGTTTTTACGCGAGCGATAGATTTTTTAACTTCGTTAACTTTTGCAGTATTTTCAAGTTTTCCTGCAGCAGCTTGGAAACGAAGATCAAATAATTCTTTTCTCAATTCAGATTCGCGAGTTGCAAGTGCTTCAACTGACAAAGTACGAAGTTCGCTCAATTGAGATTTAGTTTCTTTTAATTTCATGTTAAGCTCCCTTCTTTATGAATTTTGTCTTGACTGGCAACTTGTGTGAAGCCAGACGCAATGCTTCGCGTGCGATTTCTTCAGAAACGCCACCGATTTCAAACATGACTTTACCACGTTTTACTGGAGCAACCCAACCTGCAGGTGCACCTTTACCAGATCCTTGACGCACACCGATACCTTTAGTAGTGTATGACTTGTGTGGGAAGATCTTGATCCATACTTGACCGTTACGTTTCATGTAACGTGTCATCGCAATACGGGCAGCCTCGATTTGACGGTTTGTAATCCAGTGAGAAGTTTGAGCTTGGAGACCAAATTCGCCAAATGCTACTTCTTTACCGCCTTTAGCTTCTCCGCGCATTTTACCACGGAATTCACGACGGTGTTTAACACGTTTTGGTACGAGCATTCTTATTCTCCCTTCCCTTGTGATTTAGCACCTTTAGTTGGAAGAATTTCACCACGGTAAACCCAAACTTTAACGCCGAGTTTTCCATAAGTTGTAAGAGCTTCTTCCCATGCATAGTCGATATCCGCACGAAGTGTATGAAGAGGAACTGTACCCTCTGAGTAGCCTTCTGAACGTGCGATATCCGCACCATTCAAACGACCAGAAACTTGTGTTTTGATACCTTTAGCACCAGCGCGCATTGCACGTTGGATGGCCTGTTTTTGTGCACGGCGGAAAGCCACACGTGCTTCCAATTGTTGTGCAATACCGCTACCGATAAGGTGAGCGTCAAGATCAGGCTTCTTGATTTCAACGATGTTAATATGAACTTGCTTGCCAGTCATTTTATTGAGCTGAGCACGAACGGCATCAACATTTGCGCCAGATTTACCAATTACCATACCTGGTTTTGCAGTATGAAGAGTTACGATAACTTTATTAATCGCACGTTCAATTTCAATAGTTGAAACTGCGCCGTCTGCCATCTTTTCAGCAATCACTTTACGGATTGCCAAGTCTTCGTGAAGGTAATCAGCGTATTCTTTTTCAGCATACCATTTGGCATCCCAATCACGGATGATGCCAACACGCATACCTATTGGATGAATTTTTTGTCCCATGATTTCCCTTCCTTATTCTTTCTCTGCAACAACTACAGTGATGTGAGTTGTACGTTTGTTAATTGGTGAAGCTGAACCTTTCGCACGTGGACGGAAACGTTTCATCGTTGGTCCTTCGTTTGCGAATGTTTCAGATATTACCAAGTTTGATTTTTCCAAACCAAAGTTGTTTTCTGCATTGGCGATAGCTGAGTTCAAAACTTTCTCAATTTCGTGTGCTGCAGAAGTTGGTGTGAATTTAAGTGTTGCGATTGCATCAGATACACGTTTTCCACGGATAAGATCAAGTACAAGACGAGTCTTACGAGGAGAAACGCGAACTGTACGTGCAGTTGCTTTAGCTGAAGTAATTTCTGCCATTTTCTATCTCCTTCTTATCTCTTTGTCTTCTTATCGTCACCTGAGTGACCACGGAATGTACGTGTTGGTGCAAATTCACCAAGTTTGTGACCAACCATGTCTTCTTGAACATAAACTGGTACATGCTTGCGGCCGTCATATACTGCAATTGTATAGCCGATAAAGCTAGGGAAAATTGTAGATCGACGTGACCAAGTTTTAATTACGGTTTTCTTTTCGTTGTTTGCTTGAGCTTCAACTTTTTTCATCAAATGCTCATCAACAAAAGGGCCTTTTTTAAGACTACGTCCCATTTGAGTTTTTCTCCTTTAAATTTTAGTCGGGTTCAAGGCTCATAGCGCCTTATCCCTGACTGAACCACTGCCGCTACCAAGGCGGAGCTGGCGGATTTAATTGTTTAGTAACGGAATAATTATTCTGCTAAGTGAGTGCGAGGAAGCTCAAGCCACCGCGTACTAAAGTACGCAAGGTTTGAGCTGACGAAGCAATCGCGACGCAGAAAAATTATTTCCCGTTGATACGCTTAACGATAAGCTTATTAGAACGTGCGTTCTTATCACGAGTCTTGAGACCTTGAGCTGGTTTGCCCCAAGGAGTCATTGGTGACTTGCGACCAACTGGTTGTTTACCTTCACCACCACCGTGTGGATGATCGTTAGGGTTCATTACTGATCCACGAACTGTTGGACGGATACCTTTATAACGGTTACGTCCAGCTTTACCCCAGTTGATAAGTCCATGTTGCTCGTTTCCGACTACACCAATGGTAGCGCGACAAACTGACAAGATGTAACGCGTTTCACCTGATTGAAGACGTACAAGTGTGTACTTGCCTTCTTGACCAAGGACTGTTGCTGAAGTTCCAGCTGAACGAACAAGTTGACCGCCATGTCCAGGGTTCAATTCGATGTTATGAATTTGAGTACCTGCAGGGATGTTTGCAAGTGGCAAAGCATTACCGATTTTGATATCAGAGTTTGTACCTGAAACAACTTGCATACCCACTTCAAGGCCTTTTGGAGCCAAGATGTAAGCTTTCACACCGTCTGAATAAGTAATCAAAGCGATGTTAGCAGTACGGTTTGGATCGTATTCAATTGTAGAAACCTTAGCGATAACATCATCATGTTGACGTTTGAAATCAACGAGACGATATTTACGTTTCACACCGCCACCTTGGTGACGAACTGTGATCTTACCTTGGTTGTTACGACCAGCCTTGCTGTTCAATGAGACGAGCAGACTCTTTTCAGGAGTGCTCGTTGTGATTTCAGCGAAATCACTCGATGTCATATTACGACGACCGTTTGAGGTTGGTTTGTAAAATTTAATACCCACGAGTTACTCCTTTCTTATTCTGCGTCTTCACCAAAGACATTAATTGTCTTTGAATCTGCGCTCAATGTTACGATAGCCTTCTTATAACCAGATTTGAAACCTGAGTAACGGCCAACACGTTTAGCTTTTTGTTTTACAGAGATAGTTTTTACAGATTCAACTTTTACACCGTCAAATACTGCTTCAACTGCCTGTTTAATCAAACCTTTAGTAGATTTTGGAGCTACTTCAAAGGTATATTTCTTTTGGTCCATTGCCATCATTGACTTTTCAGTGATGATTGGCTTGCGGATTACATCATATAAATTAGCCATCTTATGCAAGAACCTCCTCTACTTGAGATAGAGCCTTCTTAGTTGCAATAACTGTATAAGCTGATGTCAAATCAAGGACTGATGCTGTGTTCGCTGTTGTTACTTGAACAAATGGAAGGTTACGAGCTGAAAGTTCAGCGAAATCATTTCCTTCATCTTCAAGAACAATAAGAACGTTACGATCAAACTTGAGTGTGCTCATAAGTTTTGCAAATTCAGAAGTCTTTGGTGCGTCAAACTTAAGTTCATCAATCGCAACAAGTGCTGAATTTGCAACTTTATCAGACCAAGCTGACTTAAGGGCAAGTTGACGAACTTTTTGTGGCAATTTGTAGGCATAGCTACGTGGAGTTGGTCCGAAGACTGTACCACCGCCACGGAATTGAGGTGCACGAGTTGAACCTTGACGTGCACGACCAGTTCCTTTTTGACGATAAGGTTTCTTACCACCGCCAGAAACTGCTGAGCGATTTTTGTGAGCTGCTGTGCCTCGACGAAGACTAGCACGTTGGCTGATGATAACATCGAAAAGAACTTTTTCATTTACTTCAATAGCGAATATTGAGTCATTCACTTCGATTTCGCCAGCTACTTTACCGTCTTGCTTAAATAATGATACTTTAGCCATTATTAATTTCTATCTCCTTTCTTATTTACTTTTCACTGCTGATTTGATAATAATCAGAGATTTTTTTGATCCAGGAACATTACCTTTGACAAGGATAACATTCTTTTCTGGAAGTACTTGAACGATTGGCAAGTTCTGAACAGTGATACGTTGTCCACCCATGCGACCTGCAAGACGTTTGCCTTTAGGTACACGGTTAGCCGCAACAGGCCCCATAGAACCTGGACGACGGTGGTAACGAGATCCGTGGGCCATAGGTCCACGTGATTGACCCCAACGCTTGATTGGCCCTTGATAACCTTTACCTTTAGAAGTTCCCGTAACATCTACGACATCTCCTGCAGCAAATGTATCTACTGAAATTTCAGCACCAACTTCTAAGCCTTCAAGTCCTTTAAATTCACGAACGAAGCGCTTAGGAGCCGTGCCAGCTTTTGCGACATGACCTTTTGCGGGTTTGTTGCTCAAGATTTCACGTTTGTCATCAAAACCAACTTGTACTGCTTCATAACCGTCTGTTTCAACAGTCTTCACTTGAAGCACTACGTTTGGTGCAGCTTCGATAACAGTAACGGGGATTAACTCACCGTTTTCTGTGAAAATTTGAGTCATTCCCACTTTTTTCCCTAAGATTCCTTTTGACATTTTAGTGAAAATACCTTTCAAATTTTTCTCTGTAATTTTGCAAATGCTTAGTTTACAGAACTAACTAAATACTTTTTAATGAGCCTTTTTGCTCAAATTTTAATTTGTCAGCAAAACGGACACCGTTAGGGCCTTTTTGCTCAAATTTTAATTTGCCAGCAAAACGGACACCGTTAGGGCCTTTTTGCTCAAATCATCGTAACTCTTTTAGAGTTTGATTTCAATGTTTACACCACTTGGCAAATCCAATTTCATCAATGAATCAACTGTTTTTTGAGTTGGTTCGATGATATCAATCAAACGCTTGTGTGTACGCATTTCAAACTGTTCACGGCTGTCTTTATATTTGTGCGTTGCACGAATAACAGTGAAGACCGAACGGTTAGTTGGAAGTGGAATTGGACCACTTACCTCTGCGTTTGTACGCTTAGCAGTTTCTACAATCTTTTCAGCGGCTGCGTCCAAGATACGATGCTCGTATGCCTTAAGGCGGATACGAATTTTTTTAGTTGCCATTTTTTCTCCTTTTCGTCTATATTGGATATAGGCTAGCTCCGCATGAATACCGACTCGCTCATGGCTATAGGTTCGGGTGTGTCGCAACCTCACGCATCATCGCTACATACTGAAATTTGCAGTACTTTAAAATCATATCAAAGATAATACTCAATGTCAACTCAGAGACATTAAAAAAAGAAGAACTCCGTCTTCCCTTCTTAAGCTTTAATTAGTTTCCTCCTATCACATGCGCTAGAGTTACAACTACAACTGTCAACAACAGCATGAATCGTTTTTTCTGCATATTATCTCTCCTTCTTTATTTAATAGATTTATTGTATAATGTATGTAGATTCAAAACAAACATTTAACAAGCGATTTTTTTGCATATATACACTGGAGATTACTATGAGACAAAGTGCAATAAATACCGAATATGGTAAAGTTTTTCGTTTACTAAGAAAATCAAAAAACTTTACATTAGCTGAAGCTGCAAGCAGAGTTATTTCCCCCTCTCAGCTTGCTAGATTTGAGTGTGGAAATTCACGTCTATCAACAGATTCGTTTTTTCAAGTTTTAAATAATATAAATGTTGAAGTAGATGAGTTTCAAACTGTTTGGAACACTCACAATCAAACTAAGGATATTTTTCTTAGTTATCATCAAGTTCAAGATGCATATTTGCAAAAAAATATCCATAAACTTGAATATTTGCTTGAGCTCGCTGAGGATAATCTCAAGAAAAAAGCAAGTCAATTAAAAGCAAAGCTTGATCGAATTATCGTAATAGCCGCAATCAGCATGATTCATTTACAAAAGAAAATTTCCGACGAAGACTTAGTATTTGTTCAAAACTATCTTGAGGGAATACAAATTTGGGGAATTTATGAGTTGAGATTGATACAATGGACAGCCAATGCCTTTGATCCGTTTACCCTTTCAAGACTTACAAATATTATGCTCGCCCCTGTACAAATTGAAAAAAGAACTTATTTCCACGAACTTTATCAAACTCAGGCTACGTTAA
This sequence comes from Streptococcaceae bacterium, assembly GCA_031254295.1. Taxonomy (GTDB): domain Bacteria; phylum Bacillota; class Bacilli; order Lactobacillales; family Streptococcaceae; genus Lactovum. The sequence continues at coordinate 40,218 of JAIRUS010000017.1, read as the reverse complement.
ATATCATCAATCAATTCATAGAGGCAAACCAACCTACCTTAGCCCAAAAATATATTTTATTTCTTGAAGACCGAGGAATTGGTGAATACTATATGAACGAGAAACTGACATTACTCTGCCACAAAGCTCGTCTTGATTTTCTACTTGGTGATGCTTCGGCACTTGAGACTTTAAAGAAAAATCTTGAAATATTTAAGCATTGTGGTTGCTTTCAGATTGCAGTTCAAATCAGTGACGAAATTACTCAAATGGAGAAAAAACTCCAAGGACTAAAGGAGGCCTATTGATTAAAGAATTTAAAGAATTTTTAGCCCAAAGAAACATGCTTGATCTTGCAGTCGGCGTTATCATTGGTGGTGCAATCACAACAGTCATAAAATCCATCGTTGACAACCTTTTCAATCCATTGATTGGCTTAGTCGTAAGCGGTCATGCTTTGCAAAGCTTACACTTCAGGGTCGCTTCGGCTAATTTCTATTACGGTAATTTTCTAAACGATGCTTTAAATTTTCTCATTACGGCTTTTATCGTTTTCCTCATTATCAAATTCATTCGGAAAACTTTCCCTGTAAAACCAAAAGAAGAAAGTGTTGATGAAACACTGGAGACGCTAAAAGAAATCCGCAATCTCCTTAAGGAAAATAGCAAAATTTAGTCAAACAAAAAATCCCTAAGAATCCGTAAAATTCTTAGGGATTTTTTGTTATTCAACTTATTCTACTTCTTCAATTTCTTGAAGACTAAGCTCAACTGGTGTCTTACGTCCAAACATGTCAACTTCAACTTTTATTTGATCACCATGAATTTCTGTAATGGCTGTTTCGAGTCCTGCAAAGGCTCCATCAATAATACGGATTTTCTTACCAACAAAGACATTAAAGCTAATTTCACGTGGCTCAGCACCTGCAGCTCCCATGCCACGTAAGATTTCTTGAATTTCTTCTTCAAAAAGTGGAGTTGGTTTTGAACGATTACCATGGGAACCGACAAATCCCGTAACATTTGGTGTATTACGGACAACAAACCAGGCCTCATCTGTCATATTCATTTCGACAAGTACATAACCCGGAAAAAGATTTTCCTCGACATCTTTCATCTTACCATTTACTTCTTTACGAACTGTCTCCATCGGAATCTCAACACGAAGAATTTTATCCACCATGTTATATGTATCCGCGCGTTCAAGTAAGTCTTCTTTAACTTTCTTTTCATAGCCAGAGTAGGTCTGTACTACGAACCAGCCTTGGTCTAGATTAATTGTTTCATCCATTTTTATTCTCTCCTTTAGGGCAACTTTTCTTTTATCTTTTCCTGTCTAAGGTAAAGAAAAAAAGGCTCTCGCCTGATTTTCTATTATCATATCACATTTTTTTAACAATTGGAAGCAATAACGCAATTAACTTATTAAGTCCAACAGAAATAGCCCAGTCAAACAACATAATAAAAGCCATGAAGAAAATTGTATATTCGACGACCATCCAAAAATCATGCCATGACTGCTTACGATCTGGCCAACTCGTCAGCCTCATTTCATGCCCAATACTTCTAATAAATTTAAACATTTTATCTCGTTTCCTTATGTAAAGTGTGCTTATTGCAATGACGACAGAACTTCTTCACTTCTAAACGTGCTTCACGGCCGTTCGCACCTAAACTAATTGAGTAATTCCTAGAGCCACAAATTGTGCAAGCTAAACTTCCTTTTTTTAACATTGCTACATTCTAGCAGAATTTACAGTGCTTTTCAAGTCAGCCCCCTTACCCAATCAAAGCCTAGGAAAACTAAACTAATTAATACCAACCGTGTGACATCCAAAAGGCCCAAGCATTTACCCATGAGCCATAACGTCCCAAAACATAGCTGTTCGCTGTTGCATCTTGATTAGCTGGACTGGTATCTCCATTTAGATATGATATATCAAGCTGATAGGCCCCATAAAATCGACCATTCGTTGCTTGATAGTTTCCATTGGACTCGCGTGCAACAATATTCGCACGTGCCTGATCTTCGCTAATGTCAAGATTAGCCGCAGCCGTAGATTGTGGGACAAAGCTCGCAACTGGTGTTGCTTTTTCAAGGCTTGCTTTTAACTCTTCACTTTGCTGATCTAGTTTGACTTGAGTGGTATTCAAAAACGAAAGAGCCTTGTCTTTTTGAATTTTCTCGCCTTTTAAAATCTTTAGTTGCTTATTCATTGATTCGGTTATAATATTTTCAGCAACAATTTGCTCAATAAATCTTGATAGTGAGGAAGACGAAAGCATAATCGTCAACATTCTCTGAGGCGGATTCGAAGTTTGAACTTGTCTTGCCAACTCATCTACTGCTTTTTGGTTGCTTGCGATTTTTTGACTGAGATCGTCAATTTCTGCCTGTGTATCTAAAATAGTTGAACGATTTTCATTAATTTTAGTTGATAATTCTTGCTGCTGGCTTAACAAATCTAATGTAGATTCTGCTTTAACTTGACTCATCCCAAGGGACAACAATAAAACCACCAAATAATATTTCGCAAATTTTTTCAAACTTGTTTTCATCTGTTCATACATTATAACATATCGCTATTTGAACAAATTAGTGAACTTATTCCAAAGTCCTTTTATTGAATCTGAAATGGAACTATTCGTCGACGAAACGGCGGAACTCGAAGTTGTTGTTTGATTGTCAGCACTGCCTGTACTACTTTCTTCCGATGTCACAATATTATCCTGACTTTGTCTTAGATAAGTCCAAGCTGGAGTAATTGGGGAAATTCCGTTCAACACATATGGATTCTGAATACTGAACTTTGTACCTGCCGTATAAGGCATAATATAACTGGCTGATGTACGATAAATATACGAAGCTTGAATTTCAGACGTGCCGTCCAACCTATGATTTGTTGGCTGAGGATCTGCAAAGCCTAACCATTCTGCCATCACAATGTCTGGTGTATATCCTACTACCCATTGATCAATATCTTCATTCGTCCCTGTTTTACCTGCTAATGTATAATCTTTTGGCTCTGCCCATGCACCTGTTCCATTTGAATATGTTCCCAACATCATCTGTGTCATCTTGTCAGCTGTATCTTGACTGACTACTTGTATGGAAGTTACATTAGCCGTTTTGATTGTCTTACCCGAAGCATCTTCAATTTTTGTGATAAGATGAGCCGATTTCATGACCCCTCCATTTGCAAAGGCTTGGTAAGCCTGCGCAATTTGCCAAGGATTTGTCTCAACGCCTGCACCAAGCGCAGTCGATAGAACATTGTTTTGTGCGCTTAGATTCAAGCCAAATTTTTTACCTAAAGCATTGCCAACGGCTGGTCCAATTTCCTGATAGGTATTAATAGCTGGAATGTTATAAGAATTTGCTAAAGCCTGATACATCGGCATATCTCCATGAAAAGTTCCGTCCGCATTTTGCGGTGTCCAATTACCAGAATAAGTTGTTTGAGCATCATGAAGAGTTTTATCTATGAGCCAGCCCGCTTCAACGGCTGGCCCATACACAATCAACGGCTTGATAACAGATCCTGGACTTCGCTTGGCATTCATGGCATAGTTATAATCTGTTAATGGCGAATAGCCAGAAAGTGGGGCATTCCCTACCACTGCCAGTGCTTGACCAGTTTTGGGATCCAAAGCCACAGTTCCTGATTGTGCCATTGTGCCGTCATTCGCTACTGGAAATAGGTCTGTATCTGAATAAGATTTCTGCAGACCTGTCTGCATATTTTGATCCAACCCAGTATAAATCTTATAACCACCATTTTTGATTTCACTGTATGAAAGGCCATAAGTCTTTTCTGCTTCGGCTATTACAGCATTGTCATAGCTTGGATACTGTTGATTCAAAGTTTGAGCAGCATAGTCATCTTTTACTTCTGATGCCATATCCTCAGCCTTAGCCCCATCAGCCGCAGCCTGAGTAATGTATCCTGCCGCTACCATATTCTGTAGCACAGTGTTACGGCGATTGCTAGCATATTCCACGCTGTAAATAGGATTATAAATGGCTGGGCCTTTAAGCAAACCAACTAAGGTGGCAGCCTCCCCCAAAGTCAAATTTCCTGCATCTACCCCAAAATATTTATGACTTGCATCTTGTATCCCGACTATACCATTACCGTAGCCATTGGAATTCAAATACATTGTTAAAATATCATCTTTGCTGTATTTCTTTGTGATTTGCAGAGCCAAGAAGATTTCACGCGCCTTACGGTCAATTGTCTGAGCTTGGCTTAGATAAGAATTTTTGGCTAGTTGTTGAGTTATAGTCGATCCACCACCAAAATGCCCTGCGGTTAGCATAGCCAAGATTGTACGTTGATAGTTCACACCTTGATTGCTATAGAAGGTTCGGTCCTCTGTTGCGACCACAGCATTCTTTACATTGTCTGGAATCTGCGCAAAAGTCAGTGTCGTTCCTTTGTCGCCAGATAGCTGGTCCGCCAGTTGTCCTTTATTGTCCATAATTTGCGTTTGTTGATATAGGGATGCTTTAAGAACCGCTACATTTGCGACTTTTGAAAGAAAGTAGAGATAGCCTGTAACGAAAATCAGAAAAAGCGTGATAACAAGTAAAAGAACCCTCGTTAAATTGTACTTTTTCCATATCCGCTTAATCGGCCTTGGAATAAATTTGTACCTTGTTTTCGTAGATTTTATTGGCGTTTCTGCCTGACTTCTTCTAAAATTTCCGTTTTCCATTACTGATATTTTACTAAAATTTGAACTGTGTTACAATAAAAACGATGAAAACACGTGAAATTAAGGTTTCTGAGCAATTTGACGGACTAACTGTTGAAGAATTGCTAAAGCTCTGGTTAGTCCCTAAAGCAGAGCGTCATTTAATCCGTATGGAAAAAAGGCTGACAGTAAATGGAACTATTCCAAACTACCTCTCTTTTGTGAAAGCCAATGATATTATTAAAGTCAATTTCAAAGAATCCTCTGCAAACTTGAAAAATGGAAATCCTAACCTTTGCGATGTCCTTTATGAGAATGAAGACGTTATTGTTGTAAATAAGCCTGAAAATATGAAAACACATGCAAATTTTGAGAACGAAATTGCACTCCAGAATCATGTCTCCGCCTACTGTGGGCATGATATATACGTTGTGCATCGACTAGATTTTGAAACTTCGGGGGCTGTTCTTTTTGCGAAAAATCAATTTGTCCTTCCCATTCTTAGCAGTTTGCTTGAAAAGCGAGCAATTCATCGCGAATACGATGCCATTGTTCATGGAACTTTTTCAGAAGAAAGATTTTCAATCAATAAGAATATCGGGCGAGATCGTCACGATTCAAAAAAGAGAATTGTCAGCAAACAAGGTCAAATCGCTAACACTCAGGTTGAAGTTTTAAAAATCTTTAAACAATTCTCTTTGATTCATTGTATTTTATCTACGGGTAGAACTCACCAGATTCGGATACATTTGTCTAGCCTGAACCACCCTATTCTTGGCGACGTTTTATATGGCGGGAAATCAGCTGAACGCATGCTCTTACATGCCCAAAAGATGATTCTAACCCTACCTTTTAGTTTTGAAAAAATTGAAATCTCTGCACCTAGCCCTAGTTTTGATAATGCCTTAAATAGCTCCAAAATAATGATGAAGCAAACTCATCAAAAACGCAAAGCCAACAGCTCCCACTATCAACAAAAGTGATTGTAGCCCTATAAATCGCCTATCTTCATGCACGTGAATATCAGGAATGATGTCGCTCACCGCTATATAAATAAAGAATCCAGCAGTTGTCCCGATCAACATATCAAGCGGTAAATTTATGACATGACCTGCCATATACACTACTATTGCTATCAAAGTTGTGAATAAAGCCACAGTTACATTTATAATTAAGACATTTTTACGTTTTAACCCCTTATAAATTAAGAGACCAAAATCGCCTACTGTATGCGGAATTTCATGCAGAACAATCGCTAAAGTCACAATTAAACCTAATCTTGAGTTTGTTAGAAAGCCAGCAGCAATTGAGACGCCATCAATAGCACGATGTATAATATTGCCAAAAATAATCAATGGGATTGTCGCATCATGATCTTGCTGACTATTATTTTCATCACGATGATGATGAACCCAGTGAACAAAACGTTCTAAGAGGAAAAAAACCAGAATACCAACCATGGCACCTAACAAGCCATTTTCATATTTTCCAGACTCTGCCGCATCAGGCAACAAATCTGTAAAAGCTGCACCAAGCAAAGCACCAGCCGCAAAAGGAGTTGCATAACTTGCAAAAGCTTCCACTCCTCGTTTCCAAAAAAGCATCGAAGCTCCAAAAGCAATGGCGATGATGTCACCAATCAAACTCGCAAAAATCAAAAAAATCAAGAAAACACCTCTTCTAACTTACTAATAAATTCTGCAATAACTTTTTGGTCCATAGAGTTAAAACTCGAAAGAATCTGCTTATAAGCTGCAAGAGTCTTGTCATGATGTTCTGCATGCTCGCTCGCGATAGGCATACCTTTTTCTGTTAAATACAATGCAACAACCCGCTCATCATTTTGACGACGCTCTGCCTTTATGAAATTATGATCTTGAAGGACCTTTATCGCCTTGCTGATAGCTGCAGCTGAAATTCCTAATTCTTCTGCAAGATAACTGCTCGTTACGCTTTGATTTTTCGAGAGCAGCATCAAAATATGCTCCTGCGTACTCGTCAATGAATCTTCACTTTCACATTTGCCAAGCAATAAATCGCGTTGGCTAACTCTATTTATAAATAAACTAATTTTATTTTCTAGTTCCATAACAATTCCTTAACTGGTTAATTAACCAGTTAAGGATATCAAATATAAATGCTCTTGTCAAAACTTAAATTCCGAAAGAATACTTGCTACCGTCCAAAAGAGTTACAATATATGATTTTCTATCCTTTGTGACAACCATTCCAGTATTAAAACGAATTGACTTTGCATCTTGCTTTTTAGTGACTGTATACATTATTTGGGCTGTCATATATTGCCGCTCTGCTTTCAAGTTTTTAGCTTGTTCCAACTGCATGCCTAAAAAGAACTTTAGAATCACACTAAAAATCACAGCTATTATCATTGTGTACAAAAGAACACCTGCATGATTCTTCTTTTTTAAAATTTGTAATAAAATAATTTTTTGCCTCCACCCTCCATCTCGAAATTAATTTTTATCAGTTTTTCATTCTCTGAAATTTGTAAGGCTGAAATACCAAAGAGCATGGGTTGATAACCGCGACCATCAGCATTTGTCTTTCGAAAATCTGAGGCGAGCCCAACTTTCCCAAAACGCCATTGGCTTGAACCTTTATTTACATATAAAAAATTCCCTTCAATTTTTACAAACTCTGATCCGTCAAGTTCATTTCTAAGTTGGTTGCAAAATATTTGCCAGTCCAAGTCAATTGAGTCCCGTCCTTTCACAATCTCTTGTCTGACAAGTTTTGTCAAAGCTGATATTAGCTCAACTGAGCCAGCGATTACAAACAATGCCACAAGGCATTCCAATAGTGTAAAAGCCTTATTTTTGAATTTCAAGAATCTCAAGATGCAATAACTCCTTTCCATGTAAATCCCGGACAATCACATTTTTACTTTCTTCTAAGAGGCTAATAGAGACACCATTTGCTGTAAGTTTTGGTTGATTCGAATCCATCGCCATTTTTGCAATATTCAGTGCTTCATTCTGTTTAATTAGAGCTTGACTTTGCTTTTGTGCTGAATTGATGTCGGTCAACGTAAAGGTTGTTAACATTGCCAGCAAACCTAGCGCAATTAAACTCTCCAAAAGCACATAGGCTCTATTGGAACGTTTTTTTATATTTTCCACTTCCCATCTCCAACTGATAGCTTATAGTTTTCGTTTCGCAAGGCAAATGCAATCTGAGTTTTGCTAAACTCGAATTATTGCCATATTTGTCAAATTTTATCTTAAAATTATCCACTTTAACTTCCTCTGGTATTTTAATCACTTGCCCTCCTGCAATCAATTTGTTTCCAGAGGCCGAAAACTCTAACTCTTTTCTAAAAGCGCTAGCCCGAAGTTGCGTATTTTTATATTGCTCTTCAAACTCTGCCACAAAAAGCTCACCACGAACTATATGCACGCTTTTAGTCATGGTGAATGAAAACATTGTGACAAGAAATAAAGTGATTGATAACACCAACAAGGTTTCTAATAAAGTGAATCCGGAGCAGCTCTTTTTCTTCAATTTTTTCAAGTTAAAAAAGCTGTTATTTTTAGTAATTAGTATTTCAATCAAGGTAAAAGCTTTATTTGACTTGAGGATTTTCATTTGGATTCTCTGCATAATATTGTTTATAGGCATCAGCCTGCTTTTGGGTAATATTGCCATTTGATACCAAACTACCTAAGCTCGGAATATCTGTATGATTTAGCTCATACAATTCCACTTGACTTTCGACAACTTTTACAACTGCAGCATTCCCAGTCTTTTTTACCTGATCTTTTTGCTTAGCCAAGTTTGGTACAAAAAGCAGAATTAATATTGAAATAATTAGTAGAACCACCAACATTTCAATCAAGGTAAAAGCTCTTACCTTTGGTTTTTTTATATACTTCTGGATTATGTTTTTCATCATAATTTCTCCTTAAAATTTATTTTATTTAACTAGTTGTTCATGTGGTCTTAAAGCTAAACTGCCATATTAATATTTTGATAAATCGGCAAGAGCATCGCTGCGTAGATAAGTACGATAGCTAGTGCAACAAACAGGAAAATCAAGGGTTGTATAAGTTGCATAATCTGATTAATTTTCTGAAAGAATTTCTCCCATGATTCTTCTGAAAAGATCAGTAATTCTTGGCCTAATTTTCCTTTCATCTCGCCATATTCAATCATAAGCGAAAGCTCTGGGGTGAAAATTTTTAACGATTGACTCGACTTATGAAATTCTTCTCCGAGCACTAACTTTTTATCAAGTTCCTGTCCTACCTCGGCAAAAAGTTTTGATCTGGCGTTACTTGAGATTTGAAATATTTCTTTTAATTCCAAGCCTTGAGAAATTAGCACACCCCATTCACGAGTAAAATATGCTGTTACATAGAGTTTCGTATAACCCTTGATGAGAGGTATACGACTTGCAAATTGATAATTCTTCAATGGACTTGTTCTCTTTATCTTCCAGATTAGCAAGAGTACTAAGATTAAAGTGCTTATGCTTAAACAGCTAAAAATTGTTGGCAAATTTGAAACAATGTTCACTGCGATATTATGACTAGCAGTATCTGATGCAAGCTCTGGAATTAAATAATTTTTCATGCCAACCATAATTAAAATCAAAAAGCTAAGTAAAATAACTGGATAAGTCGCTATGGAAATTAATTTCTTTTTCACTGACTCAATTTTTCTTAAATTTGTTTCAACCAACTTCATTGTCTCAACAAGATTTCCATGGCTTTCTGCTAAAGCAATTTGTGTCACAACTGCTGGAGAAAATTGGAGCCTTAAAAATATCTCCGAAAGTCCAAGCCCTTCAACCATTCCTTGTCGCATAAGTGATGTAAATTCTACTTTTGCAAGTTTTGAGCGCTCCAAAAAATCAATAATCTCTGAAAATTGAAATCCACTTGCAAAAAGGTTGTTCATCAGCTGAATAAGTTTGATTTGCTTAGTCAAGCTTAATTTTCTCCCGCGCTGCTTCGTCAATATCAACAACACCTTGCGCCAGCAAATCATCAATCTTCCAGTTCCAGATTTTAGCTGAGTGTTTTTCAAAGCTTTTTTCTTCATAATCTATCACCCCCTTTCCCTTTAGCAATCGTTGATAAATTACTCCATTTAAAGAATTGGCAATTTCTTGGGTTGATACTCCCAATTCAAGAAGTCTGGAATAGACGCCATTAATTGACTTGGCATGAATCGTCGAGAAAACCGTATAGCCTGTTAAGCTTGCGCGAATCACAGCCCGAGCTGTTTTCTCATCTCGTATCTCACCGACAATGACTAAATCAGGCATATGTCGCAGAGACAATTTAATCAACTCGTCATAAGAATTTCCAATCGTGTCATTACGCACTAGTTGTAAGAACTGGCTATTCACAATTTCAACTGGATCTTCAATCGTAATCACTTGTCTCGTTTCAAACTTTTCTGCTGCAATTGCATACATCAAGGAGGTCTTTCCCGAACCAACTGGTCCTGAAAATAGATAAAGCCCGCGATTTTGAATCAATTTCATAGCTTCTGAATAATCATCTTCAAACCAAAACTCTAAGCGATTTGTAAAATCATGCAGGAAGCGAATAACCAAACTTTCCCGACCTTGAAAATCTCCCACCGTTGACAGACGCAGACGATGATGACTTTTGGCGATATCATATAGAACTGCACCAAGTTGAGTTCTCCTTTTCTCTCCAACATTCATACCTGCTAAAAACTTAAAATGCGAAATCAAGGCCTGCGCTCGGTCTTTTTTTAGCCTTGTCAGAAATTTTCTCTCTAGTGAATTTCTGAGGTATACTTGATAGCCGTCATTTTCAGGCAGAAAGTATACATCGTTTGCGCCAAAGTCAATCGCATTTTGTAAAATTTTACCTGCTTCATCTTTCACTTTTTATTATTTCCTCCTTATCTATCTATACGTAAAAAAGCTCAAAATGTTTCAAAAAATTTGAGTTTTTTTATATTTTTTAGACAAAATAAAAATCCCGAAAAATTTTCGAGATTTTTTCAAACAGCATCGTCATACAGCAAACAAGTCTAAAGCTCTAATGTGCCTTCACAGAAAGGCTATTAAATCATCGCAAACAAATCAAGCTGATTATCCTCTGGTAGTCCTGCTAATGTTCCTAAAGCATCCAGCGCATCAATATTTGTCTGAGTTAGTCTAGTTTTTTGTTTGAGTTCATGTTTACTTAAGAATTCACCAGTTTGTCGTGCTTCCACGACTGATTCGGCAGCAGCTTCACCCAGTGCGTCCATGACAATAAACGGTGGAATCAAAGTATTGCCGTCAATCACGAAATCCTTAGCTTGACTGCGATAAAGATCAAGCTTACCAAACTCAAAACCGCGTTCACGCATTTCATTACAGATTTCAAGTGCTGGCAAGAGGGCACTTTCTAAGTTAGTGACTGGATTTTCCCGATTATTTCCACGACTCCGAATGTCTTTGATCTTATCCTTGACTGTGCTCAGCGGTCCTGACATGAGACCTAAATCGAAATTCTTCGCACGAATCGAAAACCAAGCAGCGTAATAATACATCGGTTCATGCACCTTAAACCAAGCCACGCGCAAGGCCATCATAATATAGGCGGTGGCATGAGCTTTGGGGAACATGTATTTTATCTTTGAACATGACTCAATGTACCAATTTGGTACCCCGTGCGCCTTCATCTCTTCGGTATATGTTTCTCTCTCTTCATCAGAAAGCTTCATCCATAGACCTTTACGGACTTTCTCCATAATCTGGAAGCTCATGCCTTCATCAAGTCCTTTATGGATAAGATAGGTCATGATGTCATCACGACAACCTATAACAGTCGAAAGAGTGGCAACCTTGGATTTTATCAAATCTTGAGCATTGCCTTTCCAGACATCGGTACCATGTGAAAGTCCCGAAATCTGGAGCAAGTCAGCAAATGTCTTTGGTTTAGCTTCTGCAATCATGTTCATAGAGGTAAAAGTTCCCATTTCAGGAATACCAAAGGTCCCAAGATCTGCCATCGCCTGCTCTTTTGTCAGACCAAGTGGCTCTGGGCTTGAAAACAGGCCGAGCACTTTTTTGTCATCAAAAGGAATCGTCATCGGATCTATTCCTGATAGATTTTGAAGCATCCGAATCATCGTGGGATCATCATGTCCCAGTATATCTAACTTCAAGATATTGTCGTGAATCGCATGGAAATCAAAATGGGTCGTCTTCCAAGTCGCGTTGACATCATCAGCTGGAAATTGAATCGGAGTGAAATCATAAACATCCATATAGCTTGGGATTACGATGATACCGCCCGCGTGTTGACCCGTCGTACGTTTCACTCCTGTAATACCCGTTGCTAAGCGATCTACTTCTGCATTTCGGAAAGTCTGATTTGTATAATCTCGCTCATATCCTTTGACAAATCCAAAGGCCGTTTTATCTGCCACCGTACCAATTGTTCCTGCACGGAAGGCATATTCTTCACCGAAGATATCACGGACATCAAGATGGGCAAATGGTTGATCATCACCAGAGAAGTTCAAATCAATATCAGGAACCTTATCTCCTTTAAAGCCAAGAAAGGTTTCAAAGGGAATATCTTGTCCATTCTTGATAAGCTTCTCACCACAGTCTGGACAAGTTTTATCCTCCATATCAAAGCCTGAACCAAAGGATCCATCATCGAAAACTTCAAAATGGCGACAAGCTTGATTGGGACAGATATAATGAGGTGGCAATGGGTTTACTTCTGTAATTCCAATCATTGTCGCAACAAGTGAGCTTCCGACAGATCCTCGAGATCCAACAAGATAGCCACGCGCATTTGACCGATGTACGAGCTCCTGAGCAATGATATAAATCACAGAAAAGCCATTACCAATAATTGAGCGAAGCTCTTTTTCTAGGCGTTCATCGACAACATCAGGCAAGGGATTGCCGTAAATTTCATGTGCCTTCTCATAGGACAGACGCGTGATACGCTCCTCAGAGCCTTCTCCGCCTTCAAAAGTCATAACAGGTGTATACAAATCATCACGTACAGGCGATAAAACTTCAAATTTCTCTGTCAAGGCCTGCGTATTTGTGACAACAATTTTCTTAGCTAAGTCTTGCCCGAGAAAGGCAAAGTCTTCCAACATCTCATCAGTCGTCCGGAAATGTGCTTTGGGCAAAGGTAAAGGCTTAGCATCAGCTCCATGCCCTTGCGTCCAGTTAATTTCTGCACCAACTAGTGAACGTACAATAATTTCGCGATAGAGTTCATCTTCAGGGGCCAAATAATGCACATCACCTGTTGCTATAGCTGGAATATTCAACTCATCTGCTACCTGAATCAACTCCTTAATCGTTTCTTCAACTTCTTCGCGATTCTTAAATGATCCTCCGACTAATAATGGCTCATATAAGGCAGGTGGTAGAATCTCAATAAAGTCATAAAATTTGGCAATTTCTAGAACTTCTTGATGGCTTTTATTCATGGCCACATCAAAAACTTCGCCCGTAGAACAGGCCGATCCGACTAATACACCATTACGGTTGGCCTGCAAGACCGAGCGTGGGATACGCGGAATATCAGCAAAATGGTTAACATTTGAATAGGAAATCAGCTTGAAAATATTTTTCAGCCCTTCTTGTGTTTGAGCATAGAGCGTCATATGTTTTGGGCGAACTTTTTTATAAGAATCTTCCGAGACAAGTACAGCATTAAGCTCGAGGAGATTTCTAATATCAGGAAAATGAAGCCTCAGTTCCTCCAAGAAAGCAAAATATAAACGCCCCGTTGCTTCCGCATCAGAGTCTGCGCGGTGATGAGCTGCCCCTAAGCCAATATTAAACTTTTTAGTGAGTTGTCCAAGTCCGTAACGCTTCAAATCAGGCAAAAGGTTTCGAGCAAATTCAAGTGTATCTACAACAGGCTGGCTAATTCTTGGCAAGCCATTCTTCTCATAGTTAAGATTCATGAAGCCGTAGTCAAATGTTGCATTGTGTGCAACTAATATTGCGCCTTCGCAGAAAGCCTGAAATTCTTCAAGCACTTGCTTCAAAGGCTTTGAACCTTGAACATCTAAGTCTGTTATACGCGTCAATTCCGTCGTAAAGGCACTCAGTGGGTAACCTGGATCAATAAACTCATTAAAGCTATCAATCGGATTTCCCTTATGCATCTTAGTTGCGGCTATCTGAATCAAATCATTATGTACGGCTGATAATCCTGTTGTTTCAACATCGAAGATAACATATGTTTCTTCGAAAAGATCGCGATCCTCTTCGTTAAAAACAATCGGAATCTTGTCTTCGACTAGGTTGGCTTCAACTCCGTAGATGATTTGTATGCCATTTTTCTTGCCAGCTTGGTGAGCTTCTGGATAGGACTGTGCATTCCCATGGTCGGTAATGGCAATAGCTTTATGTCCCCATTTGGCTGCTTGTGCAACAAGTTGAGAGGCTGTCACCGTGGCATCCATCGCTGACATGATGGTATGCGTATGAAACTCAACACGTTTCTCATCATCTGGTGCAAGATCTTTACGGACATTTTTAGCTGCGATTTCTTGCAGTGATTGTATCTGCAAGACAAGTTCATGCTTGAAATTATCCATTTCAAGATTTCCCTTGACCTTTACCCAAAGACCTTTTTTCGCTGCCTCCACAATATTATCGAAGATTTCAGACTCGCCAGCTCGGGCCCATTTTTGGGCAATAAAACTTGTCGTATAGTCAGAAAAATAGAGCTCTAACATTTGTGAGGTCTTTTTAGTTGTTCGATTGGTAAACTCTTTTTTCTCAACTTTGAAAACATAACCTTCAAAGACAATTCCACGCTCTGGATTCTCAGCGTCCATCATCGGTGTCGTCCGTTCCGAATCCTTGATTTCACGTCCAAGCTGGACGCCTTCTACCACTAGCGTAGCTTTTTTAGTCGCTATTTTCTTACTTGGAGCGGCAGGTTCTGGTGAGCTATCCAAGAATTCATTCGGTTCAGTCGCTGTTAATGACGCAAGTGCAGCCTCATCCAGCTGCTTTTGCACGCCCTCTTCATAAGCTGCAATGACTTCCTCAGTCTGAGCTTTATCAATCTCAGCTGTAATTTCTAATTCTGAATAGCCAAAGTCTTCAAAAAGGGCGTTAATAATTGGTAGATGCTCGTTCGCCAAACGATCAATTTGAGGTAAATCTGTCACCATCAGCTTAACTTGATTTTCAGCATTCAATTTGAGTTTAAACTTCTTAAAAATTGTCGTAAAAGACGGGCTTGAGCATTCTGGATAGTCAAAAATTAATTGATAATAATCATTAAGTTGAGCTTCATCAAGATTAATTTTACGTGGACAAACTGTCAAATGTATTTCTGCAATCTCTGAGAAAGCCGCTTTTGTCAAGTCTGATAAAAGCTTAAAATCTTGTACGCTCAGCAATTTATCGAAAGCCAGAAAAAAATGCCAAAGCCGAGATTCCGTATGTACCTCGACCTTATCAATTTCTGCACTTTCAAAAGCCTGCGAAGTCAATACCGTCGCAGGTAAATGAATTTGCTCCGCCAATTTCTCAAATAGATTTTCCATAATAAAATTATAACAGAAAGTCAGATTAAGTGTAAAAGGCTGGATAAAGCCTCTAAAAATATATCCTCAAATCCCATGCTTCTTTTACAAATAATTATAGTTTTTTCAAACCAATCGTTACGGTGTAAGGCATTTTCACATTTAACATTTCACCTGTTTTTAGAGAAATATTTACCTCTCTTTTATCATTCGTTAATTCATAAGTTTTAACCCCTGTTTCACCCCCGTTAGACTTTGGAGTGAAAACATAAATATCAGACAGAGCACTTACAGTCCCCATCTTTGTCGAAATTGTTCCTGAGTTTCCGTATAATGTCAACTGATAGTCTCCTGCAGGAAACTGTGCACCAACTAAATAATTCCCATTCGTTTTTAAAGATATAGGTGCCTCTAACCTCTCAAATTTTGCAGGAAAAAATTTAATCTGAGCATTCGTAAATATTTGAATTTCCTGCTCTTTTTGATAATATGTTCCAACTAGTGTATGCCCATTCTCAGGAATATTAGTTCCCACTAGGTTAGCATCTGCTGTAGATACTGTTACATCATAATATCCTGATTTCGGAATAGTTATCGACATTTGCCCACTTTTATTATCAACTATTTTCTCCACTCCAAGATTTTTTTGAGGATTTACAGAAGCACTTTGAAATAAATAGAAAGCAAGCCCTAAAAGAATTAAAAATCCAAGAACCGCCAAAATACTAATTTTCTTTTTCATTATCAGCCTCACTAAATTTTGAAATATCAATTATCTCATCTACATAATCATAAATCTCTGAATCATGTGTCGCAAAAATCAAGACTACCTCTGGCGTTACAAGGCTCAATAAAACCTCACGTACTTCCTTACTGGTTTCTTTATCCAAAGCACCTGTTGGTTCATCTGCAAGAATAACCGTGGCTTTCTTTAGTAAAATTCTAGCAATTGCGACTCTTTGAGCTTGTCCACCCGATAATTCATAAATTTTTTGTGAGAGAAAAGTTTCATCTAACCCTACTCTTTCTAATGCTTCGACTTGCTTCTGGTGATTTTTTTCAATCACAGATAAATTTTTTGACACTGTGGCATCGTCAATCAGAGCATAATTTTGGAATATATAGCCTAGTTTATTCTTGAAAAAATCTTTTTCTGTCATTTTCCATATATTTTTACTATCTACCAAAACCTCTCCTTCTGTGGGGCGATCAAGGCGTGCTAAACAATTAAGTAACGTTGTCTTTCCAGATCCTGATTTGCCTGTCAATGCATATGATTTACCAGTTTCAAAAAATAGATTTACATGACTATAAATTACTTTCTTGCCAAATTTCTTTGTCACATTAATAATTTCTATCATTTTCCCCTCATTCTAGTGAATCTTTAACAATTTGTACCCGCTTTTCTCTTATATGCCACTTATTCATCAACACAACAACAAGAATTTCAACTACATATAATGCAAATATAATTGCACATAAGAACCAATTACCAGTTAGATACCCACTTATTCCTGCAGAGATAAAACTTCCAAACAAAATGGGACTCAAAATTTTAATTTCTTGCCAAATTTCATTTCCTCCAAAGAGAGAATGAATAACTAGAACCTTAGAAAAACGAAGATAGAGATTCCCTAAATATTTCCAAAGAATGAATAACGATGATAATATAACAGAAATCATGACGATAATTGTTCCTTGAAGCTCAGTTGTTACCGTCTTTGATAATTGCTCCACATCAGCACTTATGTTATCAACACTTACTAGTTGATTTTGAAGATTATTCTCATTAAGTTTTTTTAAGAGCTCCTTTTTATATATCAGTGCCGTACCGTATGGCGTTGTATTCCCCCCCATTAACCCTGCTACATTATCAGTCAGTGAAGAAAGTTTTTTATAATTCACTTGAACCAAAATTTTATTTCTTGCTGTTTGTTTTGGCAGATTACCAGCCATAAAAGGCGTTCGACCAGGATTAAAATCAAACAGAAAAACTTCCTGATTATCTGGAATGATACTAAGGTTAAAATCTCCAGAACTGACTCCTGACGTTACAACTGGGAAAGTTTCAGCTATGACATTATTCTCAATACTTTGAGTATATTTTTTTAATGATTTTGGGATATAAATGGTAATAAGTTTTGATGAATTTGTTTCTCCAAAACTATTTTTAGGAAATAGTTTTTCATTCATAAGGATAAATCCTCTGGAAACATACATTATTTGTGAAGAAAGACTACTGTCTGTTTTAACCTGAGCAATTCGAGATTCTGGATTCGCCGCTGCTTCAAGATAATACTTTTCCATGTTTTTATCAAACGCTGATGCTCTTGCAAAAATAAAATCTCCATCTGAAAATGATTGATTAAAATTAAGCTCACTTTTTATCTGATTCACTAAATATTCTTGATTAAGCATATGATTAGCATCAACATTTAAACCCTCTCCATCATCAAAACTGGGAAGTACATAATTTTTTATGCTTTTCCATTTTGATATTGACTGATTATAATCTCTGAGATGGATTGCCGTTTTAATACTTGCATTTATACTCAGAGTGAATATTATCATAGACAAAAGGATACTTATCATATAAACAGCTCCCCCAAAACGATTCACATAGCGATTTTTTAAGATTGAGACAACAGGATGCGTTTTTAAGACGAAAGCAAACAATATATTCGCAAAGAATGAAAGCAACATCAAAAGAAAGATTGAGATCCCAAATGATATAGCAAAACCTATGACGTAGACACTATCAACTGAGGCCTGAGACAATGCAAAAATCCCTATTATAACTCCTCCAATGACGAATAAAAAAGTAGAATAAACCAGAATATTTCTTAATAAATAATTGCTCAATCTTCCTAGACTACGATAAATCATTCCTTTCTTGACATAGGCCATCTCAACAGCATAGACAGAGACAAAAAAGACAGCTAATAATATCCAGACACTTGGAGCATTAGCGCTTTGAGAGAATAAAAAGAGAGGAAAAACAAAGGGGCTAAGACGTAGATAATTTACTTTTAAAACTGACATAGTTGCAATTCCTTGACGAAATTGATCGCTATCATGACTCAGGTAGTAGTCACCTGTCAGTGTACGATTTTTTATTTCTGAAATACGAGCTTGCTCCACGCCCAATTTTCCTGTGACGGGACTACCATCATCTGTTACTAAAGGTTTATAGATGATTATCCCTGACTCTTTTGCAAGCTTATTTATCTCATTGAACGTTTCTACTTTATTTTTCCCTAAAAATTCAGTAATCGTCATTTTTGTAGAAGCTGGGTATCGAATAATCTGCCCAACCTCACTCATACTCCCAACGATAATGAGGCTTAGAAGTACTGCCATCACTAATGATACAATTCCTCGTAATTTCATATCACTCAACTCTCATTAATATTATATTCAAAAATACTACTCATTTATATAGCCATCACCTAAATAAGTAGTATCGCATAAAACTATAGTCAGAAATTATAATAATCGTAACCATAAGTAGCTGTTCCAAAAGAAAGCACATCTGACTCTGCTGCACCATAATTTCTACTTACCCATCCGCCTCCTGGTGCCCAACTTGAAACATAAGCTTTTGAGCCAATGTGAGCATTTTGAACAGTATATTGTGAATAGTAATGTGTCCATCCCGAGCCACTATATCCGAAGTTCCAGACATCAATAATAGGATAAGGCGCAGGATTGAGTGTTGTTGCATTAACTTTTGCTGGTAAACTAGCAGCTAAACCAAGGCTAGTCAACACAATTGCCGTAACGGCAATCTTTTTCTTAAATGACATAATAATCCTCAATTTTTATTTTGTGCCATCATCAAGTGACACAGTTGTGTGTAATAAACCTCAATTACTCTTACTTTAGTTAGTTGAGATTTTTTATTTACGCATTTGCAACTACGTAAATTTTGACAATAATTTTACAAGATATCTAGTCCGAAAGAATGCGCAATCCCTACCTCCTTTTCAAGATTTTTTTAACTTAATATCTTATTGATTATTACAAGTTTAATATATTACTTTTTTACTTATATATCAATAATATAAGGGTTTCCAAAATGCAACCTTTTGCTTTTCACCTATTACCTCTTTATCCGTTCCTATTTTAAATATTTATCCTCCATTCTTATACTAAGAGTTGCTAGATGGAAACCTATAATACAAAGATTAATTTTCTTCCCTTTAATCTCTTACATGATATAATAAATTAAGGGTAAGAAAGTAGAGGTACGTTATGAAATTCAGTTCCTATGATATTCGAGTCTTCGATGCTTTTTGTGAGATGGCAGACTCATGTTCTTCTCCTAGAGAAATGTCCATGCAAAAAATTGCGGATATTATGGGAATATCCCGACAGGCACTTAATAAGGTAGGTTATCATAAGCTTGATGATATATTGAGCCCTTTGCATATATATATTGATCAGGACTGTTGGAAAAAATTAGCTACCTACTCAGAAAATAAAGGGGAACAACCTGTTAATTTCTTTGCTCATGAAATCATACCTTTGCTTTATAAAAAACGACGTTACCTAAAAACTCTCTATGGTAGTGTAGCTGACCCTAGCTGGTTAAGTTATATTGAAAAGAGATATTCACCTATACTTTATCCGTATCTTCAAGGCTTTATAAATCTTTTTGGTTTTGAAAAAGAATTTGCAGCAAAAATAGTTATCCGGTATATTCTCGCAATTCTTGCACGATGGCTACAACAAGATATTTCTAAAACTCCTGAAGAATTTTGTAACCAATTTACAGAACTAACAAATCTTTCAATAACTGATATGATATCAGGATAATTGTTTATAATAAAAAGTTAATCCATACGGATTAACTTTTTATTTATTCAAAATCTCAATTGTGTTAATAAGCTCATCTTTTGAAACTTCTATGACTTCATCTGTCGCACGAATTTTGACTTCTACAATACCTTCTGCTGCTTTTTTACCAACTGTCACACGCACTGGTAGACCTATCAAGTCACTGTCAGCAAATTTGACACCAGCACGCTCATCGCGATCATCCACTAGAACTTCATAGTGATTATCTGTCAAAGTTGACAATAGCTCTGCTGTCAAAGCCTTTGTTGCCTCGTCTTTCATATTGACTGGAACAAGATGAACATCGTAAGGCGCTAAGCTCTTTGGAAGATTAATGCTCCAAGCCCAACGATAATCGCCTTTAGGCGTCATCTCGACTGCGATGCGCGCATATTGCTCAAGAATCGCTGAAAGCAAACGGCTTACACCGATACCATAACAGCCCATAATCATTGGAATTGACTTACCATTTGGATCAAGTATATTTGCATTCATTGCTTCTGTGTAACGTGTCCCTAGCTTGAAGATATGGCCAATTTCGATACCGCGTGAGAATTTCAAATGACCTTGTCCATCAGGAGATGGCTCGCCTTCTTTAACAACGCGTAAATCTACAAATTCTGTTACCTTATAATCACGCTCAAGGTTCGCATTTCGATAGTGGAAGCCGTCTTCATTTGCACCAACAACGGCATTTTTTATGTCCGCAACATTCTGATCAGCATATATTTTGAGGTCTTCTGACAAACCAACTGGTCCTAATGAGCCAAAATGAACGCCTAACTTAGCTGTTACCTCTTCCTCTGTAGCTGCTTCTAGAACACCCGCACCAAGATAGTTTTTCAGCTTAACCTCATTGAGTTCATCATTCCCTTGGAGCAGAACCACAACAAGTTCACCATCTGCACTATAGATCATTGTTTTGATTGTTTGTGCTTCAGAAACGCTCAGAAATTCTGCTACTTCATCAATAGTCTTTACATTTGGAGTGGCAACTTTTTCAAGATCCGCTAATTCAGTGTGTACAGTTTTAGGTTTGTAAAGGCTTGACGCCATTTCCAAGTTTGCCGAGTAACTACCTGTATCTGAGTAAACGACTGTATCTTCACCTGCAATCAGCCACTTATCAAGCTCAGCTTTGATGTCCTCAAGAACCCCTGCGGGAATCTCTTCAACTGCAGCGATTGATTTATCAAGCACAAGCCAGTGGTTCAAATCACTACGATCTGTGGTAATCGCCATAAACTCTTGAGAATCCTTGCCCCCCATTGCACCTGCATCCGCAATAATTGGTCTAAAATCAAGACCTGCACGCTCAAAGATAGCTTCATAAGCATGTTTGTAATCCTTATAAGTCTCGTCAAGACTGTCTTGGCTCGCATGGAAGCTATAAGCATCTTTCATGATAAACTCACGACCGCGAAGGAGGCCATAACGTGGACGTTTCTCATCTCGGTATTTAGATTGGATTTGGTAGATACTCATTGGCAACTTTTTGTATGATGTGATTTCATTGCGCACAAGAGCTGTCACAGTTTCTTCGTGGGTAGGACCAAGGATAAAATCTGAGTTGTCACGGTTTTTTAGCTTATAGAGATCCTCGCCATAAGTCTCATAACGGCCTGATTCTTTCCATAAATCTGCTGTCAGTAGGGCTGGGGCTAAAAATTCGACTGCGCCAATTTTATCAAACTCCTCACGCATAATAGTTTTGAGTTTTTCAAGCACACGGTTTGCCAATGGCAAATAGGCATAAATTCCGGCTGATACTTGACGTACATAACCAGCACGCACCAAAAGGGCATGACTGATAACTTGTGCATCTGAAGGCATCTCGCGAAGAGTTGGAATAAAGAGCTGGGATTGTTTCATATTTCACCTAATTAAATTCGGGAGGCAGGAAGCGAACAATTTCGAACGCGTCTCCTTCACATCTTATACTTTCTAAAATTTTATCAATAAGATAATCAATGGCCAATAAAGCGCATGATATCATTCCAAGTAACGGCAAGCATCAGCGCAATCATAAAAACAACACCGACAAAGGTCACAATTTGTTCATGTTCGGGCTTAAGTGGTTTACGCCGAATTGCTTCAAGGAGATTAAGCAAAATTTTTCCACCATCAAGAGCTGGAATTGGAATCAGATTGACAATTCCAAGGTTGATAGACAGTAGAGCGAGGAAGCTAATAATTCCTGCAATACCTGTCCTAGCTGCTTGACCAGTTTCTTGGAAAATAGCAACAGGTCCACCTAGTTTATTTAAATTCGGGTGAGCAAACAAGTCACCAAGCGCACGAGAAATCAAGGTCATTGCACTCCAAGTCTGACTAAAGCCACCTACAATTTTGTCTACAAAGCCTGTTTTAAGCTGCTGCGTAATTCCAATTACTACTAATCCGTTTGACTTCTTCGGGACAATTGCTAACTCTTTTGTTTGATTTCCTCTTGAAAATTGAACATTGACTTCATTTGACTTGACCTTTGACATTTCTGTCACGAGCTCAGTCCAGTTTGAAACTTTTATATTATTAATTTTAAGGATTTCATCACCTGAGCGAAGTCCTGCTTGATAAGCTGGCATATCTTTTGGTGTCGTGCCTACTACAGTTGTATTTGACGGGACACCACCTTGAATAAACACAAGTACGATAAAGGCAACAAGACCTAAGATAAAGTTATTCAGTGGTCCACCGAAGTTCGTAATGATTTTTCCAAGAATGCTTGCAGACTGATATTGAACATCAAGCGGTGCAATTCTTAGCTCTGTACCATCTTCTTCAATAATCGTAGCATTATGATCAACTACAAAACGTTTTTTCTCACCAAATACTTCACCTTCAATATATAGATCTTTTTCAAAATCATAATCCGTCACTTGAATCGGTATGGCATTTTCAAGCGTCACATGTTCCGAAAGATTGATACGCCGGATGAATTCTTTTTCCATAGGAAGCGTATCTCCCTGCAGAGTTATCAATTTTGAGCTTTTATTTTTTTCTGAGCCACTTTGTGCAGCCATATCTGGAAGTGCCTCTACCGATAATGTCGCAGATTGTCCTTTTTTGATCTCAGTTGTATCATCTCCCCAACCCGCCATACGAACATAGCCACCAACTGGCAAAATTCGAATCGTATAAAGCGTTCCGTCTTTTCCACGGTGAGTAAAGATTTTTGGTCCCATACCAATAGCGTATTCACGTACAAGAATACCTGAGCGCTTGGCAAAGAAAAGATGCCCATATTCATGAATGGCCACAATGATTCCAAAAACAATGATAAAAACAAGAATATTAATAATTAGTTGCATAAGCCCCCTTTTTTATCCTTCAAAATTTACAAAACTAAATTCTAACTCATCTCAAGTTAGAATAGTCCAAGTAAGTGCATCAACGGAAGCAAGAAAATCATCGAATCAAAACGATCAAGAATACCACCGTGACCTGGCAAGACTGTACCTGAATCTTTAACCTCAAAATGTCGCTTGATACCCGACTCTACCAAGTCACCAAGCTGTGCAACACACGAGAAGACAGCAGATAAAATCAAGAGTAACCACATTGGCAAATCGGGTAAACTACTCTTAAAAAGAGCAATCATAATTGCACTAACTACAACTGCAGAAACTACACCACCAATAGATCCTTCAACCGTCTTATTTGGCGAAACAGACGGAATGAGCTTGTGTTTTCCGAACTGACGTCCGATAAAATAAGCACCTGAGTCTGTCGCCCAGACAATCAAAATTGCATAAAAGACTGTTGCGATACCTGCCAAACGCGCAAAATTCAGCGCTTGAAAGCCAACTCCAATATAAAAAGCCGAGAAGAATGGATAGGCTACATTTTCAAAGTTATAGCCGTCTTTTGAAAATACTGTTCCTACTAGCATCGCAAAGATGAAGAAGGCAAATAGTATAAACGGACCATTTGCTCCCATATTTAATAGATTTGCTACAAAAGGCATTGCAAGTACCAACGCAGCGAGTGTGGCTAAAATCCCTTCTAGAGTTAAAAACTTGATACCTTTCATCTTAAAAAGCTCTGATAGGGCAATAAAAGTTAACAGCCCAACAAAAATCTGAAAGAAATAGCCACCAAGTAGCAAGAAAACAATGAAAACAGCTCCTGCAACAACACCAGTAATTATACGTTGCTTCATTAGTCCCCCCTATCCCTTAACTCCGCCAAAACGACGATCACGCCCAGAGAACTCAGCTATTGCCATATCTAACGACGCCTCGTTAAAATCCGGCCATAAAGTATCTGTAAATAAAAGCTCGCTATAAGCTGATTGCCATGTTAGAAAATTTGATAAACGCAACTCTCCAGAAGTCCGAATAATCAGCTCTGGATCCCGCCAATTTTCTGGGAATATTGAGGTTGTCAAATTGTCCGAAATCAATTGCTCTGTTATTTCGTCTATTTCAACGCCACTTTTCACGATATTTTTGACTGCCTGTAAAAGTTCTGCACGCCCGCCATAATTCATCGCAAAGGTGAGAATCATTCCTGTATTGTTTTTTGTATCCTCAGCTGCACGATCAATAGCTTTTAGAGTAGCTGCTGGAACACCATTTCTATCGCCAATCATACGAATTTGAATATTTTCACGGTTCAAAACTGGAACAAATTTGCTATAAAAATCAATTGGCAAACTCATAATAAATTTGACCTCATCTAGCGGTCGTGTCCAGTTTTCTGTAGAAAAAGCATAGACTGTAAGAACTTTTACACCAAGTTTCTGCGCATAAATAGCTGTCCGCTCTATGGCATCCATTCCTGCCTTATGTCCAAAAATGCGAGGTTTTCCCTGCTTTTTCGCCCAGCGACCATTACCATCCATGATAATACCAATATGTGCTGGAATTTTCAATTCATTTGTCATGTGACCTCCATTTTATCATATTCCAGAGCTTTTTTAAAATATCGCCAGCAAAAAAAGCCCTGTCTAGAGGACTTTTATTAGCTTTTTACAAGACTATCTTGATTATTTTGTTTCTTCGATTGGGCTTTCAACTTTATCTTCTACTTTTTCAGTAACTGAGTCAGTAGTAGTTGAAACAGTCTTATTAAACGTACGAATCGCTGCCTTATCGAAAGTCAAAATAACACCTTCGCAGTTAATTTCAACTGTTTTCAAAGTCTCATCGATGGCACCGATTATACCGTGCAATCCACCGATTGTAACTACAGAATCACCAACAGCCATTGTGTTGAGTTGCTCTTGACGTTTCTGAGCCTGTTTTTTTTGTGAACGTTGCATGAACCACATCATGGCAACCATGATAACGATAATTGGTAAAAATGTTACTAATGAACCCATTTTATTTTTCCTTTATTCTTTCTTAATCCTTAAATCACCTTGGTAAGTTGAAATAGATGCCGACTATAGGAATCGAACCTACGACCCCTTCGTTACGAGTGAAGTGCTCTACCGACTGAGCTAAGTCGGCTCAGTTTTTGCCAACTTAGCTCAGTCGATGAGCACATAACGGGGGAAACTACGTTTCCTTTATCCATTACCTCGAAGCAGTGCTTCGAGCTCTACCGATGAGCTATGTCGGCCAATATGTTTTAGTTTGATATGAATCAACTATTTCAACTACCTAGGCGTTTACCTAGGCAACACCTCATTATATCAAAATTTCTCCTTAAATAAAATAGCAAATTTAGAAATCTTTCGCATTTGGTTTATTGTAGCCATAACGTTCGCAGAAGTCTTCACGGAATTCTAGTAAGTTATCGTCCAAAATAGCTTGGCGGACATTTTTCATCAGATTTATTAAGAAATGCAAGTTATGGTAACTTAAAAGACGCATGCCAAACACTTCATCTGCCTTAACGAGATGACGGAGATAGGCTCGAGTATAGTGCGTACAGCAGTAGCAATCACACATCGGGTCAAGTGTCGTAAAGTCACGCTCATGTTGGGCATTGCGTAGGTTGACACGTCCAAAGTGAGTCATCGCTGTCCCATTACGCGCAATACGCGTTGGTAAGACACAGTCAAACATATCAATCCCGCGAATAACGCCGTCAATCAGACTATCTGGTGCCCCTACTCCCATCAGGTAGCGTGGCTTACCTTCTGGTAGCAGCTCAACTGTATAATCAAGCACTGCATTCATCTCAGCGTGCGTCTCACCAACTGCTAGACCACCTATTGAATAGCCAGAAAAGTCCATGCTCGTCAAGTCACGCGCAGATTGTTCACGGAGTTCTTTATAACCAGCACCTTGAACAATGCCGAAAAGTCCCTGATCACCCCAACGCTTATGCGCCTTCATACCACGCTCTGCCCATCGTGACGTTCGTTCAATCGAATTTTTCACATAGTCATACGGCTGATAGAATTGTGGACATTCATCAAAGGACATCATAATATCAGGCCCAAGATTATTTTGAATCCCAATTGAAATCTCCGGTGACATGAATAAATTTCGACCATCAAGATGAGACTTAAACTTTACCCCTTCTTCGCTGATGTTTTTCTTATTTTGAACCAATGAATAGACCTGAAAACCGCCTGAATCAGTCAAAATTGGCTGATCCCAGTTCATAAACTTATGCAGTCCCCCAGCCTCTGCTATAAGCTCATCACCAGGGCGTAGCCAAAGATGGTAAGTATTTGAAAGAATAATGCCTGAACCCATTTCTTTGAGTTCTTCGGGAGATTGGGTTTTTACTGTCGCTTGTGTCCCAACTGGCATAAACATTGGGGTTGGAAAAGTTCCATGGGGCGTTATAATTTCACCCAGACGTGCGCCTGTATGTTTTTCCTTTTTTATCAGTCTATATTTAATTGCGTGTTCAGTCATGTTTCTAGTATAACAAAAATGGTTCAAATCTAAACCATTCCAAACCATTTTAGCAATAAAATATTATGAGTTATGTAATCAATCGTCCTGCCTCTGCATCTACAAAGAATAATGTTTCTTTAGTAGAATTTTTCAGCAAGGTCGCTGGAATTTCATTTGTCGGCTCATGCTGAACAACTTTTTCAACAATTTCTGCTTTACGTTCCCCTGTCGCCATAAGTACGATATGCTCCGCTGATAGGATTTGCTGAAAGCCTAGGCTAAGTCCCTGAGTCAGACTTGTTTCAGCCTGTTCAGCAAAATATTTTTTCATTACTGTCTGCGTCATTTCTGACAAATCAATCAGATGCGCCTTGACATCAACCTCACAACCAGGTTCATTTAGACCAATATGGCCGTTCATTCCAATACCAAGCAGGATAAAATCAATTCCTAAATCTTCTATGACATGGTTCATTTTCTCGATTTCTTTATCCAGATCCTCTGTGAGACCGTCAAATAACATAATCTGGTCTTCTCGAAGATTCAGAGGAATAAAGAAGTCATCGTATAACATCTGTTGGCACGAGCCGACGGTATCGCGCCCAACTCCGATCCATTCATCAAGTCCAATTATGCGCACACGCGAAAAGTCAATTTCTCCTGACTTTTTCATCTCGACTAATCTATTCATAACAGGGCGAGGCGTTTCGCCACAGGCAAAACAAAGTACTGAATCAGCCCTGTTTTCAACTATCTTTTCTACAAGAGCTACAACCTCGTCCGTTAAATCTAGGATATTCTCAAACTTCTGAATCTTCATCAAATTCCTTCTTCTTTTTCTAATCCTCTTTGAATTTCTACTTGAGATTTTTTTGAATCCTCGTTGCCTTTTTGAAGCAGGCCTATAACGTACCATTGCAGCCTGTCCCTCTGTAACAATCGTTTGGGCAAGTTCTAGGGCATCCTCGGATGATTGCATTACTGCACTTAAAAGAAGGGGAAAATTTGTTCCTGAAATAACTTCTATATTTTTATCGGGATACTGCTTTTTTAGCATGACAGACTCTTTAAAAGGGGAACCTCCTAACAAATCTGTCAGAAAAATGACCTCTTTCCCTGTTTTTTCCAAAGCTTTTTCTAAATGAAAACTCAAATTCTCTACGCTATCTGTCTCCAAAAAATTCACATTCTGAACATTTCTCTGCTCTCCCACAATCAGTTGAAGGGCTGAAAGTAGCCCTTCTGAAAACCGTCCGTGACCTGTAACAATGATATCTACCATTTTTTATTCCTTTTTCCCAATAAATTTCAACCAATTAAAGAATTTTAAAGAATGAGAAGACCAATACGACCACAAATGTACCGGCAATCAAGATAACTGGATTGATCTTCTTTTTACGAATCAAATAGTAGAGTAAAAATACAAAACCAAAAGGCAAGATATTTGGCAAAATGCGATCAAAGAAGCCAGCCTGAAGTTCAAGCTTACTCGACTTATTAATCACAAAGTGTGTCAGAACATTGATATGCACATAGGAGGCAATCAATCCTCCAATCACTGTCACACCAAGAACTGTCGCAGCACGACCAATGGTCTCAGATTGTTGCTTAATCATTGGAATAGCTTTGACACCAAGGTTATAACCTAAACGAGTGGTGAAAAAACGCGACGCAAAGATTAAGACATAGGCGAGGAAGAACAATATTGGGCCAACGATAGAGCCACCAATTGCCATAGAGGACGCGATACCTGCAAGGATTGGCAGCACTGTAAACCAGAAAATGGCATCGCCAATTCCCGCAATCGGACCAAATAGGGCTGTTTTCAGAGCCCGTATTGTCGGGCGCTTCTCGTGTCCTTCCTCCATAGAGAGCAAAAGCCCCATCAGGAAGCCGACTAAGTGCGGGCTAGTATTGATAAATTCTAGATTGTCTACCATCGCAGCCTGTAAGCCAGCTTTATCGTCCTTATAAATCTTTTTTAGGAAAGGAAGCTGAGCTAGCATGAAGCCTCCGGCCTGCATACGTTCGTAATTAAATGAAGCTTGTAGTAAAACAGATCTCACGGCCAACTTATTAATATCTTGTTTTGTGAGCACACGTTCTGGTAATTGTTTGATTTCCTTAGATTCCATCTGAGAAATCCTCCTCATCTTGGTTCGTATTGTTCGCCATTAAAGTTGGCTTATTATTTCGGATCTTTTGCTCAATGGTATAAGTAAATAGAGCCAAAGCCAGCCCGACAATTGCGACAGGCAATAGATTTGAGAAGTTCAAGAAACTTGCTAGCACAAATCCAATCAGCAAGAAAGGCATGAATTCCATCTTCAGCATGGTATTCAATAGCATCGCAAAACCAATGGCTGGTAAGATACCGCCGATGACTTCAAATCCATGTGTCAACCAGCTTGGAAGTGCCGCGACAAAACTTTTCATTGGACTTTGAGCTAAATAACCTGTCAGAAAAACAACCACCCCATAGGTTACAGCAACAATTCCTGTCGTTGTCATATTGATTCGCCCGACCTTCTTGGTATCTGCTTCGTGAGCTGCTGAATCAATCTGACGCATAAAGAAGGCAAAGGTTGAGTAGAAGAACAAAATCACGTACTGCATTAAAAGTGAGAAAGGCAAAGCTAAGGCCATCGCTGCCTCAGGCTTTGCGCCTGTCGTATGTGCAATGACGACACCCATGACACCTGCCAGTATAGGATTCGGTGGTTGCGTACCTCCTGCAGGCGTTAGGCCTGCAAAAGCCAGCTCTGTCACACCTCCGACGACCAAACCCGTCTGCAAATCGCCAAGAATAATCCCTGCAATCGTCGAGACAATAATTGGACGGAAAATATACAAGCCCTCTAACCAAAAGTCACCCCCTTGTATTACCGCTGCAATCGCAAGGAGCAACCCTTGTGCCAATGTAATCTGCATGATGATACCTCCAAAATAAATTTTTCAAATTAAAATTAAGAAATCAAAAGTTAGAGATCATAACTCCTACTAACTTCTGAATAGCTCTTTATCTGACTTAGATTTTATTTCACTTCCTTCAAAACTTCTTTTGAATCTCCTGGAACATCTTGAATATAAACCTCTACACCCGATTTGATGAGTGCATTTAAATCCTCAACGTCTTGAGCATCAACATAGACTTTCTTACTCAGTGCATGTTTACCTTCTGAAAAATGCATATTTCCGACATTGATTTGTTTTATTGGCACACCTGCTTCAACAAGTACCCGAGCCGACGCTGGAGTTTGCACGACAATAAAAATTTTTTGATGCGGCGCCGCTTTTCCGATGATGTCAATTGTGCGCTGCAATGTAAAGAAACGCACACCCGCACCAGAGCTTTCTGCCGTCATTGCCATCAGCTCCTGTGCCAATGTATCTGTTGAAGCTGCATCGTCTGCCACAATGATTAAGTTCGCTCCAAGAGTTTTGGTCCACGTAATCCCCACCTGACCGTGAATGAGACGGTTATCAATACGCGTTAATAAAATATTTGGATCTGACATCCTATACCCTCCTAATCAATAAATCCTATAATCTGTATAGTATAGACCATTTCTCTAGTTATACTCATTATAGTTTTTCATTTTTGGAAATTTTTCGATATTTCTAAGATTAAGATGAAAATTTTTTCACCTTACAACACCTAGCTCTACCTCCTCTAGCCAAAAGAATATCTTAACTTCCTTAATAAATCCTTATAAACAAATAAAATTTATATTAAATTATTCTCAAAATAATATTGTAGTTGCTGTCTCTTCTAAAGTATCATTCAATTTTTCTATATTTTGGCGCCCGACTTTTTGGCACCAGCCACGAGTAGCTACTTCACCTTTTTTCACATAGACCTCAACTGCTTTTGCCCAAGTCGCCCGCCCACAAAGTACGCCGTTAAAATGGCTTTCAGATTCTTTAGCAAAATTTAAAGTCTCATTAAAAAGCTCAGAGCTGACACCAGCAGATAGAAAAATAAATGGTAACTTTGTAGCTGTAGACTGTTCTTTAAATGCACTCTGCGCTTCCGCCTTTGTATAGATGACATCTGCCTTAGAACTAGCATAGCCTTCAACAAATTCCATATTGACTGGGACTTCTACCTTTAAGCAGTCAATTCCATAACGTGAATCTGAAAAATGCTTCATCGCCTCAATTACCTTGTGTGGTTTCAGCTTGGCATACTCAATCGAATTGCTATCTTTAATTCTTGCATCATAAGTCACAACTTCAAGAAAGAAAGGTAATTCCTCTGCAGAACACTCCGCACCAATGCGCTCAATCATAGCCTTTTTACGTTCATTGATTCCCGTTGGTTCATCAACATCGTAATATAATAAAAACTTACAAGAATCTGCGCCAGCCTCCCTCAGCCGTCGCACTGACCACTTATCCAAAATATCCGGATAACGTCCCGCTACAGTATTGTCATAACCTGTCTTTTCATAGGACATGAGAAACCCACAGCTAGCGGCACGTGCTTGGCTCGCTTCGATACCATACTCTGCATCAAGCAAGATAGCTGAAGTATAAGGACTTAGCTCTGATGAAATGATTGATTTAAAAAGCTTTATCTGCTCGTCGCTGACTGGATTTTCTTGGTGGATCTGCATCATCTTACGCAAAGCGCCACGTTGATCTATTGCTAAAGCTGAAATGATGCCAGTTTGATTTAACAACTTTTGAAAATGATTTATTTTATTCACACTATACCTCCATACTTCCATAGTTATTTCATCATTTATTTCCCAAATGGATAAATTGTTACACCTTGAACAACACGGTTGACCGTACCTGTGACAGACGGTGTATCTGGGGTATTTCCTACATTTATCGAGGCAATCAAAGCAATCACATGTGAAAAAGCAATCGCTGGCAAAACTTGATAAGCAGGTTGAAGCTTTTCGGCTTGCTTGTAGGTAAAGCCTTCTAGCTCCTGCCCGACTAGCACAGTATGCGCTGAAATTTGATCTGATTTAACTTCCTTATAGAGGTCAATATCATATTGGCGCGTATATTTGTTATTTGAGGCAAAGACAAAAACAGAAGTTCGGTTCGTGACAAATGATTTTGGCCCATGGCGAAAGCCCATCGAGGAGTCAAAAAGTGTTGCAATCCTTCCAGCCGTCAACTCCAAAATTTTGAGCTGAGCTTCTCTAGCTATGGCAGCCAATGGACCTGAGCCTAGATAAACCACACGATTGATATCGGCTGTTAAATAAGTTGTAATTTCTTCAGTGCGATTAAATATATCTTCAGCTAAGGCCGCTGCAATCTCCACTTCCTTCTCTTTTATTTCGTCTGATTCGAGAGAAAATATCAAAGTGGCTACCAAAGTCATCGTTGAAAATGAAGCCGTCATCGCGAACCCTTGATCCAAAGTTTCAAGCGGCAATGCATAATTGAAAGCATTTCTTTTTGTAGAAAGGCTTTTAGCAAGTGCCCCATCAGCAGCACAGCTAATTGAAAGCTGATAAGAGTTCGTAACATAGTGTTTTACAATCTCCACAGCAGCAAGTGATTCTGGTGAATTTCCTGAACGTGCAAACGAAACCAAAAGCGTTGGTGTATCTTTTTCCAGAACAGATTGTGGAGCTGACACAATGTCGGTTGAGCTGATACTCTCAAAGCGGTAATGCTCCGTATCCCCTAGCTCAGTCAAACTTTTGACCACTGTGTCTCCAACATATTGAGAGCTTCCAGCACCTGTAAATATGACACGAATATAGGAATATTCAGCAGACATTTCCTGTAAAAAGTCCTCTACTTTTGTCTTATTTTTAAGGTATTCTTTAAAGACTCTGCGCCAAAGAGACGGCTGCCTTTGTACCTCATTTACCGTGATGTAAGCTCCTTTAGCTTTTAATTCTTCTTTTGTTAATTGAAACATCGTCTCCTCCCTTTATTAACAAGCTTATCATGCAGTAACTTGAAAAGTCTTTCAAATTCTAGAGAGGTCTATTGGAAATTTTTCCAAATAAAAAAAGAGAAACATTCCTGAACTGGGGACAGTTCAACTTCTATTCCTCTTTTTATAAAATTTAAATCTTAAATTTACTGATTTTCCCGAATCGTAGCATTTTGTTTGTAAATTGCATAAGCGTCAATCAAAATCCGATTGACAATTTGCAAGGGAATTCTACTGGCAACATCTAAGCCAAAATCAAGCTCTCGAACTTTTGACTTATAGGCTGAAATACTTACATCTGCATTACTTGCCAAAGCACTTGATGGATTGGCTGTTAACGATAAAATTTTTGCACCTCGCGCCTTTGCAATCGCCACTGTTTCTAGCAGTTCAGGCGTCTCTCCAGAAATTGAAATGGCAATAATCAGATCATGACTGTTCATCTTAGCTGCATGATATTTCATATATTCTGGATCATCATATCTTGTACAACGTTTATTAAAAAGTTGGAGTTTTGCCATCATTTCACGCGAAACATTGCTGCTTAATCCCATCGCAATCAATGTGATATTCTCATGGCGATTAATCAAACGAATGGCTGACTCAATTTCTTCAACAGATAGTTGATTGATTGTGCGTGTGATTTCCGTCTCATTTTTCCGAAAGGCTTCATTTACTTCGCTTGAAAAACCATTTATTGGATAAGTTTTACTATTTTTGATCGAATGTTTAAAGTCAGAATAGCCGTCATAGCCTACCTTATTCAAGGTACGGTTGACCGTTGAGATGGAAACATGAGCTTCCTGTGCAACTTTTGAAATGGTCATCTGGCTGATTTTCGCTAGATTATCCTGAACATAGTTCCAACAAAAGAGCTCTGTCTCACTCAGTTTTCGTTTGATCGCCATTTATCATGCCTCGAAGCGTTTCTCGCCATCAAGATAGGTGGCGCTCAAAGTCATATCTGGCTTAAGCACGATAAAATCAGCCGCATGACTATATTTGATTTGTCCGCAAACATTGTCTACCTTAGCTGAGATGGCGGCTGTCAGAGTTGCCATCATAACGGCTTCTTCTGGAGTTACGATCCCCCAATCCACAACATTTTTTACTGCCTGATTTAGAGTCAAGAGTGATGCGGCAAGATTACCATCGCTTACCAAACGCACAGCCCCGTCTTTTACAACAACTGGAAATTCTCCAAGAACATAACTTCCGCCTTCTGGCATACCTGCCGCGCGCATCGAATCTGTAACTAGCACGACATGATCTGCACCTTTAGCATTTATCAAAGCTTTGCAGGCTGCTGGGTGAACATGATGTCCGTCACAGATTAATTCTGTATAAGTATTTGGCGTATCAAATGCCGCACCTACCATACCTGGTTCTCTATGGTTCAATGCCGACATACCATTATAAGTATGAACCCAGATATTCGCACCAGCCTCTACACCTCGGACGGCCTGTTCATAACTTGCATTAGAATGCCCCAGTGCAATAGCCACACCTTCCGAGCTGATTGTACGGATAAATTCCGCCACGCCTTTACGCTCAGGCGCAAGCCCAATTTTTTTCAACATTCCCTTAGCAGCAGCATTCCATTCATGAAATTCAGCAACACTTGGATCTGTCATGTAGTTAGGGTTTTGAGCTCCCTTATGCTTCTCTGTAAAGTAAGGACCTTCAAAGAAAATTCCTTGAATTTTTGCCCCTTTAGCTTCTTGATAATGATTTCCGATTTCTTCGCAGATGTGTCGTAAGGTCTCATGATCGCCTGTCAAGGTTGATGGGAAAAATGACGTGACACCCACACTCAAAAGTCCCTCTGACATGGTCGTCAAAAGCCCTCGAATGTCATCGTCCATAACATCAAAATCGTGGAAACCATGAATATGGGTATCCACAAGACCCGGCGCAATGTTATAGCCCGAATAATCTAAAATTTCTGCATTCTCAGGCGCCTGACTTGCCCAATTGCCAAACTTTCCTTCAATAATTTCAAGATAACCACCACGTTTTGTTTCATATGGATAGAAGAACTTATCTGCCTTTATAAAATAACTCATTAATTAGACCTCAGACCTTTTTTATTTATATTTTTATTTGTACTTTTATTTCAAATAATACAGTTTTTACAAAAAACTTACTGTATCTTACCTATTCTAGAATAAGCATGTTCTACCTTGATACAGCGGTTCATGACGATTTTATTTCGTCCTGCCGCACGCAAGATTTCCTCTGCTTCTTCGGATTGTAAGCCTTGCTGCGCCCAGAATACATCTGCATCTGTCTGCACAAAATCTCTTGCTACATCTGCGAGGAACTCACTTCGTCGAAAAACATCTACGATATCCACATGAAAAGGAATATCCAAAAGCGAGGCATAGACTTTCTCCCCGAGGAGTTCTGCTCCTGCTAACTTCGGATTAACTGGAATAATCCGATAACCTACATTTTGAAGCGCCTGGGCAATCATGTTTGACGATGTTTCCTCACGGTCAGACAAGCCCACAACCGCAACTACCTTAGCTGCTCTCAGATAGTCAAAAATTATTTTCTGAGAAGAATTTTGAAATTCATATTCTGTGTTCATTATTTTATTATAACATTCCGACCTTAAAGATTTTTATACTCAAACAGACATTTTTAGAAAATCAGTCATTAGTCTTAGTAATTTATCAGCTTTACTTGATAAAATATCATTACAAACTAATAACAAGGCTTTGAAAAAGCTTCAAAAGGAGAAAATACATGTTCTTTTTAATCATCTTAATCATTTTGGCCCTTATCTTTACTCAAGGTATCTTCCGCCTCATTATCCCAATCTTACTCGGTCTCTTACTATTGAGAATGGTGATCGGCGCTATCTTTTGGTTGTTTAGTCCTCAATTCCTGATTCCTGCCTTAATTCTTGCAATCGGAATTTGGATCGGTCGAGCAATTTCTCAACGTCGTCACCGTGGCTATGATAAATATTGGAGATAAAATCTAACACTTAATAAAATTTGAAATGACCTCTCTATTTATTCTAGAAGAAGGTCATTTTATTTGCATCACAAAACCCTACCGAAGTTCAGTAGGGTTTTTATTTTAGCTATTTAATTAATTAATTAATGTAATTCAGAATCAGATAAAATTTCTGATGTACTATCAATCATAGGCATCTCTGCAGAAGTCGAAACTTCAGAATTTTCAATACTTACTACTTCAGAAGCATTCACTTCTTCAACAGCCTTGGTACTTTCAGATTCTGGCTTCAAACCACCTTCTTCGTCTGGCATTTTGCCTGTTTTGAAGAGAGACATGATTTGATCTGCATTTAAAGTTTCATACTTCATCAAAGCTTCCGCAATATATTTATGTTGCTCGCGATGAGATTCGATAGCTTCTTTCGCACGACTGTATGCCTCATTCATGATACGACGTACTTCGTCATCAATCATAATAGCTGTTGCTTCAGAATAGCTCTTTGTCTGACCATAGTCACGACCGATAAAGACTTGATGATCTCCTTCGTATGATACCATCCCAAGTTTTTCAGACATACCATACTCCGCTACCATAGCACGCGCAATACGTGTGGCTTTTTCAATATCATTTGAAGCACCTGGTGTTGCCACACCAAAGGCGATTTCTTCGCCTAGACGGCCACCCATCAGTGAAGCCAATTGATCTTTCAAATGGAAGTTCGTTGGCTGCATAATTTCCTCATCAGGAAGCGCGAGCATGTAACCTCCAATACGCCCACGTGGAACGACCGTAACTTTTCGGACAGTTGAGCCATTTTCAAGAACAAGACCAACAATCGCGTGTCCCGCTTCGTGATAAGCCACGATTTCGCGTTCACGAAGAGATTGAATACGATCTTTCTTAGCCGGACCTGCCATGGCACGATCCATACCTTCATCTACGTCCGAAGCATCAATTGCTTTTTTATCTTGGCGGGCGGCTACAAGCGCCGCCTCGTTCAAGAGATTTTCAAGATCCGCACCAACGTAACCTGGTGTTTGTTGCGCCACAACTTTCAAATCAACGTCTGATGCAAGTTTTTTGTTACGCGAATGAACTTTGAGGATTGCTTCACGTCCATTAACATCTGGCGCGCCAACCAATACCTTACGATCAAATCGGCCTGGGCGAAGTAGGGCAGGATCTAGTACGTCTGAGCGGTTAGTAGCCGCAATGACAATAATAGACTCATCTGTGTCTTGGAAACCGTCCATTTCGACAAGGAGTTGGTTCAAGGTCTGTTCGCGTTCATCATTTCCGCCACCCATACCTGCGCCACGTTGGCGTCCAACAGCGTCGATTTCATCAATAAAGACAATTGCACGGCCAGTCTTTTTAGCATTTTCAAAGAGGTCACGGACACGACTTGCACCGACACCGACAAACATCTCAACGAAATCTGAACCTGAAATACTAAAGAATGGAACACCTGCCTCACCAGCAACTGCCTTGGCAAGTAAAGTTTTACCTGTTCCCGGAGGGCCTTCTAGAAGGACACCTGCAGGAATACGCGCACCGAGTTCCTTATACTTTTTAGGATTTTTCAAGAAGTCAACAACTTCAATAAGTTCCTCTTTTTCTTCTTCCTCACCCGCAACATCTGCAAAACGAATCTTAGAACTTTTTCCGTCAGCCTGTTTCGCACGTGACTTACCAAATGACATTGGATTATTCGCACCACCACCGCGGCCACCCATCGCACCTGACATCATGAAATAGAAGAGAGCAATCATAGCGATAATTGGTAACCATGAGCCTAACAAAGTCATCCAGATGCTATCCGTTGGTGTTTGATCAACGGAGACAGTCACACCTTTTTTGTCAGCCAAGTCTTGCAAATCCGTGATGTTTTTATCTGTTGGAATCACATAGCTTATAAAGCCTGTAACTTTGCTTGTCGTACCAGATAAAAGGGGAAAAGCACTTGTAGCTGATGAATCTGTCTGAGGCGTAGTGTATGTTCCAGTAACTTTGATAACACCATTCACAGGCTGGAAGGTCAATTTCTTCACTTCGCCGTCTTTAATTGTTGACGCAATATTTGAATAATTAATTGTTTTCTGTGTAGAATTACTTCCACCCAAGAACATATTAATACCCACAACAATTACGATGAAAGCAAGAATCCATAGGAAAGCGTTCCTAATGAATCCATTCCCATTACTAGGTTTTTTATTATTTTTTGGGTTCTGCATAACTTCCTATCTTAGTGATAATTTGTATCTTGTAATATCGGTAATTATATCAAAAAAACATAAAAATAGCCAAATATGCACTATTATCTTTCTAAGCTTATTTAATTCTGACAAACTCAGATTCAAAATACAATTTTGCTTACTCGCCTTACGCTAAGATATAGCCGTCTGTAATCTTGTGATAAGCTAGGTTTATTCCTAATTCCATGCTTTCATGTCCCATCTCATTTCTCTATTGAATAGCGCATATCCCAAACACTATTAAAATTTTTCCATTCGTTGAAGTAACCAATATTTCAAATTCCTGATTTCCTCCTGAAATATTTTCTATCATGTGAATATCTAAAAATATATTGCAATTTATTAATTTTTCCATACTTATATTTGACTTACACTCGGATTATTCTTGTTAAATTCATTTTTATCAAATAGTATATCTATTCCATAATTGCCAATTTTGTCAAGTAATAAATAATGTGTTAATTTTGTATAAATGGCCTCGGCTGCTGGATCCATTGAAAGATAATACTTTATGTATTCTGAATTTTCTATTTCGTAAAATTTACCATTTTCAAGTATTTCTTGATTTGAAAAACTTCTTCCAAAGAAGCCTTCTTCTCCAGATACTCTAAAATCTAATACTCTATTGAAATAAATTTTGGTGTCCGCGATTGACATAATATGATCTTTCTTTGTATCTACAAATAATTCTAGTTCAGTTACTCTACTCTTTATTTCTTCAATAACTTCTACTTTTGGCATATTAGGCACTATTTTAAAACTTCCCATTCTCAATACCTTATCTTTATTGTTTTTATAACTGTATCTGGATTTTGTATCTCAAGAGTTGGTGCATTTCCACTCTTAACACTGCTATGATCTCTAACAATTGCTTTTGTCCCATTTTCGAGATCTCCTGCAATTCTTTCACCGTCTTTTGTTGTGTAAGTCTTTATGTTTTCAGGGTTTAGACCATTAAAATCATCTAGAGCTGAGCTATAACCCTTATTATCTGACACATAATTATCCACTCTGACTTTCTGATTTGTTAGAGTTTTGTTATCCAATGCATTTTGAAGATCATCTTCTGTTGTCTGAGTTACGACCTCTTCCTCTGTTTCCGTCGCGAGTGCATCTTCAAGCTCGGCTGTCAGAGCTGCGTCCGCTGTAGCTCCTGCTATCCGCCCTGGATCTTCTGGATTGAAGCTGTAGGTTGTCGCAGGTATTGTTGGACCATCAACGCCGAAGTTCGCATTTGAAATCGTGCCGAGAGCTGTTCCTTTTATTGGGACAACTGTTGTGCCATTATTTTGGGGTCTTGATTCGGCGAGATTGAGGCGAGGAGATTGTTTGTTGCAGGGGAGGTTGTACTTATAGTGCTAGAAACAGTTGAAGTCGCTGCTTTTGTTTCATCAACGACTGTGCCTGTGCTTATCACACTCGGATCAATTATGACCGTCGCAGGTGTTGAAATTGTGGTACCTATGCTTTGGGATAAGTCCGCTGCCTTTTGAGCCGTATTGACGACAGGTGTTGTCAGGACGCTTTGGCCAAGCTGATTTGTCGCATAGACATAGATAAGTAGAGAAGTGGAGAAATTGTTGCAGGTTTTGTGATTAGCGCGAGTCTTTTTGGGGCTGGGCTTGTCGCCGCAGATACAGGCGCCGTCAAAAATAACGCTATAGCCATCAAACCAAGCGTTTCCATACATTTTCTAAATAATTTTTTCCTATATTTCACAAATTCCTCTGACAAAAAACTAAATTGTTTCCAACACTTTCATCATCTTACGACTCTATGTCCTAATCGTCAAATATTTAGTAAGGAAATTTCAATTTTCTCCGCTGTAAAGTTCCTGTAAACTTAGTGTAAAGTACGTTTACAGGAACCATAACTCTTTTATTCATAAGAAAACAAAGTTTTTTCAAATAACAGAATAAATGCTCAAGCAATGATTTTACTTGAGCATCTGTCTAAGTTTATGGCATATTAATTTCCAGTTTTTTATTTCTTTGAATTATGTCCATCTCAAATTCTTCAGCGCGACGACATTCAACAGGTAAAGCAGTACGCAGATTCCGAGTAAAATGCCAAGGTTTGGCGCAATCGTCACAAAACCTGCACCACGCTTGATGACTTCTTGAAGTGAGTTAATCGCGTAATAAACGGGCATGGCATGGGCAATCCATTGGAGAGGCTGGCTCATTGTCGAGACGTTGATAATCCCAGAGAATAGGAACTGTGGCACAATCGCAACGGGGAT
>JAIRUS010000179.1 GCA_031254295.1 Streptococcaceae bacterium | reverse complement strand
GATTTTGACCGTGAATTTCGCGGCTACAATCGTAAAGAAGTTGATCAGTTTTTATCTGAAATCAATCAGAATCTCCATAGCCCCAAAGAAATCTATAGCCAAGTATTTGACATGCAGTTTCGAGGTTATAACAAGGAACAAGTCGATGGCTACCTCGACAATTTAATTCAGGACTTACAAGGAAGATGAGAGGGGGCTCAGTTAGAAAGATACTATGACTTACATTTCATTACAAACAAAAAATCCCGAGAACTATTCCCGGAACCTAAAAATCGCCCATCTCTATGGCGATTTGATGAATACTTACGGCGACAATGGCAATATCCTCATGCTGAAATATATGGCCGAAAAGCTCGGTGCAAGTGCGACGTTTGAGATTGTCAGCCTTGAAGACAGCTTTGACGACGCACGCTATGACCTCGTTTTTTGGGGCGGCGGGCAGGACTTCGAACAAGAGGTTATTTCAGAGAGTCTGTCAGCGCTGACAGAGCCTTTGGGACGCTATATTGAAGCTGACAAGCCGCTTCTTGCCATTTGCGGTGGCTATCAGATGCTCGGCAAATACTACATTGATGCATCTGGTAAAAAAATCGTCTGCACAGGCATTCTCGGGCATCACACAGAAAATCCTGGCAACGACCGCATCATCGGCGACGTTGAGATTTACAACGCCGACTTTGACGAAACTTATTACGGTTTTGAAAATCACGGCGGCAGAACCTATCTCGCAGGCGATGAAAACGCGCTCGGCACGGTGAAATACGGCGGTGGAAACAACGGCACGACGGGCGAAGAAGGCCTGATTTACAAGAATACCTTTGGCAGCTATTTTCACGGGCCGCTTCTCTCCCGCAATCCGCGCATTGCTTACCGGCTCGTCACAATCGCTTTGAAGCAAAAATACGGCAGCGCGCTTGAACTCCCCAAATTTGACAGCCTCTTTGCCAATCTTGAAGACCAAGTACAAATCACGGATTTAAAACGCAAATCTAAATAAAAAAAATTTTAACGCCGCTTCTTCAGCTGGCGTTTTATTTTCCAAGCATCAGCCCAGCAACAACAGCCACAAATCCGACACCGTAGCTGAACAAAAAATAGCAAGCAAAATGCTTGTACTCCTGCTTTTCAAGCAGTTCAAACAGCTCAAAATTAAAGGTAGAAAAAGTTGTCAGTCCGCCACAAAAGCCTGTGGCAGCTATTTTGTAGGCTTCTGACTGACCACCAAATTTCCCCGTGAGATAGCCAATCAATAAGCTGCCCACGATATTCACGAGATAGGTACCGACAGGAAAGCCATAACGTTTTAGCCAATCGTTAAGCCATGAGGCGAGATAACGCACCACGGCGCCAAGGCCAGCGGCACCACCAATCAATAACACACTCATGCAACAAGCCTTCTTCCATGGCGCATGCCGAGCATTGCCATAAACAGCCCACCCACAATCGAGAACCCGACATAGCCCAAAAGTTCGACATAATGCTGCGTCATGAGCAAGCGATCCGCGTCCAAAATAAACGAGCTAAATGTGGTAAATGAGCCAATAAAGCCCGTTCCAATACCTAAAATCAGCCGTGCGTGCACATTTTTTTCTATCAGATAACTCTTCACCAAAAATGTAAAAAAATAGCAACCGATGAGATTGATGACAAGCGTCGCAAGCGGAAAATCGCCCATTTTTGGCAGGTAAGTGTTGATTTCGTAGCGCGAAAGGCCGCCAAAAAAGCCGAAAATAAAAACGATAAAAGCGTTCATGACAAGATTATAACACATCTGATCACGTCGGGATTAGATCATAAATTACCGACAATCTCTTTTTCTGACAAGTGAATCGCCTTAAACTTTTATTGTGTTTCTTACCCACTCATAAATTTTTAATGTTTAGTCCTACCAAAAAGGAAGGGTAAATACAAAAGTGAAGTCATTATAAGTATGACTATTTGTAGAATGACAACTTTAAAGTCTCCCCCCGAGGCCAAAAATCCACTTACTAGTGGTGGTGTAAACCACGGTACCAGTATATTTAATGGACGAACAAATCCAGCTGTTGTTGCCAAATAACCGATGCACGTCCCCAAAATTGGGCTAAGTACAAATGGAATTTGAAGAAGCGAATTTGAAACAATGGGTAAGCCAAAGATTATAGGTTCGTTTATTTCAAACAACCCAGGTTTTAGCGACATATGCAAAACATCAGAATACCTTTTATCTTTTCTTAAAAAAATCAGCACGGAAATCAACAACCCAAGAGTTACTCCCGTACCGCCCATTTGAGCATAAACCGTTTGAAAATTTGTATTAATAACATAAGCTCCTGTTCTACCAGAGAAACCATCGCTAACATTGCTTATCATGGCAATTAGCAATAATGGTTCAAGCACGGTGCCTGTCACAGCCGTTTGATGTATTCCCTTAGAAAACATGAGGTTTCCCAGTGAGTAAATCAGCAAGTAACCAAACAAAGAGGTTGTGGCAAGCATAAGCGGAGATTGTAGCCATTTATAAATGAAAGAGGTGAAGCTTTCTCTAAGAATAGATTTTGAAACTAATTGAATCCCCAGAAACACCAACGACGTGATTAAAAATGAAAGCCAGTCTGTAAGCGTGGTTTCAACAGTGTGTGGCGCCTCTTTACCCAAATTAATTTGAAAAAATTTTAATCCCTTAAACCAATGAAAAACTTCGATTGCTACGCAAACAATAATAACGGCTGAAAGCATGCTATTAATGCCTAAATCAAAATCGCTAACACAGACAAAGCTAATGATCCCAACTAAAATATGTAATTCTGGCTTTTCAAAGTTTTTATATTTAACTAAAAAATATCCTGTCAGCGCTGACAACAGCAGTCCAGATAAATTAATAATATGTAGTGCAAACGCGTTATTCAATGATGAAAATTTAAACCATTGAAATCCGAGGAGCCAGATGCTTAAAAACAAATACACAGGCATCAATGCAGACAATGCCTCACGCATGGCACGAAGGTAGGGCCAATTATTGAAATGTCCCAAGAAAATTGAAATTTTATCAAAAAAATAACCACTTCTCATCTTTCAATTCTCCGGATAGATGCTCTGACCATTCGTTCGTATAACCTCCTCTAACCAATAAAAACTCTTTTTGGGAATTCGTCGCATATCTTTGAGATCATGATTGTCTCGATTGACATAGATAACCCCATATCTTTTACGCATATCTCCTTTTGAACTTAGTATATCTATTAAGCCCCAGCCTAGATAGCCAAGACACTCCACGCCGTCTATGTACATTGCATCAAACATGGCCCGGATGTGATTCTTATGGTAATCAATACGAGAATCATCTTCAATCATATGTACACCGTCCCATTCTTCTTGAACACCAATACCATTTTCAATAGGAAAAACTGGAATTCGATAACGCTGATATATCTTATTTAAGGCATCACGAAAGCCCAACGGGTCAATCTGCCAGCCCCATTCTGTCTCAGGGATATAGGGGTTTTCCTCCTGCGCAATATCCATATATATATTTGGAGCTGTACCCTCTGGAATCCTTTTCGAGTTTATGGTTGAAGAGGCATAATAGCTAAAAGCTAAATAATCACTTTTTTGCCGAGCAATTGCCTCCATTTCTCCAGTCAAAATTTTTCTATCAATGCCATGCCTTTGAACAAAAAAAATTTCTTGC
The DNA here is from genome assembly GCA_031254295.1 of Streptococcaceae bacterium. Classification (GTDB taxonomy): domain Bacteria; phylum Bacillota; class Bacilli; order Lactobacillales; family Streptococcaceae; genus Lactovum. Next base: position 28,227 of record JAIRUS010000179.1, on the reverse strand, counting down.
TGAGAATAATGCCCTTTTGAAAAACAATCTAATAAGGTAACATTAATAAACTCATCCACTTCACGCGCAGCCTGTACATCTTCTGGTCTACAAGTTGCAGGGTATACTTCTTTGTATGCAAGCATTCCCCCAATCATTGCATCAGTCGTATCATGGAGGTAGTTTGCAATTTCTGCATGGCATACCATTACATTGTGAGAAATTTGGTAAAGTTCTTCTAACGTTTTCTCGCCATGTAAATAGCCACTAATTCTGAAACTCTCTGAGGTGTGAAAGATATTCTGCTCATTAAATGTTAGCCAATATTTGACTTTATCTGAAAAACGATTAATCACTTCCTTACCAAAACGAATAAAGGCGTCCTTTACGTGCTTGTTTATGAATCCATTATAGGTTTCTGCAAGATGCAGCGGCATGTCAAAATGGTAGAGACAAATCATCGGTTCTATCCCACGTTGCAACAAGCCTTCAATCAATTGGTCATAGTAGCCAAAGCCCGCTTCATTAAAGTCACCATCACCATTTTCCACTACTCGCGACCAGGAAATCTGGAAACGGTACATAGTCATACCAAGCGCTTTTATTAAATCCAAATCTTCATCAAAATGATGATAGTTATCATTCGCGAAATGCCAATCAGAAGTCCTTTCTGTAGCTTCAACGATGTCATAGACAGATGGTGATTTACCATCTTCATTCCAACCGCCTTCAGTTTGCATACTTGAGACTGAATTACCCCAAAAAAATTTTTGTGTCAAAATATATTTATTCCATTTTCCTAATTTATTGAATTGCATTTAATCCACGAAGCACCCACTTCGTATCTTCGCAACTTTGAACCTCAATCGTATCTATTCCAAATGTTTTCACAGGGTAGTCGTTCCCTCCAGGTTGAAGTTTGTCGCCAAGAAAAAGAATGTCTTCTTTTATCATCTTTGTCTCTTTCATTAGTTGATCTATAGCGTAGGCTTTATCAATGCCTGGCAAAGTCACATCAATACTAGTTGAACCCCCAATAGCTGCAATTATCCCGCTTTCATCAAAAATTGGAGTGATTTGTTCGATAATTTCTTTTCGCTTGGAGAGGTCTGTGTCCCATACGCGTTTTTCCTCAGGAGTCGCCCATTGTCCAAGAGCTGAAAAAGTTACCTGAGAACCACGATTTTCTATAATTTCCCCTGCAGGACTTTCACACCAATACCCCAAATCTTTTGCTGCTTTTTCAATATTCTCACTGATTAACAAGACCTGCTCGTCAGATAAAAAGTGGGCATATTCTCGCTTCCAGCCATTTTCAACGTCCTCGCCAGCCTGTTCCTCTCCCGCGTATCGCCAAAACTGTGTTCCTGTCGTTGGCATAATGTAATAATTTTTGAAATTGACTTCTTCGGATAGATTGAGCAATGGGTCAATGTCATTTTTCTTCATGACCCCCCAATCCGTCCCAGAAATAATGCAGACTTTGAAGTTATCAAGTAACTTTTTCAATAAATGCGCCATTTCCTCATCAATTGGAAGTTTGGTAATGTTCAGGGTGTCATCCTGATCAAAAGCAATTAGTTTTTTCATGAAAATTGCTCCAAAATTTCTGAAATTGACAGCTCGCACCCTGCCATAGATGTATCAGACACGCCATAATACATAGTTAATATATCGCCGTTGACAATGCCCCCGCATCCAAAGACGACATCACCAAAGAATCCTTCTTTTTCATAGGGAGCTTCTGGAATCATAATTGGGCTTTTAGTTTTGGCCAAAACCTTACTAGGGTCATCAAGGTCAAGTAACAAGGCACCCATACAATAGATGTTATCTTTGGTTGCACCGTGATATATTTCAAGCCATCCTTTACTTGTCCTTATAGGTGGAAGACCCGCTCCAATGCGACCTCCGTCCCAGTCCCCCACGCTCATCTTTAAAAGGTGCTTATGATTTCCCCAAGATTTTAAATCTGGACTTTGAGAGATCCAAATATCAAGATTTCCAATACTTGTTGGAGAAGGACGATTTAGCATATAGTAGTTTCCATTAATTCTTTCAGGAAAAAGCACCACATCTTTATTTTCTGGTAATAAAATATTCCCTAAATCTTCAAAAGTCTCAAAATCTGTCGTTAAAGCAAGTGATTCACAAATTCCCATTTCAGATACAGAGGTATAGGTGATATAATAATTATCCTCAATCTGTGTAATCCTTGGATCCTCACATCCCATGGTTTGATAGTTATTAAACGGATAAATAAATGCCTTATCCTCAACTGTAAAATGTCGACCCTCTTTGCTTCTTGCAAGGCGAAAATAGGACAGAGATGTCAAATATTCAAAATGCGATAGATCATTACTACGACGAATAATTCGCGGATCTTCAAAATTATAGTCTGAATCATTTTTATCCAAAGCGATAATCTGCAATTCACCCTTTTTATCTATCAAAGGCGCCTTAATAATTGTTGGATTATCACTAATTGGGCGCTCTGCAACCCGTAACAGCAAAATAGACTCGTCTTTAAACTTCGCCACTCCTGCATTGAAAGCTCCAATAACTTCAAAGCCCTCGTGAATCGGCGAGACATCCCGTGGTGTAATTAGAGGGTTCTCCTCAAATCGGTTAATTTTCATAATTTCTCATTTCATTGGATTATTTATAATAAGTGTTTGAGCGCCCGCATCACTGATACCCGCATATAAGGTTGCTTTATCATCGTTTAAAACGAGACCTCCTCCAAACACAACATCTTCAAGATCAGACCTTTTTGCTGGAGAGGGCAAAAAGTCTTTACGTTCTGCAATAATTTTCGGGTTCAGAATTTCTGTAAAATCTGAGCTTAATTCAAAAATCATTGAGTAATAGTGACGGTTATCTGTTTCATCAAAGTTGGCGATGTGACTCAAAACAAAAATCTTGTTTTCAAACAAATGAATCTCGTTGCTTCCATACCATTCATCATCAATAAATTGATTTTTCAAGAGTGGCGCATTTTCAATTTTTTCTCTTGTCAGCGCTAACAAGTTTTTAACAACCACAAATCCAATACGCCCCCGTCCCCCTTTTTTACCTTGAGGCCGCGTCAAGACTAATATTCGTCCGTCAGGTAGCTGCTTTAGGCGTAAATCCTTCATGCCCTTGGGACCTTCAAAGATTTTGCTTGCCCGTGTCACACTATCTAATTGATAAAGGTCTGTTCGCCATTCCACATGTTCATCATCAAAAAAATCAACGTGTACGCCACCAAGAATAACTTGACCATCTATCATAGTTACAAACGGATCTTGTAATTTTAATGAAATTGAATTTGGCGATAACGACCATTCGTCGTCTGATGTGTTTTCAAACAAACCCACTTTAGAGATTTCACTATTGCGAGATTCAATTCTCCCCACCAGTAATAATTTTTCTCCCAATTCAAAAGGTGCTGTGATATTATATACATCCTTGCCATTAGTACCTTTAAAGACGATCTTGTGAGCAGTTGTCTCCTTTTGTCTTCTTTTTTCTATTAACAAATCTTCAATTTTAATAACCATTATTCCTCATTTCAACGCAAAATCCATCCCTTTTTGAAACTGCTTAGAAAAAAGTAGGAATAAGATAATAATCGGTGCTGTTAGTATTAAACTTGCAGCATACATAGGCCCTGGATAAATGGCATAGGGACCAAACATTTGCGAAATTAAAACATTGAGAGTTACTGTATCATTTGATTTTGATATGATCATATCCCAGAGAAGATTTGTCCAGCGGTCTGTATACAAAAACAAGAAGATGACTGTAGTGATTGAGCGGGACATAGGTAATACAATTTTAAATAAAATAGTAAAATCATTGGCTCCATCTAATCGAGCTGCTTCTATCAAGGCATCCGGAATTGCCTTAAAAAAATTAGTATACATAAAGATAGCCCACATACTTACTGCTGTTGGAAGTATCATCCCTGTAAAAGTATTAACTAATCCCACTTTAGTAACGAGCAAAAATTGTGGGACAAGTAATATAATTGCTGGAAAAAACATTTGAAAAATTATAAAATTATCCACAAGCTTTTTTCCACGAAACTTTACCTTGGCTAATGCAAAGCCAACCATAAGAGCAGTTACAATCATTAAAACCGTAGAAACTGTGGAGACAAAAAACGTGTGCAACATCGCTCCTATCCAAGGAACATCAGCAGTCGTATTCCCATTTCCAAAAAGGAATTGCCAGCTCCTCAGTGTAAAACTTGAAGGGATAATCTGCTTGTCCACTTCGTTCCACGGAGCGAAGGACTGAATAACAAGATAAATAAAGGGAAAAATCATTAGCAACATAACAACAATTGTTATTATATAAAGTGCTGTTATTTCACTTTTTCTTTTTTTAGTTCCAACCATTTTTCTTCCCCCATATATTCAATAACTTTCGGATGACCCCAATTGAAGCAAAGGTCACAAGACTTGCAATAATAGCAATTGCAGAGGCATAACCAGAATTAAGATTGACAAACGCCTGATTAAAAATATCCATTTGCCACGTATTAGTTGCAAGCTCAGGTCCCCCACCTGTAAGTTGATAAACTTCAGTGAATATCCCAAAACTTACCCCAACAGCAAGAATAACCACAGTAAATAGTGCGGGAAAGAGCATAGGAAGAGTAATTTTCCAAAAAGATGTCCAACGGTTTGCGCCATCAAGAGAGGCAGATTCGTACACCTCTTGGTTGATATTTTGCAATCCCGATATTAAGATTAGTCCATAATACCCTGCCATTTTCCAAGCTATCATAAAAGAAATGATTAAAATAGCTGTCACAGAATTTCCAAACCAATCAACATTTAAATGTAGATTATTTTGTAAAAAAGAATCAAACGGGCCATTTTTAGCAAGTAATCCTTTTACTATAAGTGAAGTTACAACGCCGCTGGATAGGTAAGGAAGAAAGAATGCAACCATGAACAGACCTTTAAATTTGGGTAAGGCATTTACTAAAAGCGCTACAGCCATTGAAAGGATTAAAGCCATTGGTACAAAAGCAATGAGAAATTTATAGGTTACAAGAAACGCGGCTTGAACTTCTGGCGCTTGAATTGCCTTAACGAAATTTGATACACCGACGAAATTGATCGTCGGTGATATCATATTCCAATCGGTAAAAGCAAGCCACAAAGACCATAATAACGGTAGTAGAAAGAAGACAAGCGTGAAAACAACATAGGGTGAAGTGAAAAGCCAACCTAGTTTATTATTATTTTTTTGCATAGTTTTCCTGTCCTTTTATTAACATCATCAGTTACTCGTTAGATTACTTTTAACGGCTTTTTCAGTAGCTTTTACTGCATCATTAGCCAACATTGTACCTTTTACACTTGGGATCCACGCGTTAGTCCCAAACGCTTGTTGAATATTATTATAATTCGCATTATCCATAGCAGGAATAGCATCATTTATGGCATTAGCATAAGCTTTCATTTGAGGATTCTTTTCAAAATAAGACTTGAAAGCTGAATCAGTTGCCAAATTGTCTTTTGCTGGTGGCAAACCTGTCATGTTCAATAGGGTCAAATCATTTTTACTGTCGCCGTAAACAAATTCAATAAACGACATTGCTGCTTTTTTCTGAGCATCTGTAGCCTTTGAATAAATAACAACACCCTTTGAATCAGCATATGTCTTTACACTTGAAGTGCTTTGTCCGTCTGGTACGGGTGGTGCCGTCAAAGTATAGTTTTTACCATATACAAGATTTGGGAATTGTGTTTGCCAGTTAGGAAATGTCCATGGCCCAAGAACTTCTGTCAAAACCTGTCCTGTTTCAAACGAATTTGTCTGTGCTTCTGTGTTAAATCCTTTAAGACTAGCTAATTTATTCACGAAAGAATATACGTTTGTAAGTGATTTTGTATCTGCTTTGTAGGATGTTCCTTGCACAAACGGGGCGCCATTGCTTGCAGCGTCATAAAGTGGAAAAAAGTCAAACCAGCGTTGATAGCCTGTGGGATCAACCAGTGCTGATGGGCCACTTGAACCTGCAGAACCCCAAAGAGATAGCTTTGAATTTGTTGACTGCAGTTTTTGAGCCGCAGCATACCACTCAGAATAGGTGGTTGGAGCTTTGTCAATGCCGAGTGATTTTAGAGCAGTTATATTCCAGACAAAGAGCATAGGATTTACATAAAGTGGCAGGACGTATTCTTTTCCACCAGCAAACTTCCAGTTACTCATTGTGTTTGTCATTCCACGTTTTGTCACAATGCCGTTAAATTCGGTTTGATTGTTAAGTGGAACAATCGCTTTACTTGCTGCTAATTGTGCGGCAAAAGAACGGGAAATATTTTCTGAAAGTGTTGGTTGAGTGCCTGATGCAATGGCAGCCTGTATAGATGCTTCAGACGTAGGACTATTCTTCATTTCCGTAACCTTGACGGTAACATTTGGATTTTTGGCCTCATAATCCTTTGCCATTTGTTGCCAAAATTTCAGTTGTGTCGGGTTAGTAGCGGCCCAAAATGTAATTGTGGTTTTACCATTATTACTTGATGAACCATTACTACAAGCTGTTAATAGCGCAGCTCCCACAAGAACAGCAATACTACCAAACAAAAACTTTTTTAGTTTTAAAAACTTCATTTTATTCTCCTTTATTTTTTGTAAGCGCTTTACATGTTCATTATATCTTTTTTTAAATAATTCGCTTACTTTAAGTGTTGATTTGTAAAGCAATAACTTTACAAATCAACCTCTGAAATCAAAATTACGGTATAATTATTATCAGTATGAAAAATTATCTTAAAATAGTAGATGATATTAAAAGACGGATATCTTCAAATGAGTTTAGTGTTGGATCAAAACTACCAACCCATGCGGAGTTAGCGCTTGAATATGCAACCAGTCGTGTTACAATTTCTAAAGTAATTAACACACTAAGTAAGCAAGGTCTGGTAGTGGCAAAGCGTAGAGTGGGGACATTCGTCACAAATAATACTTATATTCTAAGGAAAATTGATGAGCCTTTTCGTGTGACTAAAATTTATTCGCAACATATGCATAGTCAAATAATCTCCTTTGAAGTCCGTGAATGCGACGAGGACGAGCGTATTCAACTTCATCTTGAACGAAATTCTCTAATTTATGATATTATTCGCTTACGCTTAATTAATGAAGAGCCAGCATGGCTGGAATATACCATTATGCCTGTAACTGTGATTCCTAATGTTGATTTAAATATTCTTGAGAAGTCAATTTACAGTTATATTTTTGATGAGCTCAATCTATCTTTTGGAAAGTTTGAAAAAATAATACGTGCTGACAAGGCTGACTCTTACGACGAAAAATATTTAGAATTTCCAAAAGGCGAGCCCATTTTAGAGATTGAACAGCTTGCTTTTCTCAAAGATGGGCGACCCTTTGAACTTTCCAATACCCGATATCCTTATGATAAAGTTGAATTTTCATACTCAATCAACAAGCTCCTAGAAGACTAAAGGAAAAAAGGCGCCTACGATAACAGGCATCCTTTTTCATTCATTAAACTTATTTCATAATCTAAAATTCCCTAAACGTGCATTGCTATCTACATGGGAAATATTTATATTAACCATAAAATCGGCATCTTAGGCGACAAATCTTTTTACGTGCGCTTTATTTCATCAGTTGAGATTTGACAAATTTGCGCCATAGTTTGGGATGCACAACAAAGTTGCCTTTTAGGAGACCAAATACCTGCTTATTTCAGGATTCTGCGAGCCGCCTCAGCTGAAGTTTTATACTCGCTAGCAAGGTGTGAGGTAATATTAGGATCTTCATCAGCTCTACGCTCATATTCCACGATTACATCTTAACTTGTTCAGATTTTAAACTCATTGTATTGTACTAATCAATTGTTCTTATTACTTACCTAGAGATTTGTACAACTCTACAAACTCCATTGCCAAATCATTAAATGTTATGGCGTTCATAAGATGATCCTGAGCATGCACCATATAAAGATCAACACTAGTATGGTCACCATTTGCTTCTCTAGTGAGCATATCTGTTTGTATATTATGAATCTCAACAAGCTCCTTCTGGGCCGATTCAAGCGCAGCATCTGCTTCATGAAATTGTCCACTCTTTGCTGACTGAATAGCTTGAAAAGCCTGTCCTTTTGCATTACCTCCATGCATGATGATACCCATCACAACTTCCATTCTTGCATCATTCATGATTATACTCCATCAAAGCCATAGCAGAAGCGAGAACTTTACCACCATTCATCATGCCATAATCTTGCATATTGATAATATCTAGCGGAATTCCTGCAGCCTCTGTTTTTTTAGAAACTTCTGCTTTCATATATGACACCTGTGGACCCAAAAGCAGAACATCGGGCTTACTATGGCCGGTGCCACTTAATATATTATCAATTTCGGCTGCAGCTTCAGCATAAATTTCATAGTTGAGACCTTCAACTGCTGCTGCATCCTGCATCTTTTTTACAAGAAGTGACGTGGACATGCCTGCAGAACACGCAAGCGCAATAACTTTTTTAGACATTTTTTCTTCTTTCATATAACTAATTTTCAATCAACCAAAACCAACTTTATCTCAATTTTAAATTATTCAAGATCATCTCCATTTGATGCAAGTACTTTTTTAAACCAATGGTAAGATTTTTTCAGTACACGTTTCATATCACGCTGATCGTGTTTGATGCTATCTACATAGACCACCCCATATCGCTTATCTATGTTTCCCGAACTTGCCGGAATGTCAATTAATCCCCAACCCAAATATCCTAAAACTTCAACACCATCAATGAACATTGCGTCTTTCAACGCTTGTATGTGGTCGCGGTGATAATTGATGCGATAATCATCATTGATCTCATTGATTCCGTCCCAATCTTCGCGCCAGCCAATACCATTCTCAATCGGAAAGACTGGCAAACGGAAGCGAGAATAGAGCTCGGTAAGGCTATATCGGAACCCTTCAGCATCAATAGCCCAGTCCCATTCATTTTTGGGTAAAGCATCATCAAGTAAAAAGCCTTGATTAAGGTAGCGAATGGCTGAGGATGTTTCATCAATTTTTGTACCGTCAAGTAAGTGCGAGCGATAATAGCTAAAACTGATGAAATCGGCCCCCCCTTTTTTTAGAATCATTTCATCGCCAGTTTGCCAGCCCATATCAATCCTACGATTTATGACTTCCTGCATTACTTCTTTTGAATAATGGCCAAAAGAATAAACTAAGCAAAGATTCCAATAATTGAACTCATTAACCTTATGCACGAGGAAATTGTCGAGTGGCAATTTGGTCGCAGGATAGATTTGCGTGTAGGCGAGCATGCCACCTATGAGGGCATCCTTTGTCTCGTGTATGTAAGCGGCAAGTTCAGCATGTGCAAGCATCGTATGGTGAAACGTCGTATAGATCTCATTGTCTGTGAGTTCGTTATGAGAAATAATGCCTGCGTAATGATAGGCAGTAGGTGTAAAGTAGAGATTATGTTCGTTGAAGACTATCCAATACTTGACTTTGTCTGCAAAGCGGTCAATCATTGCTTTGCCATAGCGTACAAAGGCGTCTTTAACCTCACGTGATAAAAAACCGTCGTATTTTTCTGCTAACGCCAAGGGCATATCAAAGTGATAAAGGCAAATCATAGGCTCAATCCCGCGTTTCACGAGTTCTTCAACTAAGTGCTCATAAAATTGTATCCCTTCTTCATTGAATTTACCATCACCATCGGGTACTACTCGTGACCATGAAATCTGAAAACGATACATATTCATATTCATAGCTTTCATGAGATCAAGATCCTCGTCAAAGTCATGATAGTTATCAATCGCTATCTTCCAGTCAATCGCCTTGCGACCAGCTTTATCTGTGTCATATACCGATGGGCCTTTACCCCCTTCGTTCCACGCACCCTCAGTCTGCATGCTTGAACTTGAATTCCCCCAGTAGAAGTTCTTTGGTATTTTTAATGTCATTTGTTGCTTTCTAAGGCTCTAGCCGCAAGCGTAAAAATTACCAGTACCAACGTCGAGAACAAACTTTGTCCCGCCTGCTTCAAGTGAACCAAAAGTTGTCATAATATTTTAAAGAAACAACTTATGCGGCTGACCCCACATTTTTTCTTTCATTTTCTGCTTCTTGTTCTATTAAAACCTTATCGTAATGACGCGCAAACGGCAGATAAATCAAGGCGGATTCGGCCAAAGCAACGACTTGTAACACCGCAAATTGCCAGCCACCAATCAAGAAACCTGAGATGATTGGTGGAGTCGTCCAAGGTGCTGCAACACCGGTCATAGGCGGCACGATGTGAAGAGCAATAGCCCAATAAACAGTCGTTGTAACCACAACAGGTACGAGGAAGAATGGGATGGCAAGAATTGGGTTCAAAACGAGTGGAAGACCAAATAGGAATGGCTCATTAATATTGAATAGACCAGGCACAGCTTCAACTTTTCCAATTGCTCGCATTTGTTGTGATTTGGCGAAAAAGAGCGTGAAGACGATGAGTCCAAAAGTGATGCCTGATCCCGATAAGTTAATGAAGTTATTGTAAAATTCATTTGTGACAATGTGGGCACCATTTGCAAGCGTTAATTTATGAGCAGAGTAAAGGGCAGCATTTTGAGCAGTATTAGGGATGAGGAATGCAGAGGTAACCGCCCCCATGATAAGCCCTCCGTGTACGCCGAAGAACCAGAAGAACGGTACTAAAAGTGAAATGAGGAGAATACCAAGGTAAGAGTCTCCCAAACCTTGAAGTGGTTGTTCAATAAGATGATAAATTTCTGTAATAAGGTCTGTATGACCAATTTTGTTAAAGAGAGCGAAGATAACAGTTGCACAGATTATGATAACACCTGATGGAATCATAGATGTAAACTGATTTGCAACGTTCGAGGGTACTTGCTCTGGCATCGTAATTTTCCAGCCAGCATTAATCATCTTGACATAAGCCCAACCTGTGAAAATGCCAATTAGAATAGCTGCAATCATCCCCTGACCACCCTGCCAGGATAGATTTAATACCCCAGTGACTGGATTACTCAGGAAAGTTTGCATTGCAACTGGCAATTTATGAAGGGCAGCATTGGCTTGATCCCCAGTCAAACTACCGATTCCCGAAGCTGCTTTTCCTGTTCCAATTGCTGCAGTCAAAGGATTCGCAATTGAAAGGCTTTGGACGATCCAAAAGGCTGCAAGAGCCGTAAGTCCCGCAGGTAAAGCTTTATCACCCATACCTGCATCTTGAACATAACAGTACCCAATCCCTATAGTGGCCCAAATTGCCAAAACGCCAAATGTCATGGAGAAGGCTTGGCTAAAGATAGACGACCATCCAGTGTCGGCTAAGTAAGTAGCGACAGATGGAATAGGAATATTCGCAAGAATTAAGAAGATAGACCCAACGATGATAAATGGCATCGCATAGAGCATCCCATTTTTCAAGGCATTCATAGGACGTGTGTTAACCACTTTCATAATCGGTGGCAATACTTTATTGTTAATAAAGTCGTTCATAATTTTGTTCCTCCAAAATATTTTTGAAAATATTGTAAATATTACAAGTGAATTGTAAAACTTCATGAATTTTTGTCAACTCTAATGTAAACATTTTCTTTTACATTGTAAATTTTTTTTGATAAAATGTATAAGCCTTGAAAAAAGAACTATACATCCTTGAAAAAATCAAGAATCGAATACTATCAGAAGAATTCAAAATTGGCTCACATTTGCCAAGTCACAGCGACTTAGCCTTAGAATACAAAACAAGCCGAGTGACAATTTCGCATATTGTCCATATTCTCACGAATCAAGGAATCGTAGTAACACGCCGAGGAAAAGGAACGTTTGTTGTGAGCAAGTCATTCAGTCAAAGAAGAATTGATGAACCTTTTCAGCTAAATAACATTTTTTCACAAAAAGCCACAACAAAAGTTATTTCTTTTAATATTCGAGAAATTGAGGAATTTGAAGCTGCAAAATTGCATGCTCCGAATGGCTCGCCAGTTTATGACATTATACGATTAAGGCTTGTCGATGATAAACCTGCGTGGTTAGAGTATACCGTAATGCCAACAGAGGTAATCCCCACGATTGAACCGTCTATATTACTTGAATCCATTTATGCCTACATTACTGGGGAACTCAGCCTTGCCTTGGGTAACTCTGACAATCTAATTCGTGCAGTAAAAGCTGATAATTATGATGAAAAATATCTTAATATTCAAAAAGGCGAACCAATGTTAGAACACGAAAAGATTGCTTATTTGAAAGATGGCAGAGCCTTTGAGTTTTCGCAATCCCGCCATCCATACAATGAACTTGAACTAACATTTTCCTCAAAACTCTAGTAATAAAGTATTGCCATCATGTTTTTAAGTGTATTAACTTGCCTCACGCACGGTTCTAACCAAGTTCGTCTATATTTTTATTTTATATGTTTTCTCATAAATAATAAGTGCTCTGAAGTACTTGTTTATGGTCATCACAAGTAACTTCTCATTCATCACTTTTCAAATGCTTCAATTCAACCTGGGATCTAAGTGCCTCCCCGATAGTGGTCTTCTTGCATCGTTGGATTTTTATCAGGTAGAGATTTAGAAATTCAAAGCTGCTCATATCCGCTGATAACTTTATCGTTGGTTCTTTTGTCGTCATTTTACCTTTACTTAATTGATGAACGTCTATTCGATTTTTCTCATTTCTTTGTACGAACATATTAAGTCGTAATTTTCTAGATAAGTCAACTGATGGCATCAAAAGACGCAAAAAAGCATTCCTCCCAAAATGAGGAATGTCAATCTCAGGAAACAAGTTTAACACTTGTGCATTTGGCAGTTGCGAACTGCCATAATTAAATTATAAGAGCGTACAGTTCTTATGGCACGATGAACTGCTACCGTAAAAGTCTTGTGTTGATATGGTAATTGCAGAATTACCAATAAAAAGGCGCTGCTATTTTGAAGTGATTCTAATAAAAAAAGATTTATCTTAGGCGACAAATCTTTTTTCATGCGTTTTATTTCATCAGTTGGGATTTGACAAATTTGCGCCAGAGTTTGGGATGCACGCGGGCAATGCGCGTCATCACGCGGTCTTGAAACGCATTGAAATAGCGCATTTTTGGTTTTTCATCGGTTGCTGCTTTGTAGAAAACTTTGGCCAAGTCTTCTGATGTTGCACCGCCTGAAAAGCGCTCAAAGCCGGCCAATAATTTCGCAATCAGTGGCGCATAAGGCGAATTTTCCTTGACATTTTTTGCAGCATTTTCAAACGCCACATCGCGCCAAGCCGACTTTGTGCCCGCAGGTTGCACGACGACTGAGCGAATACCGAACGGCTCGACTTCCATGTCCAGCACGTCTGACCATTGCTGCAGCGCTGCTTTTGTCGCATGATAATGCGCACCGAGCGGCATAAACACATCGCCGCCGACAGATGAAATATTGACAATACGGCCAAATTTTTGCATACGCATCAGCGGCAAGACGAGATTTGTCAGCTCAACGGCGCCAAAATAATTGACGGCAAATTGATACTTGGCGTTGTCTGTCGAAATTTCCTCAGTCGGTCCGTATTCGCCGTAGCCCGCATTGTTGATGAGCACGTCAATGCGCCCAAATTTGTCACTGGCAGCGCTGACAAAATCAGCATTTGACTGACTGTCAGTCACGTCAAGTTTAAGTGCCATAATGTGCGCGCTAGCTGGAATCAGCTCCACGCGACGCGCGCCAGCCACGACTTCCCAGCCTTTTTCCGCGAATACTTTCGCCGCTTCAAGACCCATGCCATTTGACGCGCCTGTAATTAAAACCACTTTTTGAGTTGCCACTTACTACCATCCTTAAAATTTAAATTTGAACCTATTCACGCCATTATAGCAGATTTTATCTGCTTAGAGTGTCTGCAAGTTCTAAGACAACAAAAAGAGCCGATTTGTAGCGACTCCCTTTGTTGTAAAGTAAAGTTATTCGTAAACTATTTTTAGTTTACAGAAGAATTATAACGAATCGCGCTTTTCTTGTCAAGTCATATAGGTAGTTTCTTGCGTGTTTTTCCAAGCAAGCGCACAAGGCCACGCAGCCACGTGATGCCAACAAGTATCAGCGCGCCGATAAACGCACGGTGCAAGCCTGAAATAAAAGCGGCTGGCGACGTTGCAACATAACCCGTCACACGTATCCCTAAAATCTGCGACATGGCAATAAAAAGGATAATCGTTGAGAGGCTTGTGCCTGTGACAAAAGCGATATTGCGTACGAGCGCATTGACTGAGCCCGCGACGCCGAGATATTTCTTCTCGACGAGTGACATGATCATCGTGTTATTGGGCGATTGGAAAATGCCGGCGCCCGCGCCGTAGAGCGCTTGACAGATGACGACAAAGATAATAGAAGTCTTTGCGCCGAGTAGGAAATAACCGACAACCGAGAGCACGATGACCGAAATTCCAATAAAGGTAATCCATTCCTTGTCCAAAAAGTCTGAGAAATAACCAGAAATAGGGGCTGTAATCAGCATTGCAAGCGGATAGGCCATCATGATAAGACCCGCGACGCCTGCTTGGAGCCCTCTAAAATCTTGCAAATAGAACGGAATCAGAATCGCTGGAAATTGGCTTGCTGTAAAATTGAGCATCGCCGTGACGAGGCTCAGGCTAAACAAACGATTTTTGAAAATGCCAAGGTCAATGAGTGGCTTTTCGGTGTGATTTTCGGTGTAGATAAAGCTGCCAAGAACGAGAAATCCGAGCACGAAACCGCCCAGAATAAGCGGATTTGTCCAGCCGATGAGCTGGCCTGTATTGAGCGCGAGAAAAACGACGACAATCATGACAAAAAGCTGAAGCCAGCCGATGAGATCGACATCTTTAAGGCTGCCTTGTCCTTTTTCGTGCGGTAAAGCACGCCGCCCGAACAGATAACCCACGATGCCAATGGGGACATTGATCCAGAAGATATAATTCCAAGGCAAAACCGAGAGAATCAGCCCGCCGAGAGCTGGACCTGCGATGCCGCCAATCGAGACAAACATGGAATTTATCGCCATGGCGCGCGCACGCCGCTCAGGCGGAAAAACTTGCGCAATAATGCCAAAGGCCGTTGCCATGAACATGCCGGCACCCGCGGCTTGTACCACACGAGCAAAAAGTAGAAAAGCAAAGCCAATATTTAGCCCTGCAAGAAAGGAACCGCCCGTGAAAATGACAAAGCCGAGCTTCGCGATTCGCGTTTTCCCGAGCAAATCGCCGAGCCTGCCGTAAAGCAAGAGAACGCCCGAAATCACGATGAGGTAAAGTGCCACGACCCACGTTATTTGTGCCATGGAGACATTCAGCTCACGCGCCATGGTCGGCAGCGCAATATTAACAGCTATGACTAAATACAATATGAAAAAGAGCCCTTAAACAAGGGCTCTTAATTCGTTTATATCGCTAATTTCCAATTCATTCAACTGCTCCAAAATCTCAGCCTCTGAAAAGTCTTGCTTCCAGTCATTCAGCAAGTCGCTAAAAAATTCGTCTCTCATTCCCGCTTTCTTAACCGCCTCTAAAATTTCTTGACCTGTCATTTAATTCACCTCCGCCCACGTTTCAAATTGTCTTGCCTTTGTGCTTCTCTTGAAGCCGTCAAATGGATAATAGCTTTTTTCTACATCAAATTTTTCTGAATCAAGAATTAAGCTAATGCCATCTTCTACTATACAAGCATCATCTTGCTCAATAAATATAAAGTGATTCTTATCCAGAATAAAAATAGGTCTGTCGTCAAAGTTATTTAAATGCTTTTCATCTATCATGATTTCAATTTTCATTTTTCATCACTCCAATTTGTTATTTTAAGGGCGCTTATAGCGCCTCTAATGCTACCCAGATAAACATATCACGAAGTTCTTTTTTGCTTGTGTCAGGACGGTCTGTGCTCACTGTGATAGTCTGATTCATTGTGCCATATCCGCCATATTCAATCCTAAAATTCATGAACGTTTTCCCATCTAATTTTTCTTTGATTTCCTTTGCTTTCTCAGTGCTGAAAAGTCCCTCAATTTTGTAAGTTGTCATGTTGCCGTCTCCTTTTCCTTAACTTTATGAATTAATTATATCATAGTTTATAAACTATGTCAACTATAAACTATGATATATTTTTTAAACTGTGATATTTTCCTCTAAAAACTCATCAAAATATTCGTATATATCGCCGTTGCATTTCCAGCCATCGCCTATATCCACTCTAAAGCGGCTCTTAACTTCTCCTGCTTCGATTTCCTCAAAATAGAACTTGTAATATCCATTATCTCTGATCTCAGCTCTTTCATCTAGCCATTTTATCAAGTCCAGCAAGTCCTGCGATAACTTCCTTCCTGAAAAATCTCCTACAAATTCGCCTGTTTCATTAAATTCAATCTCTATATGTCTCATGCTGATAACCTCTTTCATTTTTGTCTTGTTTTCCTTACAAGATAATAATAACATAGTTTATTAACTATGTAAATACTTTTTTACAAAATAAAAAAGAGCCATTACAGCCCTTTGTTTTTGAAAAAACTTTCTAATTTATATCCATCTTCTCCCAAAGCTTCCTCAGGTTTTCCACACCTCACGCAATAGTCCCATTCTGGAGATTGATTTTTCATTAAATCTCCACGCTCAAATTTATGTCCAATTAATTTGCATTTTTCTTTTTCTGGCTTAAATAAGCTCTTCAATAAATTAATATATCTTATCATTTCTGCATTCCTTATTAAGATTCTTTTCGTCTTTCCTCTATCAAATTTTCAAGCTCAGTCAAATCTTCTGGTGTAGCGTGCTTTCTGATAAAATTGCGAGCCGTTCCACGCTTGCTTAGATAGTTCCTGTGAGCTTTGTTTTGCTCCGCCCATTTACGGTCAGCCTCTGGATTATAGACTGCCTCACGCTTTTTTTCTTCTGCCAATATAACCAATCCTTTCAATTTCTAGCATATAATATCATAGTTTCTAAACTATTTCAATCTAGCACCCCCCAACCTTTTAATTTTGCATGATCTCCCATTAAAATAACGGGATATTGTTTAGAAAAATGAAATTCTCCATCATCTCCGATAACTAGCGCAACTTTACGCATTCCTGCAACAAAGTAGAACATTGGCTTTTTAGCCCATTGTTTCACTAACCCAAGATCGATTAAATTCTGCGCTGTTTTGCTTATTTTTGCCTGCTTTTCTTCTTCATTCTGAGCCATCGCCTTTAATTCAGCCAAGCGCTTTTTAATATTGCGCAAGGCGGTTTGACTGCTATATCCCCATTTTCCTTGCGCCTTTAATTCTGCTTTTTCGGCTTCTCTGTTTTCGATTTCTTGCTCGATGAGGCTTATATTTGCAACGCTGTAGATGATGTTTCCGTTTGCAGACCTGCCTAATGCTGCACGTTCTTCTTTAAATTCTAAATATTCTACTCGCTCTTTTTGAGCTTTGATTTCGTCCATTTTTGCAAAAACTCGCTCATGGTGCTTTTCAAGTTTAGCCATATCTCGGCGACCACTTGCTTTATAGGTGTGAATCGGTTGCCCAACCTCACGGTTAGGAACCGTGTCAAGACCTGCCAAAGTGTCAAATTCTTTTTCAAGCCGTGCGAGTTTTTGTTCTGCTAATTCTAATCTTGTTGCCATTTTATTTCCTCTTTCCATTTTCACTTTACTCAATTTCTCCATATACAAGTTCAAACGTGAACTCGCCCTCTTCAAAGGCAATAGGGTGCCACATTTTGTATCTCTCAATCGCAGTCTCCATGTCGGGTTGGTCGTCGATGTACCCTTGAAACTTATCAATCACTTTAACATAACTCATTTTGTCTTCTCTTTCTTATTTTTCTTATTTTTCAACTGCTTTTTTAAATACTTGGCTGATAAATCCTGTTTCTCTATCTTTGCAAGCGTAGCCTGCAACCCAACCACTCTCAGTCTTGCTGCCGACTGGCTTTGCCGTGAAAAGTAACATTGTTTTTGTTTTGTATTTCATTTTATTTTTCCTTCTTCCTTAACTTTAGATTTATTATATCATAGTTTATAAACTATGTCAACAAATAAACTCTTTAATCTTCAATTTCTTCAAAGTCCAAGAAATCATTCACATAGTCAGCGCCCAGCTCTTCAGCATACCAGCTCATGCAGAATTCAAGTTCTTCTGGGTGAATCCCTACAAGCTCGCCGCTTCTCATTGTTACTTTAATCATTGTTGTTACCTCTTTCTTTTTTTGATTGATTTGATATTAACAAACGAGCGCCGAATGTCTAGCAAAAAGTATATAAACTATGATTTTTTGCAAACAAAAAAGACCTCCAACCCACACAATGTGAGCCAGAGGTCTTTTAGGTCTAAAACGGTGCTTTTTTGTTTTCGTCCCAGTCAGGGAAAAAGATTGATAAAATGAGCAAAAATGGTAACAAGACAACAGCTATCACATAGCTAATTGAGCGTTTTGCCATTTTTGACAAACTATTTCGGGTCTGTCGCATTTTTGCCAAATTCCTCATCAAGTTGCGCTTGATAATACTTTTCTACGCGAAGCTTGACGCCGCCGTCATTGCCAAAAAGATAGCTATTGAGCACGCGCGGCGTCTTGATATAGCGAATATCTACGCCGTTGCAGATATACCAGCGCTCAGCGCCTTTGTCGACTGTTTGAATTAAATACATTTCTTCTTCTCCATTTTCTAAATTGCTTGTACCCGTGCTTGGGTGTGACGGGCTTGTTTTATCAGCGTTGTAGCGCCATACTTCAATATAGCTTGGTTGTGAGGTGTTGTAATAGCTATTCCAGTTGTGCTCTGAAACAGCCGTACCCGTTGCGCCGCCTGTTGAGTAATCCGTACTGATAAAGTTATCATGGCTACTCATCACGCCGACGTGTCCACCAGCGCCTCCACTTGACGCCATATCTGCGCCCCAGCTCATTAAGACCACGTCGCCTTTTTGCGCGTCCCATGCTGTGTTTCTCGCGATACATGAGAACGCGTTTGCCTGCAAGTACCCGCCGAGGCTGACGGTACTGTACAAATACGCGTAAGGTGTCGCGCCAGCGTCTGCAAGTGCCTGCGTCACGCTCCCTGAGCAATCAGCTGTACTATCAGCTCCGTTTCGGCTTCCTGTCATGCTGTATGTCAACTTGCCTTTTCGCTGATTGAACCAGTCAACCAGCTTGTTTAAATCTATTGCCATTTTCCCCCTTTCATAGTTTTAGTTTTTGATTCGGATAAATCGTGTACGGCGATTTTATCCCGTTCTTTGAGGCGATTTCTTGCCAAGGGATTTTTACCTTTTGGCCGATTCCGCTCAAGGTGTCGCCTTGTTTGACAGTGTAAAATCTGTCAGCACTGACAGGCGTGTCAAACAAAGCTATTTCAGCCTTGCGGCGACGCGTTAATCCAGCGCGGAACTGTTCAGGGTTGACATATTGAATCATTCGCCCCGTGATTTGCTTGTCAGGTTCTGCCTTTGACCAGTTGTACTTTTTGAAAATACCGCCGCCGAGATTGTAAGCGAAGCTTACAAGAGCTGAGAACTGATTTTCATTGAGCGGTCTTGCGAAATAACCCGAGACCGCTTTTTCATAGCTTGCAAGATTTGACAAAAGCAAGCGCTCCGCTTCTGCCTTTGAGATTTTCCAGCTGCCAGCGCCTCTGCATAAGCTCAGCGGGCGTGTCGTGCCGTAGCCGACTGTACAAACACCGTCGCCCAAGTGATAACAAGACAATTTGCAGCCTTCAAAGTCTTTGATGAGCTGTAAGCCAGCATTATTGATTTTCACGCGAATCCGCTCCTTCTCCTGAATGTTTTGCTTTCTTTTCTCTATGCAGCCTCAATAATTCATCATTCGTAAGCCCGAGCTTTTCAAGTTTACTATTGACCTCAGCACCCAAATATTTATCTGTGATTTTCACAAGAATATTAGTCGCTTCTGGATTAGATATTTTCTGATACGCTAAAATACTGATCGCCTCCGAAACCGTCAGGAAAAATCCGATTATCAAAATCAAAAAGTGCATGAGCAGCTGGTCTTCACGACTTGCCATGTCCACCGCGTCAAGGCTATGCGCCGTGAAAAAAACAAAAGCTGGTATCATTGCCAACCCGCATTTAATCACTGTCCCTTGCCCCATGCGTTTTGACAGCAAGCCTATTTTTAGCTTTATCCGAGCTGAAAAAGCTGACATCGTGTCGATCACAACCAGAAACAGCAAGAAAAACGAAATTGAGACACCTGTCAAGTGCGTGATGAAATCAAAGATTTCTTCCACCTAATCGCCCCCTTTGCGAGCCTTGACAAGCTGAATGCCTGTCAGCGTTCCAAGAACCGACGTAATCAGCACCGCCAAGAGCGTGATCGTCGTTGCGACTGAGTCCGCCTGTGCCAGCCCCCACGTCTCGCCAAAGCCCTTGATAAATGCGGCAAGCGCGGCAAGAATCGGCGTAGACATCGAAGCCCATTGCTTTAATGTAATAGTTTTCATGATTTTTCTCCTTTAAATTTTGTTTCTTACCACGCGTCTTGCGTGAACCAGAATCCAGAGCCGCGCGGGTATGAGCCTTGTGAGATTTGCGCTCCATAGAAACGCGTGTTTCCGTCTGGGTTAATATCAAACACTCTTAATCCTTGCACACCCAGCACGTCGAACAAAACATGCTGAGCTACCATAGGCCGCCAGCCATAAGGCAAGACGAAACCAGTGGCAAGATCTTGCGGAACTACTCCATTTGTCACACCTTCCAAACAAAACACAACCATATTGCCCATCCGTGAGAAAAATCCTGTAATTCCATAGCCCATATCAACAAATCCATAGTTTTTCTGACCACCAACCATAAACACTTGACCGCCATACACATTCACGTCAGCGCGGACATCTCCATTTGAATGGACGTAATTGAGATAGGCTCCATTTCCGCCAAGATTTGTATCAGTAACAATGTCCTTGGTCGCATGAATGTACTCCCCGAAAATGCCATTATTGAATGTTTTAGTGCCTGAAATCGTCTCATCGCCTGACTTGTGTACAAGGTCTGCATCATTCGCAGCCTTGCCATCTGTTCGTCCCGTTCCACCGTGTTCGGGTGGCATCGCTCCAGCAAGTTCTGGAGAATCTGGATTCGTCGCTTTTGCTGTTGCGTCTAGTGCGATTGTTGGCGTGGATAGCGTGAACGTACCGTACCAACCAACGGTTACATTCCCAGTACGTGTGTACTGTGCGGCTTTTGCATTATTTCTGACAATCGCTGTCTGTACGACTTCGCTGTTGTTGACAGTGTTTTCTACTTTTAAATATCTGTTAGGCTGATTGTTCAAAGGCAAAGTAGCGTCATTGAAGAATGAAAAGCCTGTGCCGAGCGACGCCCATTTTGCAGGCGTATCATCCGCTTTAACAGTGATTATATTTTGTCCAAGGTTTGTTAAATTGTTAATGCTATTAGCACGTGTTGCATTATCCGCATACTCCGTTGTATTCGCGATTTTCGCGCCACCGCTAAACATTTGCTTGGCGCTAAATGTCTTAATTCCAGAAACCGCCTCATCTCCAGTTTTATGCACAATATTGCTGTCATTTCCCGCAAGTCCTGTGATAGAGCCGATGATTGGCTGAGAAAATGACTTTGTTCCCGTAATGATTTGATTGCCAGCTAAGTCTACAAAGTCCAACAATTTTGTCCAAATACTCTGCCTGTCAGCTTTCGCCGTGTTTACTTGTGTTTGCAAATTTGCCACTTCATCGGTCACGCGCTCATTTGTCGCGACGGACGCGGGATCAACTTCCGTGCTGACAGTGTCTAAGTTTGTCAGCGTGAATTGCGGTCTAAATGTGTACTCCACAATCTGATTCACGTTTTTTGCTGGCATACGCCATGGATTAACCGCCGTTGTTGAAGCCGCTAAAAACTCCACGCCTTTGTAGCTCCCAACAATCAAAACTGTGTTAATGTCATAATCCAACGTACACGTATCACTTGACACAATTCCTGTCACTGTTGCGGTTGAGCTATCAATCTTCACACTTGAAATGCTGACGGTCTGATTGACCGTAACCGTGCCTAAAATAGAATCCGTGAGAGATTTTAAATTTGTTTGCGGCATAACGTCAGAGCTTGTGATAAGGCGTGAAAAAACGAGCTTATTTCCGCTCGTCATCGCGTCTGTTTCAATTTCAGCGTATTTCTTTGTAATAACCCAGTTGTTATATATTCCTGCCATTGAGTTCTCCTTTATTCTGCATATTCTGTCTCCTTACTTGTCAACTTACCAGCAAGCAAGCCACCTGCTGCGTGTTTCAGCGGTGCGACTGTTGATGATGTGGCATGGAAGATAGCCGTATAAGCCATATTTGCGGGTAAATGTGTCGCAAGCAGTTTGTTAAGACGTGCGAGTGCCGCCGAATCAGACGTTACCGCGTCGACTTGCACATAGAAGCCGCTTGTTGAGATGGTTGCGTTGATATTCAGCGCTTGTAGAATCTCGTTAAACGACCGCAGCGTGATGGCTTGCGGCGGCAATATAGCAGCGATGACATTATAGCGGCGCGAGTCAATATCGCTGTACATGCCGTCTTTAATGCCGAGCATTTCTTCAAATATTTCAAGTCCGTGAACATCTGCGACAATCGCGTAAAAGTTTTTTTGCGCTTTTTCAATCGCGTTTTTTAAGTCGTCAAGCTGATATTGTTGTACTTCCAGCAACAAAATCATGTCATAAACATCTTCGTAAAACGGCTGCGGCAACAAGTCAATCAATCTAACTGTATCAGCCATTTACGACCACACTTCCTTTGACTGGCAGTTCTGAAAGCTGACCTGTCAATGTCATGGTTATATCGTCAGCTAAATTATTAAATTCAACGTCCGAGACACTTACAACGCCCTGAACTTTCAATATCTCAACTAGCAACTGCGAGCGGTACGCAATACATTTATACTGCCGTGCATTGACTAAATTTCCCCACATTTTGCGTAAACTAAGTAAATAATCATCAATTGCTGCATTGACCGCGGGAGTGACATCCGTTACGGTAGTAAAATCATCTGTGATAACCGTCATAGATACATCAATAGGCTTATTTGTCGGCGGACTAACTGTCACTGTATGCCCGATAGGTGCAAGCCCGCGTCCGTCGCCTTGCGCGTCTGTCGGGTCTATTGCTTGCTGCGCAATATCCACGATTTGAGGGTTTGCAGCATTGAACGCATTGTCAAGCACAAATAAGCGCACCGTGCCGCCGCCGTCCCATGTCGGATAAACTTGAACCGCTCCGATTTCGTCAATTTCTTTTACCTTATCAATGTAATCTGCAACATTGCCGCCGAAAGAAATTGTTTTAAAGGCGTTCAACAGTCGCACCCTTAAATCATCATCGCTCTCTACATCGCGAGCAGGAACGGAAATATTCAATATTTCAGCAGTTCCAAGATGATTAAACGGCGTGATAGGTAGCAGCTGACCGAGTATCTTGTTAGGCGCAACGCCTGCAATCTCAGCCGTCATTTCAGCTTGTCCGTTTTCTAAGATTTTTGAAACCGAATAAAAAATCGGGTTGTTCCCAGTACTTGAAAAACGGTCTCCAATGTCAACCGTCAGCGGATTCCCGCTATCATCTGTAAAATAAGCGATAACCTTTGCGAATGTCGCCGCGATTCGTCTTGTCCCTTGCTCTTCTGCTTTATAGTCCAGAAATTCGCCTGTTGCCGTTTGAATATATGCGTTGAGCTGTACCTGCTGCATCATCATAGCCTCTTCTGCGAAGCTGTAGGCAACTGGTGCAATTGCGTCATAAATGATTGAGCCTTCACGCGTATCAATTCCAGCAGGAACACGAGCCAGCGCCTTTTCTAAATAATATTCATAAGTATATTCTTGAAAGTCCGCTATACTCATACACTCACCTCCTTTTTAATTTGTATGGCTCCAAAAAAAGAACTGACAGCAATCGCCACATTGAGCGTGTTGCTGTCAGTTTGTGTTATCTCATCAATAGAAACGTCATCAATCCTATCATCGGACTGGAACGCCTCTTTTATCACGCTCCCAAGCGCCGTTTTAACCATCGGCATTTCCTTGCCGATTAAATCGTTAAGGTCATGTCCGTATTGGTCACTGTAAATCTCGAAAATAAAACGTTCTGTTACAAGAATCTTATAGACCGCTTGCCTAATCGCGTCAACTTCATCAATCATGCCCAAAATACGCCCATTCTCGACCTTGTACGTTCTCGACGAGATGACACTTGAAACGTCGTCTATCGTTGTTGTAGAATCCATCGTTACACCTTATCTGTGATATAAAAGCGATTGCCGCCGTGTCCTCTGACAAGTGCGACCTTATCGCCTACATTCAGCCCTTCTGAAATTGTTGCGTTGCCAGTAACTGCATACGTTCCTGTGCTTGTTGTCACGGAAAGACCACTGATCGCAATCTTGCGCGTTTGTCCGAACCGTCCAACTTCAAGAACGGCAGCGGGCAACGTCATTTCAGGGCTCACTTGCACTGACAAAGGACTTGAAGAAATAACTGTCCCATATAAAATATCTGAGTAGTTACTATCTTTTCCGCCTTGAGAGTTCATCATTTCTAATAACTTTTCGCCAGCCATATTATAAAAACCGTCCTTTCACTTGCATCGTCCACTCTGTCCCAAACTTATGTGAGACAGATTCCGCGACAAAGCGCTGATTGCCAGTTAAACCGATACCAGCCAGCGCGTCTGATTGAAACCACGCAACAGAGCCCGCACGAATGCGAATATCTCCGAGTGCCGTAAAACTGAACTCTCGCGTTTCTTGCAACAGTTCACTTAATTTAGCCTCTGCTTGTGCTTGCAGCTGCGCGTCATTCGCCTTGTTATCATTGGCTTTTTCAATCTTCTGTAACGTGCCGTAGCGATTGATGAAATTTTCAGCTGCGTTTGGGTTTTTATCCTGCGCCGTGAAAATTTTACGCTGTTTTTTCTTTTCGTCGTCTGATTCCCAGAGAACCTTGACAACGTTATAGCTGTCATCGTAAGACCGCTCAAAAGACCAGTCCGACACTGACGAAGCGTCTTTAAACAGAATATCCGTGCGGGTATTGTAATCGACCGCGCGAAGTTCTACAACGCCGTAATTATCCCAAACGAAAAACTGCTCACGCCCCCACAAAGAGCCCGCTGTTTGTGAATAGACAAGCTCAAAAGATTGTTTCAACATATCAAAGTACGTGTTGCCGTCGCAAACAAGCTCAGGAAGTTTTCGCGTCGTACTGCCTACTGATTTGTAAGGCAAGTTCAAGCGCTGCATGATTGTCTGAAAACGTTCCTGTGCAGAATTTGCAGGGAAAACGATTATATCCTCATTCTTCAAGTAACGCGTATTATCATACGCCAAAACTGAGAACGTCTGATGCCCATCAATCGTTTCCCTGAATGTCCGACCTTTGAAAACGGGCTGATTATTCCACTGAAAATCAATGTAATCCCCGCCGTGCGCTTTCCAGCTGCCGCCATAATCTAAAGCCTTAAAATCCAAAGACCCCGCGGAATAGTTAATGTCTGTATTCCATGTGATCTCTGAAACAAGCTCCGATATATCCCATGAGCCTTTACCGTCATGTCTGACATAATTAAACCGAGTAACTGTCATTATGCCAACCTCACAGAAGCCGCTGTAACCCAGCCACGCCAGCCACCGTTTAAGTCAGTAACGTGATACGGGCACTTTCGCCCATTCGTGACAAAGTTCACTTTGCGTTTTGCGTTTCTCTCAGTTTGTCCGCCACCATTTCCGTATGAATCACGAAAAAGCTGACCGTTCACAATGACAGTTGAGCCAACGCCAATTTTAACAGGCGGGGCAGGTTTTGGTGTCCCGCCGTTCACTTGACCGCCCCACGTTACATTCACTTTCTTAGCTCCGAAGTCTCGCCACTCTTTCAATGTCAAGGTATAGACGTATTCATCAATATTTCCGTCCTTATATCCAAATTCAAACTTAGAAATAGTGACGGGAATATTGCTCACTGTGTCAGTGATTGTCAAGCGTCCCGATTTTTCCATGTTTTGCCACGATTGAAAATAGGGAATGTAATACTTTGCACCGTTCGGATTGATACTTTGAGCCGTTCCAATCGTGAATTGTTCAGGATTGACAGGTAAAGAAGCTGTAATCGTTATGTCCATTAGTTTTGGCTTTCCGATTAAATTAACCTCGCCAAGTTTAAGGATTTCAACAGTACCGTCCGTCCGCTCACACGTAAACGTGATTTCTTCAGGCGTGACAGGAAGCTCTACCGTCACATTTTGCGGGTCTGTTGTATATATGCCGAAATGTCCCATGTTTTACCTCCTTACCAAGCCAGACCAGCTTGTTGTTTTTGAACAAGCAAGTTTTCTAATTGTTCAAGAATGCTCTCAGCGTCCGCTTGTGCGTCGCCAGAACTTTGTACGATAATGTCGCCAAAGCTAAAAGTATTGCTTGAGCTTTGATTCGTTGTCGTACCCGCAACACCAGTCGTTCCGATACCTTGTGTAGGTATATCATTTTTACTAGGAACGCCAGTTGCCATAAGCCCTGCGCTTGCAGTGTTGACAAGAGAAGCTGAGTTATTCATACCCTCTGCAACCCCTGCGCCCATGTAATAACCAACTTGATCACGGAATAAGTGAGACGGCGAGTGAATTTGCGCCTTTGCTTGCGCCGCTCTGTTTGCTTGAGCAACTAAGTTGTTCGCTGCCGCCGTGACCGCGCCAAGTGCACTGTTCATACCAGCTGCAAGTCCCTGACCTATCATAGAACCAATTGACTGAAACTGACCGACACCTGCCATTGCTGCCGCTTGCGCTTGACTCATTCCATTTCTCACGGCGTTCACAACGCTATTCATCGAATTCTGTGCGCTTGTCGCGAAGTTCGCAAATGCAGCTTGTCCAGCTGTAATTGCGACACTCATTTGCGTTATTCCAGTTACGACAGCAAGAGTTGCCGCCGCTATCAAAGTCATTCCCGCAGCGCTTGCAGCTAGTGAAGCGCCGAATGTACTCATTGCAGCGCCAATTGTCGTCAGCGTGCCTGAAATAGAAGATAGTTTTGTGATTGAAGCCGCAAGCTGAGGCAATACCGCTGTAACCACAGGTGCAGCCGCTGCAACCATTGCAAGACCTGCACCGAAACTTTGCATACCTGTGCCAGCCGTTGCCATGCCGCCTGCGTTTGCGGCAACTGGAGCCATTGCAGCACCGACTGCCGCAAGAGTCGCAGCGCCGCCCAGACCGACAGAAGCCACCTTTTTAACGCCGTCTCCAAATTCGTTCATGCCTTTACCAGCATTGAGAGCGGCATTACCGATTGAATTGATAACGCCAGCCACTGAATTCAAAACACCAGATATTCCGCTACTAATTGCATTGATGACAGATGTGATTGCGTTCCCAGCTGATGTGATGACATTGACAAGCTGCGTTCCAATTGAGTTGACAATCTGAGTGACTGTATTTCCAATTTGAGCTGCAAGCTGACTGACAGAGGCGATAATCCCGCTAATAGCGCCGCTAACAACTGCCGCGACCATTGCAAAGGTTGCACCAATCACAACAATAGGAACCATCATGACCCACAAAGCAGCCGCAAGTACTAAAGCGGCAACGGCAATGACTGTCAACGCCACGCCAACAATCAGTAAGCCAACGCCAAGCACAATCATGCCAATACCCGCAACAATCGCACCAGCGCCAACGACCATCAACGCAACACCGAGCGCTGCAAATCCAATCGCTGCTTGGACACCGTATGCTGCGATAGTTGGCAATATAGAAGCGAACAAGACGAACGCCGTCGCCAATACATACGCAGCTGCTGCGAGAATCAACACGCCGATAGAAACCATGAGAACCGTTGCGCCAAACATCAGCATAGCAGGCCCTGCCGCTGTGAGTGCGGGTGCCAAGAAATACATACCTACACCCAGTGCAAAGATAATCACAACCAACACCGCAAGCCCAATATAAGCACTTGCTCCAGCACTTCCAAGCTGAATAGCTGCCTGAACCAATATCCACATACCAGCAGCCACTAAAGCAACTGCTGCACCGACCATGAGTAAGGCAGCACCTAATTTCATGATTGCGCCAGCATTTTGTGCCATTTTCGACATGCCACTACTTGCTTGCGTCATCGCTCCCGTATTCGGCGCTGTTGGCGCACTAGGAGCAGGTGGAGCCTTTACCTTTCCCATGCCAGAAATAGCACTTTTAAATGTTTTCAAGGT
>JAIRUS010000098.1 GCA_031254295.1 Streptococcaceae bacterium | reverse complement strand
AAAAATAACTAAACCTAGTTATTTTTTTCTTTAAGCAAATTTTTAGCTTTAGTTGAGATTTCCTTAAGCCTATCGCCATATAATAACATCATCATCTGAGATACAAATCTTGATGTTTAAAATTTGAATAATAATCCAATATAAACTAGACACAAGATTTATAGTCTTAGTGATAATAAAAAAGATTAAGAAGGTAACTAAATATGTCAATGAAACAAATTCTCGCCACAGGCGCTATCACTCTCGCTCTCGCTGGTGGCGGAGCAGCCATTGCAAATGCTCAAACTACTGCCTCATCTGCGGCTACAGCACAGACTGCAAGTTCGGCCGCGACGGGGTCATCTGCCGCTGGCTCACAAGCCTCAGGTTCTCAAGCTCTTGGCGGAGACCGCGGTGCTAATCCAGCCGATACAACTATTACAGGCACAAATGCTGATAAAGCAACCGCAGCCGTTGTCTCAGCCCACTCAGGCTTTGTTGTGAACCTTGTGCAACAAGATCCAGACGGCTCATATGATGTACATGGTACACTTAACGGTCAAGCCGTAATGTACAATGTCACAACAGACTTCCAAGTTTCTACTGACAACACACTTGGCATGGTCCGTGGATCTGACGCAGGCTCTTCAGCCGCTTCTAGCTCAGCTAGCACTTCATCAGCCTCTTCATCTAGTGCAGCCGCAAGCAACTAATTTATCACAAAAGAATAACTAAAACTCCTTGAAAATCAAGGAGTTTTCTTATTTTTGTCAGTCAATCGAGATTTCTTTAGTTTTCTCATCTTTGGCTACCTTTGGCAAATCAATTGTCAAGACACCATGTTTAAATGTCGCTTTGATATCATCACGCGCAACATTAGGCAGGCTATAGCTTCTATTGTAAGTTCCTAAATAGCGCTCACTATGAATTACTTGTCCTGCTTCATTCTTTGCTTCAGATTCGCTATGTTGCTTCCCAGACACTGAAAGCACACCATCCGCGTAATCAATCTTAATTTTTTCCTTTGGCACACCTGGCAGATCAATCTTGACCTGATAGGCTTCATCAGTTTCTGTCACATCAGTCTTCATTAAGAGACCTGACGTGTCATTCCAAAAGCTAGGAAAATCATTTCCAAAAAAGTTTCTTGCCAGATGATTAAAAAATCTGTCGTTGTGCATGCCTAACAAATCGTTATTTCGGTTCATCAACTCGTTTGACATTTTACTACCTCTTTCCTGAGAGGATCATATCTTGAGAGTATTTTGTCTCGCTCCTCTCAAGAACAATTATAGTTCAAATTAAAAAAAAGTCAATATATTATTAAAGAAATCTAATTTTAAGTTTTCTCTTCTATTATATCTGGTCTTAAAGCAAATGAAAGTAAATAGAACAAACCGAGTACAACGCCTAACAGAATCCCTGTCGGATTATTGCGAGAAAACACCAAGGAACCTAAAAGCGAATAAAGTCCGTCAATCAAAATAAAAATATACCATCTTTTCTTATTTCGGTCTTTAACTTTCACAAAAGCAATCCAAAGAAAAACAAGTAAAACCAACCCAGGTATCAACTCTAAAGCTGGGACAAAGCCAAACCAAGGCTCAGTTGGAATAGGAGAGTCCGCTCCATAAGTATACTGCAAAATAACGATACATAAAATAATTTCTCGAATCATCAACAGACTTCTTATCAAATTTGCAATTAAAATCAATATTCTACTGACTTTCACTTTTACTCTCCTTCCTCCTTTTCATGATTCTTTTGAATTTGTTCCTCTAGCTGAGTGATATCTAAATCTTTTAAAACTGTGTCAACTGAAAAAACTTCTTTTATTAACTTTTCATCGGCTGTGAGTTCTTCTCTCATCTCAACTTTTTTCATCCATAGAGAAACATAATTTATTACCTCTTCAAGGTCTGGATTCTTTCCAGATAATTTCTGACTAGCATTTGATAAAACTTGATAAGATAAATCTGATAGATTACCTTTTTCAAGGAAAATCTGGACTCGTTCTGCAAAAGATTTCGTAATATTTTCTCGACTTACTTTAGGATCTTTTGCATACCTATTAAATAAACTTCTGGGAATGACTGATCCATGCAATGCCGTATAAAGGGCAATTTGACGCAATACATTTTTATCATCCGAAATTTCACTTTGTCGTTTATCGCTATTCATTCGGTGTTCCTCCTTTACCTGAAGGAGTTGAATTTTGAAAACCTGTTTGTAATGAAGATGATGGAGCCGCTCCATTACCAAATATTTCATTTAAATTATTATAACTTACAGATTCATTTGGCGAGGTCTCTGCCCCCCCTGTAGCTACACTCCCTGCTGACATATTCTCAATTCTATCTACCGTAGCCCCAATGTCAATGCCTCCCTTTGCATTTCCATTCTCATCTGTATACAAATAAGTATTTGCATTTGCCAGAGCTTCTCCGCCCCATTTGATAGCATTCTTTCTCTTCTGCTTTTCACTCACGTAAAACGCTGAGCCAATACCAGTTAAAAGTGAATTTACTGCTGTGATAATTAAGGCAGATACACCACTTGAATCACTATCTGATGTGTTTGGATTCGAGTTCATGTAGTAAGTATTTGGATTTCTTCCAGCTGAGTTCCAGTTGATGCCATTATTGGTATTCTGATTCCCATTCCCAAAGACTGGATGACTGTTTCCAAATGGATTCTGTCCTAGCTTCAACCATGGCGCCATCGGGTCGTCTGCCCCTACAACTGGACGGAAGTTTGGCTTATGGTCAACTGTAAAGTTCCCAGCGCCTCCTGTATCCGCTGAAACTGGCTTCGGGGTGAGTTGGCCATTATCCACTGTAAAGTAGCGCTCGACAACGTTTTGCTCGATTGTCGGCTCTGCGTAGTAAGCATAATATTCATACCAAGCAGCCGAGCCTGGATCTCCTAAGTCTGCGTAGGTCGAAAAGGTCGCCATGCCTGACTTCGACACATATTGTTCCCATGACATATGCGCGCTTGGCCCTGCCCATGGGTTCGCCGCTAGATAAGCTGCTTGCTCAGCCTCATAGTCTAGGGCGGCCACAATGTCTGGATTATAGTTGGGATTCGCAACCTCGACCGTCACTTCTCGGGTAACCTGAATTACGGGTGGATTGTAATTATAGTAGACATTAATTGTCTGGTCGGTCATGCCAAACGTTCCTGAGTAATGAGAGGCACTGATTAAGTCGTAATACGCAATATGATTTGGGGCGTCAAAGTTAAATGGTGTTCCTGCACGCTCTGTATCGGAGTTACTCCCAAGATACACGCCATTTGTACCGTAGAAGTTTATCGTGACGGTACTGAGTTTTGTATAATGCCAGTTTAAAACTGGGTAATTATTTGTTCCTGTCTCTTCCCAAGAATCTTGAGCATAGTTATCAAAGTGAGACATGGGAATGTTTACGTCCGTGTCTGGGAACCAGATAAAGTTATCTGTATTATGGAATTGTGCGCCTTGGTTGTCATAGTAGAAAATCTGACCCTGCACACGCGTTTGCGTGATGAGGTGCGCTTGAAGTGCACTCCCAAACAAATCATAGCGCACACCTGCAGAATAAGCAAGAGATGTCCCTGACATGGCAGGCGCTGGACTGTAGAAATGATAGTCAAAATGTGACACAAAACCAACACCGAGATACCCACCATAGGGCAGACTTGATGCACCATTCAGATTTTGGTTACTTGTATCGTATATGATGTTTCCTGTTGTTTGGAGGTTTGTGGTATTCGGTGTAACGGTCAAAATATTATTCAGGTTTGTTGTGACACCTTGTCCGTTATCAATGTCTGTACTGATGAATGAAGCGAGAACTGGTGCTTCTATTACTGTTCCTGACAGCACCACTTGATAAAGGAGGTCGAGTTGGCTCGTCCCATAATACAGCGCCACGATAGAGTTTCCGTCTGCACCATTTATATTTTGTTCACCTGAAAAGGCTAATCCTTGTGGTGTTGTCGGATCTGGGTCTGTAAAACCTGCTTGCCAAGCGGGTGCGTCATTTGACACCACCGTGTAAAGCATGTCAAGTTTCAATCCTGACAACGTTTGACCGACATCGGTGATGCGCCCTGAATCTCCTGGATTGAATGTATAGACGGTCGCAGGACTTGTTGGTCCATCGACACCGAAGTTCGTACTTGAAATCGTGCCAAGAGCTGTGCCACGAATTGGGATAACTATTGTATCATCTGACCAATGCAGACCGTCAGGGGTTAAGAGATTATTCGCTGTGATATTTTTTGAATCAATTGTGACTTCTAAATTGTCAAGAACTCCTGAACCTGTCATGTCATTATTGATAGAACCTGAGACTTTTATATCGTCTATTTTAGGGTCTTGATTCGGTGAGATTGAGGCGAGAAGATTGTTTGTTAGAGCAGATGGTGTACTTGTCGTGCTAGAAACAGTTGAAGTCGCTGCTTTCGTTTCATCAACTACTGTGCCTGTGCTTGTCACACTTGGAT
>JAIRUS010000084.1 GCA_031254295.1 Streptococcaceae bacterium | reverse complement strand
TTACTTATAAAAAACACGAGGAAAATGAGCGATTATTTTTGAGATTTGGGGCAGCAAATTATCGGGCAGTTGTTTTTTTCAATCAGCACTATCTAGGTATTCACTTGGGCGGTTCAACCCCTTTTTCTGTAGAAGTGACAGATTATCTTAAAAATGAAAATCGTTTGCTAATAGTAACCAATAATACACGCCGTGCAGAAAATCTTCCAATGGAAAATACAGATTGGTTCAATTATGGAGGAATTTATAGGAATGTGGATTTGTTGCGCCTACCACAATCTTTTATCAGAGATTTAAAAGTGGGATTAGAGCCTAAAAAGAATTTCAATGAGATCTTTGCAACAGTTAAAATTGACGGCATCAGTGAAGGAGTCGCGAAATTTGAAATTCCTGAACTTCAAATTTTTGAAGAAATTAAAATACAAAATGGTGTTGGAAAAATTAATGTAGCTGCTCGTCCTGAACTTTGGAGTCCCGAAAAACCTAAATTGTATGAGGTAATTCTTGAATTTGAGAATGATAAGGTTATTGATAAAATAGGCTTTCGTGAGATTCGTGTTGAAACTCAAGATGTTTACTTGAACAATCAGAAGATATTTTTCAAAGGAATTGCCTGTCATGAAGATAGTGTCATGAACGGAAAATCCTTGACAGATGATGAAATACGTGAAAATTATCAACTCGCAAAGGAAATGGGATGTAACTATCTTCGCCTAGCACACTATCCGCATTCAGAGCGGGCAGCTCAAATTGCAGATGAAATGGGAATACTTCTCTGGGAAGAGATTCCAGTCTATTGGGCAGTTCAATTTGATAATCCAGAGACTTATATGGATGCCGAAAATCAGCTGACAGAACTTATCAATCGAGATTTTAACCGAGCAAGTGTAGTAATCTGGTCAGTCGGTAATGAAAACGCAGACACAAATGCACGTTATAAATTTATGGCAAATTTAGCAGATAAGGCTCATGAACTGGATTGCACTCGCTTAGTTTCCGCAGCGTGCTTGGTGAATACTGTGGATTTGATAATGAATGATCGGTTAGCAGAAAAACTGGATGTGATCGGTATGAACGAGTATTATGGTTGGTACGAACCTGATTTTAGTCGATTAATCAAAGTATTTGAGAATAGTAAGCCTGAAAAACCAGTATTTATCACGGAATTTGGAGCAGATGCAACTTCGGAAAACCATGGAACGCGTGACGAGATGTTTACCGAAGAAAACCAACTTGCAATCTATGAAAAACAGATAGAGACGTTATCAAAAATAAAATATATTAAGGGAATTAGTCCTTGGATTTTGCATGATTTTCGCTGTCCAAGACGATTGCATACCAAACAAAACTATTACAATCTCAAAGGCCTTGTTTCAGCTGATAGAAAACATAAAAAACTTGCATTTTACGCAATGAGAAAATTTTATCAGAACTTACAGGAGGAGTTATGAAAACAAGTAATAAATTAATTTCCGTAGAAGAAATCGATAATTACCTTCTTGTAAAAACTGAGGAGGCCCAGTTTCAGGTTTATTTTTTGGACGAGAATATTATCAGACTTCGCGGAACTTTCAAAGAAGAATTTGAAAGAGAATCTTCTTATGCGCTAGTTAAAACGGCCTGGAAGGACCAGTTAGATGATTTCTTCAAAAATGAACGAAAAACTGTCGAAGGTCTGCCTTTTGAGCTATTAAAAACTGAAAAGGGCTATTCTGCAAGGGCAGACAAATATTCACTGGAAATAAATGCTGATCCCTTCTTCTTCAAGATTCTGGATGAAAATGGCAATATTTTACACCAGGACGTTCCAGAACGCTCATTCTTGCAGAATGATTTGGGACAATCCTACCATTACAGTGTGATAGAGGACGAGAGCAAGTTTTATGGTTTTGGTGAAAAGTCTGGTCTTCTCAATAAATATAGGCGTCATATGCGGATGCACAATACAGACTCGCTGGGTTGGGACGCCGAGCTGTCAGACCCGCTCTATAAAATGATTCCTTTTTATATTAATTTCAACAGCAAAAAGAATCTCGCCCATGGCCTCTTTTACAACAATGCCTATGATTCAGCCTTTGACATAGATTGCGAGCATAGCAATTACTGGCCTAAATATAGCTTTTTTGAGGCTGATGGCGGCGATTTAGATCTGTTTTTCATTGGAGGTCCGACCATCAAAGAGGTCGTTGAGCATTACACGGATCTGACAGGAAAGTCTGTGATGCAGCCTCTTGCTTCATTTGGCTACATGGGCTCAACGATGTTTTACACAGAACTTGATCAAGACTCAGATCAGGCGATTCTAGATTTTGTCGATACTTGTAAGGAAAATGAAATTCCGATTGATGGCTTCTTCCTCTCTTCAGGCTATACTTCTAAAGAAGATGGGAAACGTTATGTCTTTAATTGGAATTATAAACGTTTCCCTGATCCAGGAAAATTTGTTGAAGATTTGAAGGAGCGAGGCGTTCTGCTTGCCCCGAACATCAAGCCAGCTATGCTTGTCAGTCACCCACTGACAGAGGAATTTGAAAGCCATAATGCCTATATCAAGACGCCAGATCTTCAAAATTTTCAAAAAGACAGATATTGGGGTGGGAAAGCACATTTCGTGGATTTCACAGGCGCATCTGGGCGCGAGATCTGGGAAAAGAAAATGAACGAGCAGTTGCTTTCCTTAGGCATCACAAATATCTGGAATGACAATAATGAGTACGAGATCAGCGAGAATCAAGCCATTGCAGAAGCCGAGGGCCTGAAAAAGCCGATTGCAGCTCTGAAACCCATTATGTCCATGATGATGGCAAAAACTGCGCAGGAGGCCATTCTCAAGCATTCTGGAAATGTACGCCCTTATCTTACCAACCGCGCAGGCTTTGCAGGCATTCAGCGTTATGCCCAAACCTGGGCAGGAGATAATTGGACAAGCTGGAAAAGTTTAAAATATAATGTTCCAACAATTTTGGGAATGGGTTTATCTGGCGTGGCAAATCAAGGGTGTGATATTGGAGGTTTTGATGGACCAGCTCCTGAACCAGAACTTTTTGTTCGTTGGGTTCAAAATGGAATTTTCCAGCCACGGTTTTCTATCCACTCATGTAACACAGATAATACAGTTACTGAGCCTTGGATGTACCCAAGTTATACAAAATTCATTCGAGAAGCTATTAAGTTGCGTTACCGTCTAGCTCCTTATTTTTATTCGCTTTTATACGAAGCATCAATTAAGGGGTCTCCAATTATGCGCCCACTTGTTTATGAATTTCAAAATGATTTACAGGTAGCAGAGGAAAGCTTTGAGTTTATGCTGGGGCCATCACTTTTAGTTGCAAATGTCTTAGAAAAAAATCAAACCCTGAAAAAAGTTTACCTCCCTAAAGGATCTGACTGGTATAACTTGGTAACCTTTGAGGCTTTTAGAGGTGGGCAAACAATAGAAATTCCTGTAAATCTTTCAAGCATTCCAATGTTTTTACGTAGTGGTAGTGTTCTTGTAGAAGCACCAGAGCTCATGAATTTACACAAAGATTCAATCTCTCTCTTGCAGCTGACCATTGAGCCCTCTGTAGACTCTGAATTTACCCTTTATGAAGACGATGGCGAAAGCCTGAACTATAAAAATGGGGAAAGTTTACTGACGAAAATCAGAACCAAACCCGCGGTGGCAGACACTGAAATTCAATTTGAAAAGAACGGAAGCTACCAAACCAAGCTACAAGACCTAAGAGTAAATGTTCTTTGCCCGAAGATTTCCCCCTTATCCATCAAGTTAGAAGGTAGAGAACTCACACGTTTTTTGAGAACATCAAAATTTGAGGAAGCTCAGGAGGGCTGGTTCTATGATGGAGAAAAGCAGCAAGTTTCCATCAAATTAAAGAATCCAGAGGAAAATCAATTTAAGATCCGCATTGAATCTGGTCAAAAAGATTTAATCTCGATTTAAAACAAGATGTGAGGGAGGCTCACATCTTGAAAGGAAGTATAAGGAGCTTAAAATGGAACAACAAAAAATCACAGCCGACCGCTCCAAACCCTTTGGCTGGTCAGACAAAATAGGTTATGCCCTCGGAGATGCAGGCAATAACTTCACTTTCACCATGATCTCCTCATTTTTCATGATATTCCTGACGAATATTTTAGGAATTTCACCTGCGATTGTTGCCATGCTTTTGCTTCTAGCCCGTTTGATAGATGCCATTGCTGACATTACCGTGGGGCGCCTAGTGGATGTGAGCAAATTGAAGAATGGAAGTCGCTTCATCCCTTGGATTACCCGCTTTAAATGGCCGCTTGCCATATTTGCTGTCTTGCTTTTTATTCCTTACGTGAATACCTTGCCAATGGCTGCCCGTGTGGCTTATGTATCCGTGATGTACCTAGGCTGGGGAATTATCTATTCCTGCGTGAATATCCCTTACGGTTCATTGTCTGCCGCAATGTCGGATGATTCTCACGAAAAATCGACTCTATCTACCTGGCGCACCCTAGGCGCAACGGCTGCTTCAATGTCTTTAAACTTTGCGCTCCCTGTCCTCGCCTATAGCGTAGGACCAAACGGAACAAAGGTCCTGAACGAAACAAACTTCCTCTTCGTGGTTGTCGGTTGCGTCATTCTGTCCTTGGTTTCTTACAAGCTGACAACAGTCATG
Organism: Streptococcaceae bacterium; assembly: GCA_031254295.1. GTDB lineage: Bacteria > Bacillota > Bacilli > Lactobacillales > Streptococcaceae > Lactovum. The sequence continues at coordinate 12,470 of JAIRUS010000084.1, read as the reverse complement.
ACGACAGAGCGAATCCATGTTGAGCGCGAGAAAGCTCTGCCACTCAGCGAGCTGCTGAAGCACATGGCAGGGAATAGAGCTCTGATTGCCTTGGTCGTGCTTGACTTGGTGCTCACCTTGAACCAAAACTTGAATGGTGTCAACATGACCTATCTCTTTACCTACTACTTTGGAAGTGTAGGGGCACTGGCAACTATTTTACTTCTCCAGTCCCTGCTGACCTTTGCGGTCGCTCCATTTTCAAGTTGGTTAACCAATACCTTTGGTCGTAAAGAAACGACTGTCGTCGCGCTCATCGAGGCTACACTCTTTTTCTGGATCTTGGTTGTCCTTCACACGCACAGCATCGCTATCTTCATGACTTTGAACATCCTAGCTAATGTGGGCGTTGTTATCTTCAACATCAACATCTGGGCCTTTATCAATGATGTCATTGATAATCAGCAGGTCATCACAGGAATTCGTGAAGTCGGTTCTATTTACGCCGTCAATTCTCTTTCCCGCAAAATTGCTCAGGCGATTGCAGGAAGCTTCGGTGCAGGAATGTTTGCCGTCATTGGTTTTGTGGCTTCTACCTCAGGCGGCGCCCAACAAAGTACAAGCACAATTAACGGCATCTATGTGCTGGCAACGATGATTCCGGCAGTCACCACATTTGTTGCTGTCTTCGTCACAGCTTTCTGGTATCCTCTCAACAAGAAAAAAGTTCTGGAAAATATCAAGACATTAGAAGAAAATATTGAAACTGTAGAAGGATAAGGAAAAGAGTACAGAAAAACTAATTGATTCAGAGGTCGATTGGCCAAGCTGTAGGTGAACTTCGTCACACTGCGAAAGATTATGAGCTTATTTTGCAGTAAAATTTCTGGAAACTACACGATTGACCCACCTGAGAGTGTTCAAAAATAAAAAGGAGGAGAATTTATGAATTCTCAAAATTCTGAGACACAGGAAGAAATTAAAAATATTTCATTGCAAAAACGAAAAGCAACAAGCTATGCAATTATGATTGTTATTGCGATAGCTTTCGGAGGATTCTTATTTGGTTATGACCAAGGTGTTATTGCTGGGGCACTACCGTTTATCGGTCAGGTATTCCATTTAACACCCTCAATGACTGGCTTTGTATCAGGTGCAGTCCCTCTAGGAGCAATGATGGGGTGTGCATTTGTTGGTATTCTTGCTGATAAATTTGGACGACGACCTGTTTTGGTAGTGGCTTCCATTCTTTTCATGATATCTGGTGTTATGAGTGGTTTGACAATAAGCGTTGAAATGCTTATTATTGCCCGTTTAATTGGTGGTATGGCTGTCGGCATGGCATCTACGATTGTCCCCTTACTTATTGCTGAATTTGCACCACAAAAAATTCGAGGCGCTATGGTTGGGGGTTATCAACTAGCCATCGTTATTGGTATGTTTGCAACTTATCTTATTAACTATGCAATTGCATCTACCCATACGCAAACATGGGGGGAACATACTGGATGGCGTATTATGCTCTTTATGGCGATGGTTCCTGGTGTTATTTTCTTCATTCTGATGTTTATTGTTCCCGAATCTCCTCGTTTTTTGATTAAAGTAGGAAAGGGTGAAAAAGTTCCTGGAATTTTGAAAAAATTCTATGTAGGTGCTACTAATTCTGAAGTTGCAGATGAGGTGGAAAGCATAAAAGTTTCTATTGCTGACGAATCAAAAGGATCGTATAAACAACTTTTTGCAAAAGGAGTTCGTGTAACGCTTCTAATTGCAGTCTTAATGGGAATTTTTCAACAACTTTCAGGAGTAAATGCAATCAATTATTATGCTCCAACTATTTTTAAAGATGCGGGATTAGGCACGAATGCAGCTCTTTTCCAATCTGTCTTTATTGCCTTAGTAAAAGTTATCTTTGTTGTCGTGTTCATGGTTCTGGTTGACCGATTGGGACGGAAACGTCTCTTGCTTATTGGTTCTGTTGGAATGGGCGTGGTTATGGGCTTACTTTCTTGGGCCTTCACGCATAATCCAATGACAGTTGCAATGGATATCTTTATTATCGCAATGGTTGCAATGTTTATGGTATTCTTTGAAATCGGTATGGGCGCTGGAACTTGGGTGTTAATTTCTGAACTTTTCCCAACACAAATTCGGGCACGCGCAGCATCCATTGCATCATTTGCACTTTGGGCAGCAACGTATGCAGTCACGCAAGCATTCCCAATCATGGTTGCAAATCTTGGGGCAGTCGCTACTTTCGCGGTATTTTCTATCTTTGGTTTTGGCATGTTTATCTTCATCAAATTTGCCATCCGAGAGACAAATGGCAAGTCCCTAGAAGAGATTCAAGAAGAAGTAGAAAGTCGTTAAAGTTAAAAATGATATGATAAAGGAATTTATTTTTAAATCTCTTTGATTACATGCTTACAAGGAAAGAAGGAAAATGATAAACCAAACTTTTGATACACGGTATGCACATGCACCAAAAGATATTGAACGATACACAACAGAAGAAATGAGATCGGAATTTCTTGTCGAAAAAATTTTTGAACCAAATTTTATTCATCTAACATACTCACATAATGATCGCCTAATCTTTGGCGGTATCACTCCTAGCGAGAACGAACTTGAAGTTATTCTGGACAAAGAACTTGGTGTTGATTATTTTCTTGAGCGACGTGAACTTGGAATTATCAACATAGGAGGCCCAGGCTATGTAATAATTGATGATAAAAAAGAAGAAATGTTACATCAAGATGGATATTATGTGGGAAAGGAAACAAAAATCGTCAAATTTGGTAGTGTTTCATCTAAAAACTCGGCTAAATTTTATGTGGCATCAGCTCCTGCGCATCATAAATATCCAAATAAAAAAGTAGCTTTATCAGATATTACTCCGCTTAGGCCAGGTGACAACGAGCACATGAATAAGCGTAAAATAAATCAATATATTCACCCAAATCAAATGGAATCGTGCCAATTACAAATGGGACTTACTTCACTTGCTGTTGGCTCATCTTGGAACACTATGCCTTGCCATACGCATGAAAGACGTATGGAAACTTATGTTTATTTTGATATGGAAGGTGATAATAGAGTTTTCCATTTTATGGGGAAACCTGATGAAACGAAACACCTCGTTATAGGGAATGAACAAGCGGTTATTAATCCGAGCTGGTCTATTCATACAGGAGTAGGAACAAGTAATTACACATTTATCTGGGCCATGTGCGGTGAAAATATTACTTATACAGATATGGATATGGTTGCCATGGGAGATTTAAGGTAATGGAAGGAATGTTTTTTAAAAAAGAAAATCTTAAAACTTTAAGAATTGATGATAACACTTTTAGGACAGTTTTATCACACGGAGAAGGACTAATGACTGCTCGCGTCTATTTTGAAAAGGGAATGGCTTTAGAGGCGAAAGTTCCATTTCATTGCCATGCACAAACTCAGACAACATTTATTCTGAAGGGAGCATTCAAGTTTGCCATCAAATATCCAGGAGGGGTAAGTACACAAATTGTTAATGTGGGAGATTCGATTTATTTCCCGAGTAATTATGAACACGGCTGTATTCCCCTTGAGGATGACAGTCAGCTACTTGATTCATTTACGCCGATAAGAGAGGATTTCCTAGAATTTGAGAAAGCTAGGAAAGAATAGAATGACAAAAAACATAACAGAATCATTTTCACTTGAAGGAAAGATAGCGCTTATTACAGGAGCAACGTACGGCATTGGATTTGCACTCGCGACAGCCTATGCGGCTGCAGGAGCTAAAATTATTTTCAACGATAGAAATCAAGAAAGCATTGATAAAGGTCTTGCTGCGTATGGGAAATTGGGAATTGAAGCACATGGCTATATTTGTGACGTGACAGATGAAGTAGCAGTCAACTCTATGGTATCACGAATAGAAAAAGAAGTTGGCACGATTGATATATTGGTCAATAATGCTGGAATTATTAAACGAATTCCAATGGTTGATATGTCAGCGGATGAATTTAGACAAGTTATTGATGTGGATTTAAATGGCCCATTCATTGTTTCAAAATCGGTAATTCCTGGCATGATTAAAAAAGGCGGCGGAAAAATCATTAATATTTGTTCGATGATGTCTGAATTGGGACGTGAAACGGTATCGGCATATGCAGCTGCTAAAGGTGGCTTAAAAATGTTGACGCGCAATATTGCATCTGAATATGGGAAATACAATATTCAATGTAACGGAATTGGACCGGGCTATATAGCTACTCCTCAAACAGCACTGCTAAGAGAGCGACAAGAAGACGGAGCTAGGCATCCATTTGATTCATTTATCGTTGCTAAAACTCCAGCTGAGCGCTGGGGGGAAGTTGAGGATTTAGAAGGACCGGCGATCTTTTTAGCCTCTAAGGCTAGCGATTTTGTTAACGGTCATATTCTTTATGTTGATGGGGGTATTCTAGCTTACATTGGAAAGCAACCAGAATAAAATGTGCCAGGCATCATAGCAAATTTGTTGCTAGCGGTATATCCATTTAAAAGATATACGACACAATCAGCGTGAATACGTTGTTTCATCACTTGATAATGGAAATCTAGCGTGGAGAAATTTTCTTGAACGTCTTCCCCAAGATATCCCCATCGCTCTGGAATATTCAGCAGATGATCAAACAATAAAAAAGGACATTAATAAGTTAATGAGCTGCATATCAGCAAAAGGAGAAGTATCATGAAATTACTTTCAGAAGATTTTTTATTGAAAACTGAAGTGGCAAAAACACTATTTCACAATTACGCTAAGGAAATGCCAATTATAGATTTTCACTGCCACTTGAATCCAGTAGAAATTTATGAAAATAAAAATTATACGAATATTACACGAATTTGGCTAAATGAAGGAAGTTATGGCGATCACTATAAATGGCGTTTGATGCGTGCCAATGGTGTTCCAGAAGAATTAATCACTGGAGATGGGGATGATTACGAGAAATTTCTTGCTTGGGCTGGCACGATTGAGAAAGCGTTAGGAAATCCACTTTACGAATGGAGTCACTTGGAGTTGAAGCGATTCTTTCACATTGATGAAGTGTTTAATCGTCAAACAGCCCCAGCTATTTGGGAGAAGGCAAATAAACTTCTTCAAACAGATGACTTTAAACCACGTAGCCTTATCAGAAATTCTAACGTTAAGGCCGTTTGCACCACAGATGATCCAGCGTCGGATCTCCATTTTCATGTTGAAATTGCGAGAGATGAAGCAGAAAATGGTTTTAAAGTTTTGCCAGCGCTCCGTCCAGATAAGCTTCTTCATATCCAAAATGATGAATTTGGTGATTATTTGGAGGAGCTGGGAACGATATCTGGAGTAAAGATTCATAATTTATCAGATATTGTTAAAGCTATGCATCAACGCTTTGAGTTTTTCACGAGTATGGGTGGAGCACTTTCAGATCATTCTTTGGAAACATTCTATTATGAAGAAGCTGATACTGTCGTGATTGACGGTATAATCGCCAAGGGGATTCAAAATAGTTCATTAACAGCTTTGGAAATCAATCAGTATCTGACAGCTATCATGATAGAACTTATGAAACTCAATAATGAGTTTGATTGGACCATGCAATTTCACATTAATTCAACACGAAATGTGAATCGTCCAATGTTCAAGAAAATTGGAGCCGATACTGGTTACGATATGATGGGAACACAAGCAGATATTGTGGATAGTATGCAAAAACTTTATTCGGCTGCGGCTGACGGAAACTTTATTCCAAAGACAATTTTCTATTCATTAAATCAAAATGACTGGCTGCAGCTTGCGACTCTGATGCAAAGTTTTCAAGGCAACGGTGTACAACGTCTCCAACTTGGAGCGGGGTGGTGGTTTAATGATACAGCTGAATATATGCATAAACAGCTTGAAGTTTTTGCCCAACAGAGCTTGCTTCCAAACTTTGTAGGAATGTTGACGGATTCCCGCAGTTTCCTGAGCTATCCTCGCCATGAATATTTCCGCCGTGTTCTTTGCAATTTCTTTGGCGAGCTTGTGGAGCAAGGGCGTGTGGAAGATAATGTGGAAATGCTTGGCAAATTAATTCAAAATATTTCATATAATAATGCTCATGACTATTTTGGATTCTTCAAATAGTAAAGGAGATGACATGAAAAATATAAAAGAATTGCCTATTGACAAAGGAACTAATCCTATCCGCGTCATTCAATTTGGAGAAGGTAACTTTCTTCGCGCTTTCATAGAATGGCAAATTCAACAAATGAATAAGGTCGGCCTTTTTAACGGTTCTGTGGCAATTGTCCAACCGCTTGAAAAGGGAATGGCGGATCTTCTTGATGAACAAGAAGATAATTATACAGTCGTTCTTGAAGGTCTCCTCAAAGGTCAAAAGATTCAAGAAGATGAAATTATGACAGTGGTGGCGAAAACGGTAAATCCTTTTGTGGATTATGAGGCCTTCTTAAACTTGGCAAATATTGAAACGGCTAAATTTATCTTTTCAAATACAACGGAAGCTGGTATCGCATGGGATGAAACAGATAGGTTTGAAAATAGACCAGCAAAATCCTACCCAGGAAAATTGGTTCAATTACTCTATCGACGTTTTCAAAATGGGCTATCAGGTTTTCAGATTATTCCATGTGAGCTAATTGAACATAACGGAGATGAGCTAAAGAAAGTTGTTTTAAAGCTTATTAAGTTTTGGAATCTGGGATCTGAGTTTTCTTCTTGGGTAGAAAATGAAAATGATTTTTATTCTACTTTGGTTGACCGTATTGTGCCGGGTTTTCCACGTGATACAAAAGAAGAAGTTTTTTCTCGAATTGGTTATGAAGATAACTTGCTCGTTAAAGCAGAGGCTTTCCTCTTATTTGTTATAGAAGGTGATAAGAAATTGGAAGAAATCCTTCCGCTTGCGAAAGCGGGTCTCCACGTAATTGTAACGGAGGATATGCAGCCTTATCGTGAACGTAAAGTTCGTTTGCTGAATGCGCCTCATACCACAATGACGCCGCTTGCACTATTGGCGGGAATAAGGACGGTTGGCGAGGTAATGAAAGATGCTGACTTTTCTCAATTTATCTTGGATGAGATGAAGGATGAGATTTCGCCGATGATTAATCTGCCTGAAGCTGACTTGGCTACATATCGCGCGGCTATCAAAGAACGTTTTGAAAACCCATTTGTTAACCACGAGCTAAGCTCCATTGCGTTGAATTCTATCTCTAAATGTGAATATCGTCTTTTACCCACTATTCTTCAAAATATTGAAAGAACAGGAAAAGTTCCCGCGCGGATCACCCTTGGATTTGCGGCTTGGCTTATGATTTATGGACCTTATCAGACAGCTATTGTTGTTAATGATACTCCTGAAGTAATGGAGGCATTGGAAGAATTAAAAAAATCCTCCGACTATGTGACAGAAGTTCTTTCTCATAGTGAGTTTTGGGGGACGGATTTAACAAAATATCCCGAATTGGTCACCGCGATTAAGAAGGATATTGAAGAACTAGAAATAAAGGGTAGCCGCACTCTCGTACAAGAAATCAACAAAGGACAAAGATGAGAAATTTAATATATCTTAACCAAGATGATAATGTGGCAGTTGCGCTTTTAGATATTGCGGCAGGTGAGGAAGCAACAGATGGTAATATTAGCCTTAATGCGAAGACTCATATTCCTCAGGGGCATAAAATTGCACTTCGAGATTTAAAATTAAACGAAAATGTAATGAAATATGGCGCTCCTATCGGTCATACGACTGAAAAAGTAGAAAAGGGATCATGGATTCATTCACACAATCTAGAAACTAATCTTGAGGGTGAGCTAGACTATGTTTATCAGCCAGATTTGAAAGTTGTCAGCTATCCTAAGAGAGATAAAACCTTCAGAGGTTATCGGCGTTTAGATGGTAGAGTAGGTGTTCGCAACGATTTATATATCATTCCAATGGTTGGTTGCGTGAACGGAATTGCAGAGAGGGTTGTTCAACAATTTCGAGAAGATCATGCTGGTGAAAAGTTACCGTTTGATAATATTCAAATTTTGAAACATGAGTATGGATGTTCGCAGCTTGGGGATGATCACGAAAATACGCGAAAAATTCTAGCGGATGCTGTACATCACCCTAATGCTGGTGGAGTCCTTGTCTTTGGGCTCGGATGTGAGAATAATACGATGGATGCTTTTAAAGTGCTAGTGGGAAAAGTCAATCATACACGCGTGAAATTTCTGGTGGCACAACATGTGAAGGATGAACAAAAATCGGCACGCAATTTATTGGAAGAGCTCTTGGAAGCTGCTAGAGATGATCATCGAGAAGAAGTTCCTTTGTCTGAACTTAAAGTTGGTATGAAATGTGGTGGTTCGGATGGTTTTTCAGGGATTACAGCAAATCCACTAATTGGTATGTTTTCAGATTATCTAGGAGCTCAAGGTGGTTCTACAGTTTTGACAGAAGTTCCGGAAATGTTTGGAGCAGAAACTAGACTTATGGCACGTGCTGAAAGTGAAGAAGTCTTTCATAACATTGTAGATTTAATAAATAACTTTAAGAGCTATTTTCTTAGTTATGGGCAGCCTGTGTATGAAAATCCATCACCCGGAAATAAGGAAGGGGGAATCACCACTCTTGAGGATAAATCTCTTGGCTGCACCCAAAAATCTGGTACTTCTCCAGTGGTAGATGTGCTTTCTTATGCAGAACCAGTACGAAAAAAGGGGTTAAGTCTACTTCAAGGACCTGGAAATGATTTGGTCTCAACGACCAATATGGCTGCTGCAGGCGTTCATCTGATTCTTTTTTCAACGGGGCGCGGAACACCATTTGGAACTTTTGTGCCTACATTAAAAATTGCAACGCATACGGAACTTGCGGAGAATAAACCACATTGGATTGATTTTGATGCAGGTCGGTTGTTCAAAGAAGATAAAGAAGCTGTTTTGGAAGATTTTATTGAAAAAATCATCGCAACGGCGAGCGGAGAAAAAACTCGCAATGAAGAAAATAAATTTCAGGAAATTGCCATCTTTAAAAATGGTGTAACTTTGTAAAAAAAGAAAAAGACACAATCTTGGTACCATCCATATTTTTGTGAATTTTATAACTTTTGTTAAGTGTTTAATAGATTGGGGGGAATATGTTTGTGTTAAAAAATCCGCAGTTGACTGTGGAGGTGGATAAGCGGGGGGCTCAGCTGACGCATGTGTTTGATAATCGGACGGGGTTTGATTATATTTGGAACGGTGAGGCTTGGCCTAAGCATGCGCCGATTTTATTTCCGTCTATTGGTCGTTCAACGGATGATTGTTATTTGATAAATGATAAGGCTTACGAGATGCCGCAGCATGGTTTTGTGGCGGACTATGACTTTGATCTTTTATCACAGACCGAGAACTCTTTGACGCTTTCTTTTGGTGGGAACGATGAGACGTTCAAGTATTATCCTTTTCATTTTGAGCTGCATGTCAGGTATACGCTGGTTGAGAATGAATTATTGGTGAGTTTTGAGGTAAAGAATTTTGAGGATAAGGACCTGTCTTATTCACTTGGTTTTCATCCAGCGTTTAATTTAGAAGGGGCGTTTGAGGAAGCTGAATTATCTGTCAGGCCAGAGCGGGCACAGCTTTATCAGCACGAGATTGTAAAAATACCATTTCCTTATCGTTCGGGAAATATCAAGCCCGTTTTGGTAGAAGGGTCAAAGTTCAAGCTTAATCGGGCGATGTTTGCTGAAGGACTGGTTATTCTCGAAAATAAGATTGATTTTGTTTCGCTAAAAGGGGTAAAACATGGTGTGGCGATGGAGCTACATGATTTTCCAAATCTCTGTCTTTGGACAAAGGAAGATGAGGAGTTGCATTACCTTTGTCTTGAACCGTTTTATGGTTTGCCCGATGAGGTCAATACGCTGCAGGAGCTGTCCCTCAAAGAAGGAAATGATCGACTTGAAGCGCACGGGACAAAGGCGTACCGGTGTCGCATGACGTTTGAATAAACTTGTTTTTTCTGAAACGCCAAGCGTTGAAGGTAGAACGAACATTAGAAGGGAAAAGGATGGCGGAATTTTTAACTTTGGGGGAACCTCTTGTTGTATTGGCCTCAAAAGAAAAGGATGTGAGCCTGGATGAGGTAGTAGATTTTGAGAAATTTCTGGCGGGGGCTGAGCTAAACGTTGCGGTAGGTATGGCGCGTTTGGGAAATCAGGTCGCTTATATTTCAAAGGTGGGAAGTGATCCGTTCGGAAATTTTATTGTTTCAGCGACTGAAAAGGCTGGCATTGAGGTTCAAAATCTGACTCAGGATGCTGATTATTTGACGGGCTTCTATCTGAAACAACGTGTCAGTCAAGGAGATCCGGCGACGGCTTATTTTCGGAAAAACTCGGCCGCGGCTAATTTGACATGTCAAGAAGTTGAGTCTGTCAGTCTTGATGACGTCAAGATCGCTCATTTGTCAGGTATTTTTGCGGCACTTTCTGAAACGGCTTTTGAAACGTACACGCGCTTTAATGAGCGGTTGAATACCGCAAAAATAATGACGATTTTTGATCCGAATTTGCGACCTAGTCTTTGGCGCTCGAGGGAAAAAATGGTGCGGGTGACCAATGAGTCGGCAAAAAATGCACACATCATTTTGCCGGGAATTGATGAGGGTGAGATTTTGACGGGTTCAAGAGAGCCAGAAGTGATTGCAGATTTTTACTTGAATCAAAGTGAGCTTACCCATACGGTTGTGGTGAAATTGGGTGCTGTGGGAGCTTTTGTTAAGACGAAAGGGCATCAGAAATTTACAGTGCCAGGGTTCAAAGTAGAAAAGGTGGTTGATACGGTTGGCGCGGGCGACGGTTTTGCGGTTGGTTTGGAGTCTGCGTTGCTTGAGGATTGGTCGCTTGAGGATGCGGTGCGGCGTGCGTGTGCGATTGGAGCGATAGCGGTTCAGAGCTCTGGAGATAATGATGGTTATCCGACGCGCGAGGAGTTGGTTGAATTTCTAAACAAAAATACAGAACGAGGTAAATTTTCATGTTGAGAACAAATATTATAATGAAGTTAGTTGACTCGGGTGTTGTGTCGGTCGTCCGCGCGGATTCGCCTGAGAAGGCGTTGAAGATTGTTGATGCGGTTGTTCGTGGTGGCATCAGCTCTATCGAGCTGACATATTCGGTGCCAAGGGCAAATGACGTGATTGCTGAGCTTGTTGAAAAATATGCGGGAACGAATGTTTTGATTGGGGCTGGGACTGTACTCGAGGCTGTCTCGGCGCGTCTTGCTATTGTAGCTGGTGCGCAATTTATTGTCAGTCCAAGTTTCGATGAGGAAGTGGCAAAGGTTTGCAATTTGTACCAGATTCCGTATATTCCAGGTGTTTTGACGCCTGCTGAAGCGGTGCATGCGATGCAATTTGGCTCTGAGATTATCAAACTTTTTCCTGGAGATATTGCGGGGAAAGCCATGATTAAGGACTTGAAGGGGCCATTTCCGTCTATCAATGTCATGCCGTCAGGCGGTGTCTCAGCTGATAATGTCGCTGAATGGTTCCAAGCGGGCGCGATTGCGGTGTCAGCTGGCGGTGGAGTGACAAAACCTGCCGAGACAGGTGATTATGTGGCTGTCAGCGCTAACGCCAAAAAATTTGTTGACGCTGCGCGCGCTGCAAGAAAATAGAAGAATCGCATGGAATCATTCTAAAATTGATTTTATGCGATTTTTAACTATCAAATGTTGTGAAAAAAATCACAACAAAATTGGCTTAAAAAATGGTATAATTACTTATCAAAAAATCCATAAGGAGATACTAAAATGGCAAAAATGACTGTCAAAGATGTTGAACTCAAGGGCAAAAAGGTGCTCGTGCGCGTGGACTTCAATGTTCCAATCAAGGATGGTGTTATCACAAATGACAACCGTATCACGGCTGCGCTGCCAACGATTAATTACATTTTGGAGCAGGGCGGACGCGCAATTCTCTTTTCACATCTTGGTCGTGTCAAAGAAGAAGCTGACAAGGCTGGTAAATCACTTGCACCAGTTGCGAAAGCGCTTGGTGAGAAACTCGGCAAGGAAGTTGTCTTTCCAGGTACAACACGTGGTGCAGAGCTTGAAGCGGCAATTGCGGCGCTTAAAGATGGCGAGATTCTTCTCGTTGAAAATACGCGTTTTGAAGATATTGATGGCAAGAAAGAGTCTAAAAATGACCCTGAACTTGGCAAATATTGGGCGTCACTTGGCGAAGATATCTTCGTAAATGACGCATTTGGTACGGCTCACCGTGCGCATGCGTCAAACGTTGGGATTTCTGCAAACGTGAAGTATGCCGTAGCTGGTTTCTTGCTTGAAAACGAAATTGCTTATATTCAAGAAGCTGTTGAAGCTCCGGAACGTCCATTCATCGCAATTCTCGGTGGTTCAAAAGTGTCTGACAAGATTGGTGTTATCGAGAACTTGCTTACAAAGGCTGACAAAGTTATTATCGGTGGCGGTATGG